>NZ_JABMCZ010000002.1:1200000-1500000 GCF_013186535.1 Nocardia terpenica
ACCCCGAGCAGTCGAACCGGTCCGGGCCGATCCCGCCCCACAGGTACGGGTGCCCGGTCACCCGTCGCGCGGCGGCGAGGGCGTCGCGGATGCCGTGCGGGACAGCGCCTCCGCCCGCGAACCGCAACGCACCGGCGCGCATGGCGGCGCGGAGCCGGTACATGCCGGTGTGCCCGCCGACGGCGGCGACCTCGCGGGCGGTGACCACATGCTCGCCCGCCGACAACAGCGCAGGGATACTGTCGGAGGTTCCGCCGCCGAGCCCGTTGACCGAACCACCTTGCGCCAGACCGGGAATCACGTGGGTGACCGCGGAACCGATCGCCCCGCCGATCTTGCCCGCGACGTCGCCGACCGTGCCGACGATACCTTTGATCTTGTCCCAGTACTCCAGGATCTTCCCGATCGCCTGCACCACGACATCACGTAGATCGGTGAACCAGCGCTTGCCGGTCTCGATCGCGGCACCGATCAGCCGCCACCCGGCTTGCACACCGTCGGCGAACCCGGACACCACCGTCCCGGCCTCGGTGAGTCCGGTCTTCCACCAGCCCAGATACACCTGTACCCCGGACCACCACGCCGACACCAGATCTGCGACGAACCCGAAGATCGGCTGGATGAACGACCACCACCCGGACACGACATCCCCGGCCTCGGACAGCCCGGTCCGCCACAGCCCCAGGTACACCTGCACTCCGGCCCACCAGGCCGAAAACGCGGAGCCGATCCAGCCGAGCACCGGCGACACCACGTTGGACCACAACCAGCCCAGTTTGTCGCCGATCCAGCCCAGCGCGGCCAGGAACCCATCCCAGATCGGTTTGATGTAGGACCAGGCGGCAGACACCGCGACTTGGATTCCGCCCCAGACCGTTTCCCACATCCGGCGGCCGGTCTCGGTCTGGGTGAAAAACCACACCAGCCCCGCCACGAGGGCGGCGATCGCGGCGATGACCAGGCCGATCGGGTTCGCGGTCAACGCGGCGTTCCACAACCATTGCGCGGCAGCGGCGGCCCGCGACGCCGCCGCCGAGGCCAGTGCGGCGACCCGGGCACGGACAGTGGTGGCGGTCTGGGCGGTCTGGGCGCCCGTGTTCACCCCGGTCGCAACGGTATTCGCGGACAGGGCGGCGGTGTGCTGGGCGAGCGCGGCCGTCAGCTGGCGTTGCACCGCCAGCTGCGCGAACATGGCCGGGGTCTGGATGACTTTCGCGGCCTGGTAGGCGGTCTGCACGGTCTGGCTGGTCGCGTACGCGGCGGCCATCGCGATCAGCAGCGGGGTGACCAGCCCGACATGGTCGGCCAACACTGTGAGAACGTCGCTGAGCGATTTCAGGGCGGCGGTGAGCACGGTGACCGCATCCACGCCGACCGACCCCAGTGCCGACCCGAGCCCGCTGATGCCGGAGACCACACTCGACCAGAACCCGCCACCACCCTCGCCGCTGGGCTGGCTGGCAGTGGTGCTCAGTTGTGTGAGGGAGCCGACGACCGACCCGATCTGGTCTTTGATCGTCGAGAAGTCCAGTCCGCCCAGCCGGTTGGTGACCTGATCGATCGTCGCGGGCAGATTCGCCATGGCGGTGGTGAACCGCTCGACCGCGCCGGAGTCGGCGAGGCGTTGCATGAACGCCTGAATCTTCGGGGTCAGCGTGTCCAGCCCGCCCGCCAAACCGGTGAGGGTGGTGGTGGCCACCGGTACCCAGGGCGCGAGCACGCCCGCCCCGAACCGCGCCATCGCGGACTTGAACCCGCCGCTCGCGCCGGTCAGGGTCTTGCGGAGCCCGGCCATGGTGCCGGCTAGGGCGACCGTGGCCCCGGCCGCGCCGTCGGAACCGTGCACGATGCCGTCGGCGAGCAGGTCCAGGGCCCGGTCGGCGGGTACCGCACCCTTCGAGATCATCTTCTGCATCTCGTCGGTGGTGACCCCGAACCCGTTGGCCAAGATGCCGAGCGCGTCCACACCCGCGTGCGACACCGTCCACACCTCGTCGAGGGAGACTTTGCCGGTGGCGGCCATCTTCCCGAACGCGTCCGCGACCTGCGACACCCCCTCGGCGCCCTTACCGGACGCGGCGGCGGCCTCACCGATCGCGGTCAGATACCCCGGCACCTTCGCCGCGGGAACATTCATCGCGACCAGGTTTTTCGCCACATCGGCGAACTGATCGAGATTGAACGGGGTACCGTTGACGGTCTTTTTGACCTGCTCCATCAACTGCCCGGCCTGGGCGGCGTCACCCATGATCGTCGTCAGGCTGGTGGTGGCGTTCTGGATCGTCGTCAACCGCGACAGGCCCGACTTCAGCGCGGCGCCACCGAACACCGCCGCACCCAAACCACCCGCCGTCACAGCGGATTTGAAGACACCGGTGAACCCGGCCGCGAACCGCGACCCCATCGACCGGCCCGCGCTATCGGCGCCGCCCTGGGCTTGACCGAGGGCCTTGTCCACGCCGGGGCCGAACTGGTCGGTGGACGGGACCAGCGACACATACCCGGTACCGAGCTCGACACCACCAGCGGTCACGACAGGCTCACCTCCTCTGTTCGGCGTGGGTTCGTAAGGCGCGCAACCGGTCTCGAACCTCCGTCAGGGGGACGGCATGCCCGGTGACGCGGCGGGTATCCGGGTCGTCGACACCGGGGCGCGGGTACGGGCGGGGCCGGTTTCTGTTCTTGGCGCCGTCGGTGGTTTTCGCCCACAGCAGCAGCGCGGTCAGATCGACCAGCTCGGCCAGCAGGAACTCCGACTGTCCCCAGCGGGCAGCCTCCGGGTGCGCGGCGGCCATCAGCGCGGAATCGCGCGGAGCCTGGCGCACCAGGACCAGCAGATCGCGCCAATCGAATGTGTCGGTGCCAACGTCGCGCAGGCGTAGCCCGGTGCGGATGAGGTCGGCTTCGACGGCGTCCTGATACTTGTCGAGCAAGCTCAGGAGCCCGAGGATTCCCCCAGCGAGATGGTCGAGTCCTTCTGCCAGGCGTCCATCAGGTCCTTGACCTCGGCCTGGGTCATCGTGTCGATCACCGCCAGATCCTTGCCGGCGGCGACGCCCTCGATGAGGGCGAAGAACTGCTCGGTGTCGTCCTCCTTCCGCAAGCGGCGGATGAGCCCGAACGGGACGTTCTCCATGCGCGGCAGGCTGAGCTTCTTACCGGCGGAAGTGGTGTAGCTGAACTTCTCCAGCATCAGAGCGCGACTCCTCCTCGGAATCTGGAAACCGACAGGGGGACAGGGCCGTACAGGGGTGCCCGCCCGGCGAGGGCAGGCCCGGTCCAAGGGGAGGTGAAACCTCACCGGGCGGGGAACAAGGGGACGGCCGCGCTCAGGCGGCGGTCTTCACGGAGGTCGCGGCGGTCACGGTGAGCTTGGGCGCGGTGCCGCCGGTCAGGCCGGACCCGCTGCCGGTCAACGTGCCGCCACCGGACAGGGTGACCTGGTACGGGCCACCGGCCGCGCCGGTCACGGTCACACCCTCGGCGCCGACCACCGCCGCCAGCGCCGAACGCACCGCGGCGTTGGTGGCGTCGAATCCGACAGCGGCCGCGGGCTTTCCGTCGACCGCGAGGGTGAACTCACCGCCGGTGGGCTTGCCGTCGACGGTGACGGTCCACTGGGTTGGTGGGCGCCCGATGTGCACCCATTCGTACAGCGGGGTGCCGTCGGCGTCTTCGAAGCATTCGACGGTGACCTTGTAGGCGATGGTCTCGGTGTGCACGATCTGCACGTCGTCGACCGTGGTGATCTGCCCGTCCGGGATCCAGATCCGGCGCAGCCCGACCGCGGAATCGAGAGTATCGATCACCCAGGACGCGTGCGGCAGAGGAGCCTTGTTGTGCCGCACCCGGATCGACGGACCACGCACGGTGACATTGTCGTCGCCGTACACCGCGCGCAGCACGTCGGCGTTGATCGACTCCAGAAAGCTGAACTGGATCGTCAGGCTGTAGTCGGTCTGCAGGATCTTGACGACGTTGCCGCCGAACGCTTTCTTCTTGTCGGTGTCGCGTGACTCCGACATGGTGTAGCCGTCCTCGCCGATATAGCCGAGATCGACCCAGGCGGAAGACAATTCGGCGACGGCGTTGGCCGGGCCGGGGGTGCCGAGCGGGGCACGCAACAGCGTGCCGGTGGCTCGGGGCATGGCGGCATAGACGTTGGCAACCGAACTTGCCATGAAATGGAGAGCCCTTTCAGATGCAGGAAAGGACCGGGCCTGCTCGAAAAGGGTTGCGATACTGCCGAATTCGGGTATCGGATCCGATGACGCGGGTGCGTGATCTCGACGATGCGGGCGCACCAGAAGCCGGGCGCGGCCACGCCGGGCGCGAACGGGTATCCGCCCCGCCTCCGGTGGGATATCCGGCTGGCCGCCGACGGGCCTGCTCAGCAGATTGTGCAGGACTCGCGTCGCGGCCCGGTGAGCCTACCGCTTACTTCCATCCGAAAGTGACGGTGCTCACATTCGCTTCCGTTCATCGGCGAGGCGTGCCATCGTTCGATTCGATTTGCCAATTGTTAGCTATCGGGGGTTTGTTGTCGATATGAGAACCACCAAGGGCGCCACCGCTGCCGCATGCATCCTGGCCAGCACGGCTGTGGCCGGTGCGGTAGCGGCCGGTCCGGCTACCGCCGACCCGGTTGCCGACAAGGCGCGGACGGTGACCACCGGGGACGGCTGGAGCCTGACGGTGACCAAGACGGCCGAGAGTATCGACCGCAACCCGTCCCTGGATGCCGACCCGTTCACCCATGAGGGGTTCGTGTCGCTGAAGGCGGTCGCCCAGATCGGCGGCACCGGGGGCGTGCCGGTGACCGGCGCGACCGTGTCCTACGGGTACCAGATCGGCTGCCAGGTGGACGTCAGCTCGGGATTGACCGTGGGCCTGAGCTTTTCGATCGGCCCGAACGCGTCGGTGAACATCTCCTATCCACCCAGCCTGAGCATCGGCGGCAGCGCATCGGTCTCACCGAACATCTCCACCACCGTCAAACCCGGCGGCATCACCACCGTCACCTTCGGCAGCAAACCACTGCAAGCATCGAAAGGCGTGATCGCGGCCGATCAGGTCGAGATCAAAGTCTCGGCCTGCGCGGGCCCGGTGTCGCTGCGCTCGTTCGCCACCGCCTCCATCGCCACCCCGACCGAGGACCACTCCACCACCGCCTACGGCGACCCCCTCTGGCTGTGAACCGGACAGGTCGCTGGTCCGCTGACCGCGTTGTCTCCTATCCGTTTGACAGGAAGCCGAGCATCCCGATGAATCCACGCGACAGTCGTTGCAGACGTGCGTCACATCGCATCCGGCGCGGCACTGTCCTGGTGATCGCCGCCACCGGGACGCTGGTCGCTGGCGCTCTCGTCGCGACCGGTCTCGGGACAGGGGCGGCGACCGCGCAGGGCTATATCCCGTGTGAGCAGTGGCAGCAGATGCATCCGGGCTGGCCGTGCATCGATACACCACCCCTGCCGAGCGCTCCACCGGGCCCGCCCACCACCGCACCACCGTTACCCACCCCCGCCATGCCGGGACAACCTCGAGACAATTCGGGGGCCGGGGCCAATGCCGGAGCACTCACTCCGCCACCGATCGCACCCGGTACCGGCGCGCCCATCGTCCCGGCACCCACCGGACCCCAATCCCCGGCCCCCAGCCGACCAGGACCAGCAATTGCGCCGCAGCAGCCGCCGACAACACCGCCGCCAGCAGGGAGCCAGCCCGCACCGCCCGCCCCCGCCGCACCACCGGCGCCAGGGCCCGCCGCCGCGCCGGCACCGCCTGCCCAGCCCGCGGCCGTGCCGACACGACCCCGGCCGACCAGCGCGGTTCATGAGGTCTCCAGTCCGCACCACGACCCATGGACCTGGGACAACTGCGCGTCGGGCTACCACAAGAACAACTACGGGATATGGGGAGACGTGTGCTACCCCGACTACGATTACAACGTGGTGAACGTCCAGTTCATCGGAGTGAGCACCCTCCAGGGCGAGGCACCCGTCGTGTCGTGCACGACCACCGCGCACGGCACCTGTCACCTCCAGTACTCCCACAGCGTGAGCGTGACCAACACACTGACCCAGAGTTCGGAGTTGTCCACCGACACCGGTCTCGACGTCGGCGACGTCAACGCGAAGATCGGATCGAAACTGACCACCACAGAACAGACCGCGATCCAGAATCTCAACAGCTTCACCGCCACCGCCGACCTCCCCGGCGACGACCTGGCACCCACCTACTCCGCCGACGGCTACCTCGAATACAACACCTACAAATACACGCTGCAGAAATACGACACCCAGGCCAAGAAAGTCGTGTCGTCCCAGGACTTCTACTACTACGTGCCCGTCGGACTCAAAGGCGTTCCCCGGAAATGAATGGACCCCAGATGACGATCTCACGAAAGCGCGCAACGCTGATCGCGATCGGTGTCGTCGCGGTCGCGGCGGCCGGTTGGATCCTCGGGCAGCGCCTGCTGCCCGACACCCCCACCTCGTCGACGGGCTACGCCGTCCCTCCGGACGACCACACGATCGTCGCCCTGGACAGCTTCGCCGGTAAATCCGTCCAGGACGTCTACACCGAGATCGGCTACCCCGGCAAAACAGACGGAAAATACCGATTCCACATCGTCGGCCTCGACCCCGCCGCCGCGGCGAACACACCGGCCGACCAAATCATCGCGACAGTCTGCGGCGGCTACCTGACACCACTCCCCGCAGACATCTGGCTCGGCGTCTACCCCCGATCATCGGTCACTCCCGACCTGGCAACCCGCATCACCGCCCACGACAACACCCTCAAAACCGACCTCCGCCACGCCGCACCCACATGCCCGGACGCCTCCACCGCCATCTCCGCACCAGCCGGATGATGAGATGGACTCACACCGAGCACTCGCGGGCTACACAGAACTCATATCCCGATTCGTCGACGACAGGATTTCGGCTCAGGAATTCGAGTCCTCGTATCTCCGGATGTTCAAAAATGAGAAGACTCGATTCCCTGTCGACGTGTTCGACCTGCTCGATGGCCTGTTCGCTGACGTCGACGATTACGTGGCAGACCCCGACCTCCGCAACGACGCGGGAGGCTTGGACGACGAACAGCTGCGAACCCGAGCACGGAGGGTATACGACAGGCTGCGGTCGATCCGAGACAGCCTGGACTGATCGCCGGCCCCAGAATCGGAACCGTCACTGCCAACGTCAACGGCGGTCTGCCGCAGCGTCGACACCGCGCACGCCGACAATCTCCACGCTCGAAAACCCGGCGTGCGCGGAGGCGGTGCCCCAGGACAAACGAGCAGACCCGGAGGAGACCCCATGTGGCCCCGCAGACCCGGCATCTTCGACGACCCTCCCGTGGAACTGACCCGCGGGCAGGTGGAGCGTGGTTTGGCGAAGGCCCGGCAGGCGGCGCGACAAGCACAGCAGACGCTGACACTGACGAAGAAGAAACAGTACCGGCGCTATCGAGCCGCCGCCGGCGACACCTACCTCGACTGGCCCCGCTGGGAAGAGGCATACCTGCACGAGTACAACCGGCGCGTCAAGCTCCCACCCCCACCGAGGGGGCAGATGGGCGGGTTCAGCGGCGGAATGAGCGGACCCTGAACCGGGCGTAGCTGCCCCGGGACATCCCTCCACCCGCGGATCGCGCCGCACCACTGGCGCCGCCTACGAGCCAGTCGAAACCGGTTGAGCGAACGAGTGATCGACACGGTGGTCACGCGGGTCGCCCGCGCAGGTCGATCGAGACCGTGCACTGATAGCGCGGGCAGCGGGTATCGGGGTCGGGATGATTGGCAGGCGCGCCGACGGTGGTGACGGCACGAATGCGGGGCTCAGCCGGGTCGCGGGCAGCGGCCAGCAGGATCGCATGAGCCAGCTCGGCGAGCTCGGCGGCGGCGGGTTCGCGGGTGTCCCAGCATTCGACGATCACCGTGCGCGCGGCGAGCACCAGCCGATCGTTGCCGCCACCGGCGGCGGTGACCCGCACCAGGCGGGGCGGGCGCTGATCGGGAACAGCGGTCGCGATCCTCGCCGGATCCCCACGAGCCGCCAGCCGCGCGGTCAGGTAGGCCACGACCACGGTTTCGACCGCCGGGAACACCACCAGCTCCGGCACGGGCCTCAGCGTCCGCGGGCCGAATTCAGCGCCTTGACCAGGGTGTTGTCACGCGCGTTGCGGCGGGCGGCCTTCGCCGTCGCGGGGAACACGGTGACCCGCCAGCGGCCCTCCGGGCGGCGTGCGCCCTGAGCCGATGTCGTGGCGAACCCGTCCCCGGCAGCGGCGGCGACGCGGCGTCCACGGGCTTCGAGATCGCGCACCAGCCCGCGCATCCGGCGCAGGTCGTAGTGAGCGTTGTTGTCCCACTTCATCTTCGGTGTGAGCATGAGGTTTATCCGTCTACTTTCTTCAGTCGGATCACCGACCCGGGTGACCAGTCGAACGGTCCGTGACCGTGATCGGCGGGGAAGCCGACGATTTCGAAGCGACCGGCCGGGGCGGCGGGTAAGTCGATGAGGTCGTGGGGACCGGGGACGAATCCCGGTGCCGTGTACAGGTCGACCTCGGTCACCACCCGGGTATGGCCGGGTAGTGCCGGCTCGGTCGAGGAGACCGGCGCCCACCCGTACACCCGCACCGGCTCGCCCGCCGCGTCGAGTGCAGGCTCGAAGTACTCGATCGGGTTGCCGTGGGCGTCTCGTCCACCGTCGCGGTAGCGGTGATGACCGACGATGCTGCGCAACGGCAAACTCACGCGATCGCGACGATCCGGTAGAGCGCGAGCAGGTCTCGCTC
This sequence comes from Nocardia terpenica, assembly GCF_013186535.1. NCBI lineage: Bacteria > Bacillati > Actinomycetota > Actinomycetes > Mycobacteriales > Nocardiaceae > Nocardia > Nocardia terpenica. The sequence goes on from NZ_JABMCZ010000002.1 coordinate 1,208,812, forward strand.
TGTCGCGGTGAGGGTGATCCCGCCGATCGAGCCGTCCGGGCCGGTGGTGAGGGTTTCGCTGAACGGCCCGGCCGTGCGGGCCCGGATCGCGGTGGCGGGGGTATCCTTGGCGCGTTTGGCGATGCCGAGCACGACGGCAGCGACAACCGGTGGAGGGTCGGGCCAGCCATGCGTGATCCCGACCCGCACACCACCCTCGCAATCCGTCCACGAAGTGTCGCGACGCAGATAGCCTGAGCCCGTCCACCGCACCCGCTCCAGATCGACCGGGTACCCGTTCTCGGTCACGGTATGGACATCGAGCAGGTGCAAGGTCGGCAGCACCAGCACCGCGGTTCCGGACCCGTCTGCGACCACGGTCTCGGTGACGGTCGGGGCGATATGCCAGCCGCACCAGTCCCGCACCAACGCGTTCGCGATATGCAGGGCTAGCTCCGGGCTGCCCGCCTCGTAATCGGCCAACTCCCGAGTACCGGCCAGCGGCGGCAGCACCGCGGGCGGATCCGCCAGGGGCTCACCACGATTCACGCTCAGTCCGCCGCGGTGGTCTCCGGCAGCGGCTCGGCCGCCGCCCGCGTCTTCGGGCCCCGGGCGCGACGCGGCGGGCCCTCGCCCGATTCCGGTGCTACAGCGGCCGGGGCGGGGTCGTGGCCGAATCGCGCACGCAGCACCGCGGCGATCCGGTCGGCCTCGGCGGTGCGTCCGGCGGTGCGGGCGCGCTGGTACTGCTCGAGGTAGGCGCGGCGGTAGTCGGCTTCGATGTCACGAGCCATCAACTAACCCTCCTCTTCATCGACACGGTGACAGCACTGCCGCCCAGCGGCCCCACGAACCCAGGGGTTCGTGAGGCCGCCAGCGGTTCTCGGGTCGATCAGAGCGGCTCGCCGGTCGCCGGATCCACACCGGCCGGAGTCGTGCCCGTGCCCGACGGGTCGGTGCCCGGCTCGGCAGCCGGATCCGTGCCCGGCTCGGTGCCGGGCTGCTCGGCATCCGGGGTGTCAGCATCCGGCTTGTCGGTGTCGGGCTGGTCCGGCACGATGGCGTCCAGATCATCGACCAGCGACTTGAGCGCCGTGAAATCCGCTGCCCCGCCGCTGTTTTCCAGCTGGTCGATCTTGCCGAGGATCTCGGCCTTGACCTTGGTCAGCTGCGCGGTGATGGCGTCGATGGTGTCCTGATTACTCACAGGATCCTCTCTGTTGATTTCGATGGTCAGATCACCGGCGGTGATCATCAAATGCCGCATCGGGCATTGCCTCCCATCCCTGATGCCATGTAAGGGGCGGGGTCTCCCGCTCCTGTGGCGTCTCGGCTGATGCTGGGGTGTCAGATTCCGCACAGTTTGTGGAGGCCCCTGGTGAACGAGGATGGCGGAAAGCAGTTCGTGGGTATTGATTTGCATCGTCGCCGGTCGGTGATCGTCCGACTGGACGAAGCCGGCAACCGGATCGGGGTGGTCAAGATCGCCAACGATCCGGCGGTGCTGACGGAACAGATCCGGCAGGCCGGTCCGGCGCCGGAGGTGGTGGTGGAAGCCTGTTACGGCTGGTATTGGGCGGTGGACACGCTCCGAGAGTGCGGTGCCACGGTGCATCTGGCGCATCCGTTGGGAGTCAAGGGATTTCAGCATCGGCGGGTGAAGAACGATGTGCGCGATGCCGCGGACCTGGCGGATCTGTTGCGGATGGGCCGGTTGCCCGAGGCGTGGATCGCGCCACCGCCGACCCGAGAGCTTCGGGAGTTGGTGCGTTACCGGGCCAAACTGGTGAACCTGCGGTCCGGGCTCAAGGCTCAGGTGCACGGCGTGCTGGCCAAGGCTGGAGTGCTCATCCCGGCCTCCGATCTGTTCGGGGTCCAGGGACGGGCCGGACTGGCCAAGGTCCGCCTGGACGAGGTCTACGCGCAGCGGGTGAGATCGCTGCTGGACTTGATCGATGTCCTCGACACCGAAGTCGACACGTTCACCACCCGGATCGCGGCCCGGCTCGACGGCCACCGTGGTTACCGAACGATCCAGCAGCTGCCCGGGATCGGCCCGGTGCTGGCGGCGGTGCTGGTGGCCGAGATCGGTGAGGTGGACAGGTTCCGGGGGCCCGCGCAGCTGTGTTCCTGGGCGGGGTTGACCCCACGCCACCGCGAATCCGACACCACCGTGCACCGCGGAAAGATCACCAAGCAGGGGTCCCGGTTGTTGCGGTGGGCGCTGGTGGAAGCCATTCAGGTCGGCGGCACCACCAAGATCCGCGCCGACCGCGACCGGATCGCCGACCGGCGCGGGCGCAACATCGCCAAGATCGCGGCGGCCCGCAAGCTGCTCATCCTCGTCTACTACGGCCTGCGCGACGGTGAGATCCGGGCGCTGGCCAGGAACGCGGGGTGAGCATCCCGGCCGCGGCATGCACGTGGTCGTCCCTCCTTCCGGCCCCCGTGACGGCGTGGTCGAATTTCTGATTGACCCTGTATGCCGCGTGTCGCAGAGCTCCACGCCCCACCCTGTCGCAGGCGAAGGAATGCACGACAGCCGGGACCACCCGGCCTGACGCGTCAACTCATCGACGACCTGGAGAACGACGACACAACAAACCGAATCACCGACCCCTCTCGCAACTTCCCTGCACCACCCGGGAAGGCGGTTACACGCGTCCCCACCACAAAACACACTGCGGGCAGCCAGCGGAAATAGTCACACGACCGCTTGACCGGCCCCGCCCTTTACAGGAATGTAGGGGGGTTCAAGGGGCCCGGACGCGATGCCGGTGCACGCTCCCGCACCGGTGGGGTGCGGGGGTTATTGGGTGAAGTCGGGTGTGGTGAGTCCGCCGATCTCCACGATCGACTGCGGATACCGGGCCGCGGTGAACGCGATGTACCCATACACCTGCAACCGGGTCGTGAGCGTCGCCGAGCGCGGGGACGGGAACACCCGTGTCCGGATCCCGGACTCGTACAACCGCAAATCAGAGGCGCGCATGACGAGGATGACGTCCTCGTCGGTCTTGGCACCCAAGTTGGTCGGCAGGTTCGGGTCGGTCACCACCGGCAGCCCGTGCAGATTGCCGACGACCTGCTCGGCGGCCACCGCGCCGAGCGTGGCCAGCGCGTTGGCCGGTGAATTCTGCTGCGGCGCCACCAAGGGCCGCAGGTGCTCGTCCAGGCGCGACAGGAACCATGCCCACCGTCGCGGGTGCATCGCGATCACGGTGGGGGGCTGGAAGCGGGTGGTGTGGATGCGCTGGATCGCGTCCGCGATCGCCCCGTACACCCCCTGCACCGTCGGCGTCGCCGCGATCGTCTGGATGCCCTGGGTGTGGCGGATACCGAGGACCTGTCCGGCGGTGCCGGAGCCACCGATGGTCTGCATGTCGAGTTTGGTGGCGTAGTCGGCGATCAGGTCGGAGAAGATGATCTGGTCGAAGGTGATCGGGCTCTGATCCAGCAGCTGCACGGCGATGTCCTGCTGGCCCGCGATCGTGCGGACCGGCGCGGACACGTAGGTGTCGGCCAGATCGGTGTCGGAGACCTGCGTGTTGTCGGCGGCCTGCACCTCGGTGCTGGTGCCGGAGGCGACCTTCGGGATGTTCAGCGAATCGGTCCCCGGCGGCAGGACATCCGACATCGCCAGGTTGGCCACCGCGCGCCCCGCACGGGCCAGGTCGAGGAATTGGTTCATCAACCAGACGGGTGGGACGAAGAACCCGCCGTGCCCGTCGGTGCGGTCCAGGTCGCGGTATTCGGTGTTGCGGGCGACCTCGTCGCCGTGGCGGCGCAACCGGGTCTCGGCCTCGCCGTCGGCGTCCATCCGGAAGCTGAATCGGATCAGGTCCTGGATATAGGAGTGGCCGTTGCCGCGCGTGTAGGTGGCGGGCTCATCGGTGACCTGCACGAGGCTGCGTGCTCGCAGAGCAGCTGCCGAGCCGCGGGCAATGAGCCGGGCGCGGTCGAGTTCGTCGGTGAGCTCGGTAATGCGTTCGTCGAGGCCGCACAGTTCGGTGTCGGTGGTTTTGAGTTGGGTGGTGAGTTCCCGGAACTGTGTGTCTTCGTCCTCGGTGAGGGCTTCGCGGCCCTCGCCGGCGACCGCGGACAGGATCGTGGTGCGCTCGGCGAGCAGCTGCTCGCGTTGGCTGGCGCGTTCTTCGCGGGTAGCGATGAGCTGAGTCAGTCGCTCATCCATCAGCAAGACTCCTGGAAAGTATTGGAGAAACAGGGGAATGGCGGCCAGTGCCAGGCCAATTCGCCCAGTGCCAGGGCTGTGTCAGCCCCGGTCTCCAGTGCCAGGAGCCGGGAAACGCGCTCGCGCGCTGTGGATTACGTTGTGGATAGGTGTGGATTACTTCAGATCGGTACCGTCGCCGAGGCCGATCAGCTCGGCCAGCCGCAGCGTCCGCCGCGACGGCATCATCACCGGCTCCGGTTCGAGTTCGGGTGTGGCGGGTGCGCTCGCGGTAGCCGTAGCTGGAACCGGATCGGGGGTCACGGCGGCGGGGTGCAGTTCGTGATGCAGGCGGGCCAGCAGCTGGTGGGCGTCACCGATCCGGTCCGGGCCGAGGGCTCGTGCCTCGGCGAGCATCGACTCGAATTCGGTGTGGTTCAACACCTCCAGCACGCTGCGCAGGTTCACCGCCCGCAGCGTCGCCGAGGTGGCGGGGTTCGCGCCGAAGTTCACGACACTGACATCGCCCTTGTGCAGGGAGATCTCGGTGATGCGGCGCTCGGTTTGATCGGTGCTCCACACATCGTCTTTCACCCGGAACGCGAACGACATCTCGTCCATATCGCCGCGCGCCATCTTGGTCTCCAGCCGCTGCACATCCGGATCACGGCGGTCGAGATCGGCTTCGACCTGCAAGCCGGTGCCATCGGCCGCCAGGCGCAGGGTGCCGGATTTCGTTCTGGCGAGGGGCATTCCGCCGTGGTTGATCAGTAAATGCACGTCGGCGCGTTCGCGCAGGGTGCGGTCGAACGCGCCCGGGGAGACGGTCTCGCTGAAGCCGCCGCGCACCGCCGGGCCACCGGCGACGTCGTAGGCGGTGCCGAACACCGACGCATACCCCCGCAATGTCAACGTGTCGCCGACGCTGCGCAACTCGACACCGTGGGCGCTGTAGTCGCGGATCTCGAGGGAGTCATGGAGCTTGGTCTGCAGATCCACTCGCGGGATTCTCCTGTTCTGGCTGCCCAGCCGCGCCGGTCGGGTCGGCGCCGAGGGGGCCGTAGTTGAGGGGCTGAATATAGGTGTCGCCGCCCTCGATCGGCGGCAGGTCCTCGAGGGCGCGGATCTCGTTGACCGACATCCATCCGGCGGTGCGCGCGGAGTTGTAGGCGTCGTAGCGGGCTTTCTGATCACCGCGCAGCAGCCCGCCGACGTTGAAGCGGACGAACTGCCCGCGCGGGGTGAGATCGGACAGGGCGTCTTCGATGCAGGCCAGCCACGGCCGTAGTGAGTAGGTGACGAACCCGATGCCCTGGGCCTCGATTCCCTGGCCCCAGCTGGTGGAGCGTTCGGTGTCGCCGATCATGTGCGGCGGGATACCGAACAGCATCGCGATCTCCCCGCGCTGAAACTTCCGCGTCTGGAGGAACTGCGATTCCTCGGGGGTGATGGAGATCGGCCGCCACTTCACACCCCCGGACAGCACGGCCGGGTGGCGGCGTCCGCCGTGGGAGGAGAGCCACTGCTTCTGCAAATGGGTGACCGCGTCCCCGGAGAGGGCTTGATCGGTTTCCAGCACCGAGCTGGGGTTGGCGGATTCGCCGAACCAGCGGGCCCCGTAGCGTTCGGCGGCCAGACCCAGGCCGATGCCCTGGCGGGCCTGCTCGATCGGGGACAACCCGATGACGCTGCCGGGCAGCACGAACCGCCGCACATGCACGATGTTCTTCGCCGGGACCGGCTGCCCGGCAACCGCATACGACACCGCCTCCCCCACCGGGACACCCCGAACGTCGACGCCGCGCACGCCGACGTCGTCGGGGTGCAGCACCTCCAGCAGCAGCGGGAACTGCGCTTGGTCGCGGGCGATGACGTGCAGGTAGGCGTTGCCGCGCAACGCCAGTGAACACACCAGCTGGAACAGCCACTCGAACCGGGTCCACCGGTCGTCCGGACGCGTCACCCACGCCGGAGGCGTGCGGACCTGTTCGCGGACCGGCCCCCGCCGCCGGTAGGCATCCCACGGCAGCGACGCGACCGCGTCGGCCAACAGCCGCACGCACGCGTACACCGTGAGATGCTGCAGCGCACTACGTTCGGACACACTGATGCCCGACTCCGACGCTGACGCCCAGTTCGGGGGGATCGCCGACTCGGTCAACGCTCGAGCCTCACCACCGCCGAGCAGCCATGACAGCAGGCTCACGACCGAGCCGACCGCCGCTGGATGCGAATGTCGACGATCAGCAACACCATGCCGAGCGCCAGCAGCGCCCCGGCGACGCCGAGCAGCCACAACCCGGCCGCGATCACCACGATTCCGGAAACCTCCAGCAGCAACGCGATACTCGACCGCACGGCGGTCCTCACTCGGTGTCCTCCCACAACTCGTCGGGCCAAGAATGGATCTCCGGCAGCGGGTCATCGGGCACACCGAGCGCCCACAGCGCGGCGATGGCCGCGATGAGGGGGGCCGCGTCGTGCGGGGACCGGCGGCGATCGATCACCCACGCATCCCCGGCCGGTTTCACCGCCGCGGTGGTGGCGGCGGAGTCCAGGCCCGGATGCGGGAGGTGCCGCACCGCGCGCCGCTCGATGAGGTCGTAGGTTTGCCCGGTCGCGCGCCCGAGATCGGGTCCGGCCCAGGCGATCACCGGCAGCCCGACCGCGACGAGCTCGGCCAGCAGACTCGACACCGGTGCCCCGTTGGCTTGCAGCACCACCGCGTCGATGCGGTCTCGGCGGTCGGTCAACCAGCCCAGGACCCAGTCGGTGCCGGCGCGGTCGGCGGTGATCTCCACATGCGCCACCCCGTCCACGCGGTGCCCCGCGAGGGCGATGTAGGCGCGGGACCGGTTCCACGACACGTCGACTCCGACCACATGCCGGGTGCCGGGCGCGATCTCGGAGCGGGCGTCGAGGGTGGCCGCCCACGCCGTGGCATCGAACGGGCCGGTATCGGCCGATTCGATCCACCGGCACAACACCTCGACCGAGAACACCGCGGGCGGGTCCGTGCGCAGCGCGGCCGCGATGGCGCGTTCGGTGATGGTGCCCCACCCCATCGACGGGTTGGCCTGCGCCCAGGCATCGCGATCGTGACGGGCCGCGCCGGGCGGCGCGGACCATTCGAACAACCCGAGCGACTCGTCCTCGCCGTCATCGAGCTCGTCGGTATCGAGGTCGTCTCCGGCCAAACCCAGTGCGGCAGCATCAGCGTCGCCGTCGGGCCAGCCCAAAGCTTGATGCGCCAGCGCCCGCAGATACCGCAACACCACCGATAGGGAATCCCCGGCGTTGGAGAACCCCCACACCTGCGCGTGCGGGCGAGCCAGGGTGGTCTTGGTCGAGGCTCCCCACGCGTCCCAGGACTGATGCTCGCGCAACTCGTCCAGCAGCACCAGATCACCGGAGAACCCGCGGGCGCCGCGCCGGGACGCGGCGGCGACCCGATACTGCTCCCCCGCCGCCAAGATCAGGGCCTTCTTACCGTTGACCTTCGACACATGCCGGATCCCGGCGCGCAGCTCCGGGACCGATTCGGCGAGTTCGACCGCCTCACCCCAGGCTTTCTCGGCGTTGGCGAGGTCCTGAGCGGTGCCGATCACCGTGCGCGACCCGCGCGCGTAGATGTGCCACAACGCCAGGATCAACATGCACAGCGTGTTGTGCGTCGGGACCAGATCGCGACCGGCTAGAAACAGCCCGTCGGGGCGGTCGACCTTGATACAGCGCACCGGCCGCGACGCCACCTCACGAATCGACCGGATGCTCACCGCGTGCCGTTCACCGCCGCGCCCGCGCGGGGCCTGGACGCGGGCGGCTTTGCGCCGCAACCGGAACGGCACGTACTCGCCCTGCTCGGGGGTGAAACACACCCGCCAGCGGCGGCCGACCTCGCGCCCGGCCAGCATCGCGGCGGGCTCACGGATGGTGGCGCGCCAGCCCAGGGAGCGCAGCAGATACAACACGTCGGCCGCCAGACGCTGGTTCGTGGAACAGAATTCGGCCTGCGCCGACCGGCGGGCGGTCCCGGCACCGATGGTGCCGTCGGAATCCATCAACCCCTGCAGCAGCGCCAGCCGCTGCTCGGTGCCCGCGGTCAGATACTCGGCCGGAACATGTTTATCGCCCCACACCCCGAGTCGCTGACAGCGGGCCTGGAACCCGTCCCGGCGCGGCCCGGTCCGGATCCGCACCTTCCACGCCGTGCGCCCCCGCACGCTCGACACGATCTGTGCCCCAGCCTGTTCCAGCAGCGCGGTCATCTCGCCGACGTCGCCGTCGCCCACCGCGATCTCGGCACTGCGGGAGGTGCCGTCGCCGAGCCACACTCCCAGCAGATACGGATCGACTGGGAGGTCCACGGGTTTGGAGATGATCGCGTGCTGACGCGGCAACCGGAACGCGAACTCGCGGGCACTGCGTTTGAGCCCGCGGGCGAGCAGCTGCTCGGTGGTCAGCGTCTCCCACCCGTACATCCGGCGCGGGCGTTCGCCTCGGCGGCCGGTCCGCCGCATCCGGCGGCGATCGCTCACGGTCCACAGATGCTCGGCGTCGGCGACGAGGGTGCGGCCGTCGGTGGTGGTGACCTCGTAACAGCGGCGACCGGTCATCACCTCGTAGGCACCCACTACGCGGGTCGGGTGCCCGTCGGGATGAAACACCTGATCCCCGACCTGCAGCCGCCCCATCGTCGACCAGCCCGCCGTGGTCAGCACCGGCGTATCGGCGTCTAGGGCTTTGCCGTTTTGACGGGCTATCAGCGTGATGACGGTGCGGAACCGGTACAGCCCATCCGGGCGGAGTTCCAGCGCGTGGATGAACAGCCACTTCTGCCACGGCAACAACCGGATTCCGAGGGTGTGCTCGGCGAAGGCGATCACCGAGAACCCGTGCGAGGTCTGCGGGGTCAACTCCCGCAGCGGCGGGGTGAAGATCCGCGGCTGTTCGCAGCCTTTACGCGGAGTTCCCAAGCTCCCGACGCAACCGGGTCAAGGTCGACTCGATCCGGCTAGATGTGTTGTGGCCCAACGCGCTCCGCCCGCCCGGGGTACCGCCGAGCTCGGCCAGCGCCCGCAGCAGGTGCGGACCCAGGTACAGGGCTCTGGTGGCGTCCTGGCCGCCCCTGGCGATCCCGGCCTCGATCTGCATCGCATACCGCAACGCCAGATCGACCGCCGCTTGATCGGCGGGGGTGAGCCAGTCCATCTCGGTGACCGCGGCCGCGACCGACTCCGGCAGCGAACCCACCATCTACGATTCCACGGCCCGCAACCGAAGGCCGGTGTCCTGCTGGGCTTCCCGGTTCTCCCGCGCGGCGGCCTTCACCGCCGCCAGATAGTCCCCCACCCCGGCGCCGCTGTCTCCGGCGGCGGCGCGGTCGGCGAGCACATCGGCACGCATCCGCATCACCTCCAGCCCCTGGGCGACCGCTTTCGCGTCGCCCTGGCCGATGCGTTTCCACAACCCCAGCAGCATCGCGTCCAGCCGCTCCAGATCCAGACGGGCACGGATATCGGCGGTTTCCTCCCGCGCCCGCAGCGCGGCGGTCACCAGGTCGTAGGCGCGGGCCTGCGAGACCCCGAGTTGCTCGGCGATCTTCGCGTACCCCACCCCGGCCTTGCGCAACTGCAACGCCTGTTGCGCGGCCACGTCCCTCGATGCGCCCACGATCACCTCACCCCATTCCTCGTCACCGCACACTCGTTGCCCACCAGGAGTTTTCACCTCTCCGGAGCCCCCGATAGCCGGTTGATGCGTGCCGCGAACAGAGCTAACGTCTGGCACACGCCAATTCGATCACTAAGGGACACAATGCTTTTCAACAATTCACCTCATCCGGCGGGCCGATCCGCGATGGCGTCGGGAGCCGGGCGGGTGCGCCGATGACGCGCCGCCGCTTCGACGAGGACCAGGTCCGTGAGATGGTGCGGTTGCACGTCGAGGACGAATGGACATGCGCGCGGATCGCTGCGGCGTTCCGCGCACACGCGACGACCGTGTCGGCGATCCTGCACGGACACCTCTACACCGACGTGACCGGCGGGCTGAACGTCAGCCGCGCCCACGCGGTGTCGGCCCACCGGCAAGCGGTGGTCGCCGACGGGATCGCGCAGGGCCGCACACAGACCGCCATCGCCCGCGAACTCGGCATCACACCCTCGGCGGTGTACCAGCGGGCCACCAAACTCCGGCCCCGCTCCGAGCGCCGCCGCCACACCGATTGAGCTCCTGCGGCACCGACCCGGCGGTCGTGCTCGCGTAGCTGGCCGACCCGGACCCGGACCTGCACGATCACCTATTGAAGGGGCACAACGACTATGAGTTCTCCGAAGACCTTTCTCTCCGAGGTCTACCGGCCCGAGCTGACGTATCTGCGGCGGCGGTTCGGGGTGTCGGCGGCGATCGTGGACACCGGCGGCGGCTGCCTAGGCATCCGGGTCGCCGCCGGACACGCGCCCGGGTCCGAGCAACCGGTCGAGGTGCTGGTCACCACCGTCGACGCCGGGCTGGCCGTCGACCGGGGCGAGATCGTGCACTGGTACGCCTGCGTCTACGACACCACCAGCGGCGGTACCGCCCTGGCCGACGGCCACGACCCGGACTCCGGCCCGGTGGCCGTCACCACCGCGCTGGCCAACCTGCACGACGCCATCCCCGCCTCCGAGAACATCTGCCCGTGTCTGCTGGTCGGCGGCCTCGACCTTCCCCAGCGGGAATGAGCGACGACGGCTCGCACGGCCGACCGCCCGCTCCGCGCCGGGCAGGGGCGGCCGGTTTCGTGTATTCAGACAGCGCCGCCCACGCCGTATGCGGCGCTGTGATTGGCGTGGGGTCCGAGACTCGAACTCGGCGCACCACCCTGGCGGGCGGTTCCACCCCTGGCCCCACCCCGCCGCCCGCCGACGGCGGGTCCATCCTCCGGTCATGATCCCGGAAGCACCACCATAGCCACGTAAACCGTTGCACCACAACATTATTGGACGATTCGATACGGCTTGACTTCGGTCGCGGCGAGAGCGTTCATGGTGATGCCCGATCCACGGGCCACTAAGCGCGAAACATACAGCGCCCCAATTGAATTCACTCGACACAAGGAGCACGACCATGGACCTCGACCAGCTGGGTATCGTCCGCGACCGGACCCTGACACTGGCACGTCGGGCGGTGATCACTCGCGCGATCGGCCACCTCACCGGCACCGATCACGCCACCGTGACCGCGCAGCTCGCCGATCCCAGCCTGAATCTGCACGATCACCTGCGCCGTGACCCGGTGCAGCTGGCCCGGCTGCTCGCGGACGGCCTGTATGCCGCCGACGGCCGGTTCTTCGGCGCGTACAAGGGCGCACAGCAGGTCCTGCTGGCGGCGGGCCTGCCCACCAACTGACCGCCACGAGTCCGGAACGAGGGATGACGACATGAACGACGACGACCGCCGCAGGCAGGAGTGGAAGGCCGAGGCACGCGACGAGCCCGACCCCGACGCCGGGGACTGGATGGACTGGGAGGGCGTCACGATCCCGGACTGGGGCAGCGCCCTGGTCGAGGTGCGTGGCGGCACCGTGCGAGTCGCGGTGACCGACTTCGCAGGCGACCGCGAGGCACTGATCACGCTACTGCCCGAACAGGCGATCACCTTCGCCGACTGGGTCACCTCCGCCGCCTACTCGGCAGCGGAGAACCTCGCGGCCATCCCACCCCGGCCACAACCGGACTGACCAGCCGGCACCCGCCCCACCACGGGGCGGGTGTCGGCGTCACCCGCAACCGTCTCCGGACCAGCCCCCCTTGGCGCTCATCGTCCAATCATGTTGCCCATCAGCGTATTTCGCGAAGTTCTTCGACGGGTTCCGACTTCACTTCCGGCAACACGAGAGCTATCGTTCTAGTACCGGAAGAACGAAACACCAAGGGAGACAACAATAATGACCACCATCACGCTCGCCCCGCTCGACTCCGACGAACTGTATGTCGCGGTACTGACCGAGATCAGCGCCGACGGCCGCCGCCGGGAGATCGACCACGAAGACTTCGACGCCGACCTCGACGCCGCCACCGCGTGGGCCGAAACCCAGATCCGCGACTACACCGCCGAGCACGGCTCGGGCGGGAACTACCGGATCGACCTGGCGCGGGTCGACTGGGCGGACTGGGACGGCGACACCTGGAGCATCGACGAGGACACCACCTGCGCCCGCGCCGAACTCGACCCCGCCACCGACACCATCACCTGGCAAACCACCGGCCCCTTCGACTTCACCGAATACCGGCGATAACCCCGGCCGCCGGGCACCCGCCCCGGCGGGCCCGGTATCTGCCCGGATCACCGGGAACTATGAAACGACTTGACAGAGAAGGGTATTCGAGATGACGGCTGGGACTCTGGTGTACTGGATCGGTGAGACGGGGGTCGACACCACGGTCGGGAAAATCCTCGCCTACCCGGCGATCGATCCCGACGACGGAACCCCCGATGACGGGTTCGCCGAAGTCCGGTGGGCCGACGGGGAATTCGATATCTGCCGCCTCAGCGAGATCGCTCCGGTACCGGACCCGACACCGGAACAGTTCGCCTCGGTCGCCGCCTTCTAACCTGCCTGCACTACCCCCGCGAGGCCGTGAAATCCACGGTCTCGCCGTCGTCACGGACCGGCACCAGCCCGGTGTTCCCGGAGGCGGCGGCAGATCACGTCCGCGTAGCGGGGATCCAGCTCCACTAGCCGGGCGGCAGACCCGCGCACTGCGGCGTATCCGGCAAGCACCCGCGCACATGGCCACGCATTGATGCTCGACCTCGGGTGCATCCCTGGCAGCGTCGAGAGGTCACGTCCTCGCACGGGGATCCAGCGGACACAGGCCGCGCATCTCCTGCGAGCCGTCACCGACCGACTCGGTAGGGGTAGCCGACACGATCTATATGGGCGATTCGTTCCGTTCGGCAGATTATCGATGACCTGACCGAATGCCCGTTTAGCATGATGGATGTAGTCAATCACCCTGAGCCAGTATGAATTTCGACGCTCAAGGATGATCTTCTCTTGGCGAGGGGCAATGAGGAGAACGTTATGACATCCCGCCAACGGCACATGCGGCGTGAGCAGCGCCGACGGACCCGCGCGGTCCGGGCCGCCGCAGCACTCGCCGCGGTTACCCTGCTCTGTCTGGATCCCGCGGTCGGGTCCGCGCGACCGGCCGATCCGCCCTATCCCATCGGCGGAGCGATCAAGGTCGAATACGACGAAGCCGGTGGATTCGACTTCTTCGGCAACGCGATAACCCCGGAATCCGACGCCGCGCGCGGAGGCCGCTGGCAGGGATTCGAGAAGAACAGCTCGATCTACTGGCATCCGTTGGTGACCGACGGCCACGCCCATCAGATCGGCGGTAGGATCCGGGACAAATGGGGTGAACTCGGCTGGGAGAACGGGACGTTGGAGTATCCCACCACCAGAGAGCTACCGGCCCGGAAACCGGGCCGGTTCAACCACTTCGAGGGCGGGTCCATCTACTATTCGAGCGCGACCGACGCTCACAACATCTGGGGATTGATCCGCGACAAGTGGGCCACACTCGACTGGGAGAACGGCCCACTCGGCTTCCCCGCCAGCGACGAGTTCCGCGCGCGTGACAACGGCGCTGGTCAGCACATGCAGGGCGGTGAACTGTACTGGTCCTCCGGCACCGGTGTGCATCCGGTCTGGGGAGCGATTCGTGATCAGTGGGTGCAAGCGGGTTGGGAGAACGGCCGCTACGGCTACCCCTCTTCCGACGAGGTCGGCGGCGGAAACGTGGACGGGAAGGGTGGCTACGTCGGGCGGTGCCAGTACTTCGAAAAGGGGTGGATCACATGGAATACCGGCCCGCTGACCGATAAGAACAACTCCGTCGACGTGACCTATCGGCGCATGACAATCAAGTCGGGAACGAAGTACGGGTCGGCACTGGACGCTGGGATCAGTACCTGGAACAGCCTGGGCCGCATCAATGTCACCACCGACGTTCCCGCCGGTACCGAGGAAAAACTCGAGATATCCGATATCAACCTGCCCGACGTCTCCTGGGAAGGGCAATACACGCCAGGGGGCACCCACGACGGGATCCTGTTCAACACCCACTTCATGGACAGCAACAGCGACGCGGAGAACCAGCACGTCGCGACCCATGAGCTCGGGCACGCACTCGGCCTGAAACACAGTTGCCAAGGACAGATCATGACGGCCTACACCGACGACACCACCAAGCTCGGCCCGATCGACATCGACTCGTACCGTCAGTTGTGGGGGTAACAATGAACAAGAAAACGATCTGGCACACGGTAGCGGCAACCATCGCATCGGCCGCAGCATCCGCGGCAGTCGTGGCATGCGGACCGAACCCGGACACCTTGGACCCCGGAGTGCACACCACGGTGATGGAGCCCTCGTGGGCCTTCGACCCCGGTGACCAACGTCAGCTGGCAGGCTGGGCGGATGCGATCTTCGTCGGGACGGTCGCGGACAAGTCCGGCACCGACACCCGAATGCCGACGCTGCCCGAAACCCAGTTCCGGGTGACGATGATCCAGGCGTTGAAAGGGGAACCACCCGACTCCGTCACGGTGAACCAGCAAGGCGGCTACGTAGCAGGCAAAGCGGAACTCGTCCTCGTGGACCACGATCCGTTGATCTCCGCAGGCAAGAGCTACCTGTTCGCCACCCGATACCTACCCGAGAAGAACTGGTACACCATCGCCCCCCGCATCGGAGATGTCGAATTGACCCCGGCGGAACTGCAGGCAGTGGAATCGTCTCTGCGCAACCGCAACACGGCCGAACCGGAAACCATCCAGAGAATGCGGGACTCGATCGCCAACCAGATCCCCCTCCGCGACAACCGCCCATCCCAGGCACCGGCGACTCCGCCGCCGACACCTCCACCGGTACCCAGCAGTTCTGAAACACCCAAGCAGACACCATCATCGGGCACGACGGCAACTCCCTCCGTGTCGCCATCGGCCACGCCCGGACGGTGACAGAGCAAGGAATTCGCCCCGGCCGAAACGAATTCCGGTTACGTGAGGACCGTCACCGATTGCGTGAGGCCATGAAATCCACGGTCTCGCCGTCGTCACGGACCGGCACGAGCCCGGTGTGTTCCTGGAAGCGGCGGCAGATCACGTCCGCGTAGCGGGGATCCAGCTCGATCAGCCGCGCGGCCGACCCGTGGCCGTGCGCGGCCATCAGCGTCGACCCGCTGCCGCCGAACAGATCCAGCACGACCCCGCCCGGCCGCAGCGAGTTGGCGAGCATGGCCTCGATCAGCGCGACCGGCTTCATCGTCGGATGGTCGCGGTTGGCGACCGGCTTGTCCACCTCGAACACCGTCGCCGCCGCGTTGTCACCGAACCACCGATCCCCGCCACGCCCGAGGCGTCCGTCGCCACCGGGGATGAACCCGTACAGGATCGGCTCATGGCGGTAGTGGTAGTCGCTGCGGCCCATCACGATCGAGTTCTTCACCCACACCAGATTCTGCCGCACCAGCACCCCGGCCCGACGCAAGGCGCCCTCGAACCGCACTCGCTCCGAATCCGCGTGCGCGACATACACCGGCGCACCCGGGCGTGACACGGCGACCATGGAAGCGAACGCACCACCGAGCAGGTCGTCGAGGTCCGCGTTGCCGTCGTTGCGGATCCGCAACGCGTCCCTGGTCTTACCCACGTAGTCCACACCATAGGGCGGGTCGGTCCAGACACAGTCCGCCTGCCCACCGGCCATCAAGGCTTCGACCACCGAGTACTCGGTGGCATCGCCGACCGCGAGACGGTGGGGGCCGAGTTGCCAGATATCGCCGGGAACGCTGATCACGTCCTCGGACACATCCGGGACCTCCTCCGGATCGGTGCGGGATTCGCGCGGGATGATCGCGGCGGCCAGCTTCTCGAAATCGGCAGGCGTGTAACCGGTCCCGGCTAGATCGTCCAGCCCGTCCAGGAGTTCGAACAGAGCGGTGTAGTCGTAGTCACCGAGGTCGGCTGTCCTGTTGTCGGCGGCCACGATCCGGCGCGCGGTCTGCTCATCGACATCGATCACCCCCGCCTCCACACGCTCCCAGCCGAGCTGACGGGCCGCGAGGAGGGTGTGGTTGCCCGCCAGCACCTCCATCACCCGCCCCGTCAGCGTGCCCTCGTTCACCACGATGGGCCGGTACTGGCCCGTGGCCTGCAGCGAGGCGGCGATGGCATCTACATCGCCCCGGCGGGGATTACCGGCGAAGGTCGACAGCTCGGCGACCGCCAACGCGGCGAACCGGATCCCCGTCACAGGGGTACTCACAATGAAACGTCCTAGTCAGAAAGGGTTTTCATGATTCCTCGCGCGCGCGTGCGCGATGGGGGTAGGGCTCCGGGGGGAGAGTTCACTGCCGACCCGGTTTCGAGGAGCCGAGCGGCCTCAACTTTGAGACCCCGTATCCCCCACCGACAGCAGCCCACGGGTGCGGTAGCGGCGCACCGACAGATCGAGATACGGTGCGTGTTGGTCGATCCCGATATAGCGGCGGCCGAGCCCGAGCGCAGCCACACCAGTGGTTCCCGCACCGTTGAACGGGTCCAGCACGACCGCTCCGGGGCGGCTGAAGAACCGCACCAGCCACTCGGCCAGCTTCGGCGGGAACGGCGCCGGATGATCGACCTCCTGGCCGACCGTGGCCACCGCGACACTGACCCAGTTCTTGGCGCGGGAGAACTCGTGCGCGATCTTGCCCGAACCAGGGCGATGATGACTCCACCCCAGACGCTTGGCCCGGCCACCGAAGGCCGCGCTTCGGGTCATGCTGCGCTGCCGGTCCCGGTCGGTGATGCGGTTGCCATTGGCGCGGGCATCGACCCACGGTGTCGGTGTCCGCGAATACCACAGGATCGATTCCCACGCGCGCACCGGCCAATTCGGCCGCCCGGTCGGCATCGCGTCCGGTTTCACCCACACCAACTCGTCGTGCTCGAACCAGCCCTCAGCCCGCAACGCCAACCGCATCCGCATCACATAGTCTGCGACCTGGCTGCGCCGCACGTGGGGCCGGATGTTGATGGCCACCGAACCGTCCTCTTTCAGCACGGACGCGACCTTGTCCATCCACTCGACCGTCCAGGCCGGTAGTCGACCTCGGGCACACCGCCGTAGGTCGACCCCCGCTGCATCGCATACGGCGGACTGGTGATCACCACGTCCACCGACCCCGGCACGAGCTCAGCGAGCACCTCGGTGCAGTCACCGTGGTAGAGGGTCAGCGGGCCGCTGGTGAAATAAGGAGAAGCCATCTCAAATCGGCTCGTGCAGGCATGGTTTCAGAACTCCGACCGCACCCACGCACCCGCCGGAGCAGGCTCGCCATTCCCGCGAGATCGGTTGCAGCGCACATGACTCGGCCGCACATTGGCCGGTTCGAACGCCAGATGCGGATGCGTGGAGACCGGATAGACGTGATCGGCCTCGAACCCGTCCGGATCGAACCGCTTCGCGGTGTAGTCGATCGGCTGCCCACATACCCAGCACGGCAGTCGTTGCTTGCGGAGGTCGGCGACGAGGACCCGCCACCGATACGTCTGGCGCGGGTCGCTCGCCACCGTCACTCACCGCGATTGTCAGCCGAACGAAACCACGGCGCTCGGATCCGCCGGAGCGTCCGCGGAACCGTTACCCAGCTGACCGACCGAGATCAGCCACAGGATGAGCTGCAGGAATGCGGGCATGGCAACACCTTTCGAGGGAATGTGATCGGAGAGCGGTTCCGGGTGAACCGCTGTCGGGGAACACGGTTCGCCCACTCGGAGGTGCCGCTCTATATCACTGAGACCCGCGGGCGCTCACAGTAGACGAGAGGCGGTCGGAGACAACTGGTTCCGGAACCGGAGACACGAAGAGCCCCGATCCACATCCGAAGGGGAGGGGAGAGGAAGACCAGGGCCGCTGCGGGCACACGTGTGCCACTCGCTCCTCTAGCGTCCCCGAAACGCGACGCCCTGTCAAGCCCGCTGAACATCGCCGCCGAACAGCGGATTCGGCTGCACACCAAGATATCCCGCACAACCAGCCAGGACATGCGTCGTGGCCGACCGATATCGGGTCCGTGGAGCCACTGCTGGCGACGCTGCGCCGGGGGCTCCGGAAGCGAGGCGCCGCTTCCCTCCAGCTCTGTCCCTCGTCGCCCCCTTCGCCCCTCGTCGGCCGGGGTCAACAGGCGCTAACCCAGAAATTTCATCGGACTGACGATCCGGTGGTGTGCCGCTGACGAAGAATGGTGCTCCGAACTGCGATAATTCCGCTTGCGAAGGCTGGAATCCACACAGGAATCAGGAGCACCATTCAGGTGTCCGAGCATAGTTCGCCCTACCCCCGATTGTCCGCAGACGCGACAGGAACCGGTGTCGTGTCGCACGCCGGGCTCACCCTGCTGTTGCGCACCGCGGAGAAACTCGGTCTGACCAGGGGGTTATCGGAAGCGTTGGTGCCATGGAGGAAAAGCCTCGCCGCGCATGACCCCGGCAAGGTTCTGCTCGACCTGGCTGTCGCGGTCGCCGCCGGAGGTGAACACCTCTGCGACATCGCGGTCCTGCGTTGCGAGCCCGCAGTGTTCGGGCACGTCGCCTCGGACCCGACAGTCTCACGCATGGTCACGATGCTGGCCACCGACGCACCGAGAGTGGTGTCCGCGTTGCGCTCTGCCCGATATCAGGCCCGGTGCCGGGCGTGGCGGGCTGCCGGTGACCACGCACCCGATCACGCCATCACCGCTACCGACCCGTTGGAGATCGATCTCGACGCGACCATCGTGATCGCCCACCCCGACAAGGAGAAAGCGACCGCGACCTGGAAGAAAACCTTCGGACATCACCCGCTCGGCGCGTGGGCCGACCACGGACAGTCCGGCACCGGCGAACCCCTGGCCATCGAACTCCGCGAAGGCAAAGCAGGATCGAACACCGCCACCGACCACAAGACGGTGCTGAACGCGGCGTTGAAACAGCTCCCGTTCGGCCCAGGATTCCGAGTCGGACATAAAGTGCTGGTCCGCACCGATTCCGGTGGCGGCACCCACGAGTTCCTCGACTACCTCACCCGCCGCCGACTGCAGTACTCCGTCGGTTTCACACTCACCGAAACCACCGCCACCGCAGTCGATTCCATCCCCGACACGGCGTGGACACCGGCCTACGACAGTGACGAAGACGTCCGCGACGGCGCCTGGGTCGCCGAACTCACCGGCCTGATCGACCTGACCGGCTGGCCACCGGGTATGCGAGTCATCGTCCGGCGTGAGAAGCCGCACCCCGGCGCGCAACTGCGGTTCACCGACCGCGACGGGCTGCGGCTGACCGCGTTCGCGACCAACACCACCACCGGGCAACTCCCGGTCCTGGAACTACGGCACCGCCGACGAGCTCGTTGCGAGGATCGCATCAAATCGATGAAGGACACCGGGCTGCGCGGGCTCCCCCTGCACAGCTTCGACCAGAACCGGATCTGGATCGAAATCGCCTGCCTGGCCACCGAACTCATCACCTGGATGCAGATGCTCGCCCTCGCAGACACCCCAGCACGGCGCTGGGCACCGAAAACCCTACGACTACGGCTGTTTTCCGTCGCCGCCCGCGTCGCACACCATGCCCGCCGTGTCCACCTCCGCTTCCCCCGGCACTGGCCCTGGACTGGGCTGCTATTGACCGCAACCACCCGGCTACAAGCAACCTGAACAGCACAAACACAGTCTCTATGAGCCATGAAACCCACCCGGGCCAGTGGAACCCGGCAGCCAACCCGCTGACCGGGCCATCCCGTCACACGGTTTCACAGCCAGAACGGCCGTGAACCGGCAAATCAGACACCGGTCAGGCCAGCACCTCAGCCGGACGAAATTTCTGGGCTAAGGTCAATCTGTCTCATCCGCGTGAGACGGACCGGTATGTCAATTATTTTGTGACACGGCATATTTCGATGCGCCCCTCGTTCAAGGGCGATCTTGTATTACGGAATATATTGTCCGAGAGCAACTTTTGCGAGCGCCGCGCTAGCCGTCAACTGATTGAAGTGGCATACTGGTTTGCGCAGTCAGTCGCATCCAAGGGGGCATGGGGGACGTGTGATGCGTCGGGTTGACGTGCTTTTCACCTGCGCATGCCGGTCGATGCCCTCTGCGTGAGAAAGGTTGGACCAGCATGAAACTTGCGTGTCGGCCGAAACTGTCACAGAGGATCCAGCGTTTGAGATTTCTGGCGCTGGCAGTGAGTACGGCCGGTGGCCTCTTCGTGGCTCCTTTCGCCCATGCGGACCCGCCACCGGCTTCGGGGTGCCAGAGCGTGCCGCAGATACTTCGCGATGCGGGCGCACCCACCGGAGGTGGGGATCTGAACAGTCCACTCGGGCAACGGATCACAAACGCCATCGAGCAACCCTGCGCCTCACCGGGTGGAACAGCACCCGGCAACGGCGTTGATCCGCGTGCACCATTTCCTCCGTGCCAGGGCACATTCGACGACACCGCGGCCACGGTCACGCTTCAGCAATCACCGGTCTTCGGGATACCGTGGCTCGTGCGGCTCAAGCCCGAATTGGCCTACCAGGGGACAATCAATTTCCAAGCGCAGATCTTCGCTGATAATCGCCAAGCCAACGTCTACCAACCGCATGTGGAACCGTGGGACTACAACTTCCACGGGCCGCTTCCCCGCACCTTTCAAGTGATCGGCGACGGGAACTACACAATGCACGCGGGCAGCGAGGTATCGTTCCTGTGGTACTGGACCTCGATAACGCATAGTGGGTCTGGTGGCTACGCATTCAACAACTGTGTCTATTCGGGGTGAGTAACGATGGTGGAGTGGGCCCCTGCGATGCTGGACGCGCGGCTGGTCGACGTGTTTCGTCCCATCCGCGATGACCTACTCACACTCGGGTACAGCGTCGAACTTGCAGGCCCACCCACCTCGACAGCGGTCGCACCGACCGGCTACGTCGATCCGCGGTGGTTGACGACGCTGATCGTCGACCACCGCGAGTTGGGGATTCTGGCTTTCGATCTCGAGGCTACCTTCAACGCGGCAGTCGTCACGGTGGCCGACCAAACACAGGCGCAGGTGATCGAGAACCTGCGACACGACGGGCAGATCATCAGTTGGCCGCCCAGCCGTGGCGGAAACCAGCCGATGCAGGCTCGACTCGTGGACGATCAGCCAATGTGGATGTCTCCGTACTCATCCCAGGACATGATCCGCATCGGAGAGCTGAGCCGAACCTCCCCATGACCGGACGCATCGCACACCCCGCCGCTGACGGGACGCGGCGACGCCCGCAGGCTCGCACAGGCGGTGATCGGCCGCCGCCGTCGAGCTGCTTCCCCCGGAACTAATGTTCTTGTCAGAGCGACCTCCGGACATCGTGGCGGACACGAATTCTGCGGCGCGCCAGGACTTCCCACGTAGACCGCCGTAACACTCGGTGCAGCCCGGTGAATGGTTTCAGGTGACGTCACGCCGAGCGCCGGGCACCGGCCGGGTCGTACAGTGGCCAGTCAGGTGGATGTGCAGACGATGGCCGCGGTGAGGGCGCGCGGACGATCCGCACGGCAGACGACAACTGGTTGGGGAAGGACGCCATCATGGGATCGCGGTACAGGCTCACCGACACGGCGGATCTGCACACGCCGAACATCGCCCGCATGTACGACTACGTGCTCGGCGGCGGTGCGAACTTCGAGATCGACCGCCACGCCGCCGACGCCATCCCGCCCGGCATGCCCGGCAGCCGCGAATGGGCCCGCGCCAACCGCGCCTTCATCGGCCGCGCCGTCACCGCACTGTGCGAACGCGGCATCGACCAGTTCCTCGACCTCGGCTCCGGCGCACCGACCGTCGGCAACCCACACGAGATCGCGTTACGCCACAACCCGGCCGCCCGGGTCGTGTACGTGGAACGCGAGCCGGTCGCCGTCGAATATGCCCACAAGGTTCTCGCCGACCAACCACAGGTATCGATGCTCTGGGCCGACCTGCGCGACGTCGACACCGTCTTGGCCACGGCCAGCGAATCCGGCCTGCTCGACTTCACCCGCCCGGTCGCGATCCTCGCGATGGCCGTACTCGACCTACTCGAAGACGTCGACCCGGCCGCCCTGATCGCCACCTACCGCGACGCCTGCTGCCCGGGCAGCGCACTGGGAATCTCCCACGCGGTCGCGTTCACCCTCACCGCCGAACAACAAGAACAAGTGCTGTCGGTGATGCGGCGCACCAATACTCCTGGCGCGGTGTTCAAAACCGCCGACGACGTCACTGCGCTGATGGACGGCTACACGCTGCTCGACCCTGGAGTCGTGCCCTTGGACGCGTGGCGGCCCGAGACACCGGTCACCGACGCCGACGCGCGGCGCGCGAATTACGTGGGGGGCGTGGGCGTTAGAGAGTCGTGATCGCGGCGGGGCACCGCCTGGTCCGGGAGGACGCTCCCGCCCAGGGAGTTGAAGAGACAACCCCGTCCGGGGTGGTGAGGTCGAGTCACCACGGCTATGGGACACTCCGCGCCGCATGTGACGCTCACAACAGACGCCGCGACGGGATATTCCGCACACCAACTCCCTGAAAACCCTACTGCCGCAACGCATCATCAAGGCGAGCCTGCTCGTGCAACCACCGATCACAACGTACGGGCACAGATGTTGTCGTAGCCTCCCGCTATGGTGAGCCCCGACACGCAACAGGGCTGTCACCGGGGTGCGCGCACGGCACCGGCTCGAGCTCGATACCGGCGGGACCAGTCCTTGGCGCGGTGTCGCGATCGATACCTGATGAAGAAGGACGAAACAGGAAGGCGGTACCGGGCCGTGGAGCCGATCTTGTCGCTCGTCGCGCTCGCCGGGGGATGCGGGGTCGTTGCATGGGGCTATTGGAAGACGCTGCAGGCCGGTGACCTTCCTCATGAGGTGGTAGACGAACTGGCCCGCGACCTGGTCTACGCCTGCGCGATGACCGCTGCCGGGCCCTGGGTCCGGTCGAGAATCCATCCCTGGCTGGACTCAGCCAATCTCAGCGGGGCTCATGCGATCCAGGTCCTGCGGTATGCGCACCGGATGGGATGGCTACAGATCCCAGGCAGCAATCCGATCTCGGTGGCAGCGCGCGTGCCCGAAACCGAAGTCCGTCTCACACAACAGGGGTACGACATGATCCACCACCAGCCCTCCGGGCCATCGATCAGCTTCGGCGGACCCGTGATCGGGAACCCGACGATCGCGCAGTCCGGCCGCGACCAGCAGGTCGCGATGACCGTGCACACGCCACACGCCACCGCACCCGATTCCATCGACTGGCCCGCCCTCGTCGCCGCACTACGCCAGGACGAACCGCACGTGCCCACCTACGACCGCGTCGTGGTCAAACAGATCATCAACGACATCACCGACGCCGGACACGACGGCCCCGAACCCCGCCGCGCCCACGAGATCCTGACCTGGCTGCGCGACAAAGTCGGCGCCCAACTCGCCACCAACGCCGGCAACGCATTATGGTCGGCCACCGCCGCATTCCTGCAGTCACTCGGAGACCACTAGCCGGTGCCAGACAACATCGCCTCACCACCCCGCCCACTATCAGAAGGCCCTTGCACCAGACATGTAACCCTGGACGCCGCTGTGCCACAAGCGATCACACGCAGCCAACCCGATGACCAAGAGAAGGACGAGAAACGCGCGTGCGCGAGACGGGGCAGTCGACGGCGCACACGCGCCGACTCACGCACGAAACCGCACGGTTCCGTGGGAGTGCACCGAAATCGGTTGGGGCCATGCCTGCTTCGCGATCGATACGGTCCGCAGATCGGGCCCGCGACCGGATCACATCAGGCTAAGGTGTGGCGTATTTCCATGTGAAAGGAACGAGGGGTTCCGATGTTGTCCAACCTGTTCGACATGCTCTTCCACGCCCTCACCGGCCAGCACACCGGATCGTCGTGGAACGACCGCAACGGATACGCGCCACCACACTTCTGACAACCGGCGAGCCCGGTGCGAATCCTGCGCCGCAGGACGTCTGGATGCCGGAGCATCTCGCGGGGCCTGTCCGGGGCCGCCGTCAGACGGATGTGTCCGGTGGGATCGATCTGGATTCCGTTGATGGAAAGGGTTTTTCACTCGTGTCGAGAAGATTTCTGGCTGCTGCCCTCGCCGGTGTCGCGGTGGTCGTCACCTTCGCTGGGGTTGCCGACGCGCAGCCGTGCACGATGAGCGCGTGCCCGCCGCCTGCCCCGGTGCCGCAGGCCGAGCAGTATCCGCAGGTGAGCGACGCCGAGCTCGCGGACATGCTCGATAGCGACCGGGGATCGAACGTGCACGTCTGGGGTGTCACCACCGATGCGGTCGTCCACGACCGGTACGGCAACGCCTACCTCAGTGCATTCGTCAGCGCCGCACCCGATTCCCCGATCCACCATGTGGTGTTGAACATGAAATTCGACCTGATCCACCAGTGGCGCGGCGGGAAGAATTTCGAAGCCGACCTGTACGCAGGCGGACACTACGTCACCGAATACGACTCCTACCCCAGCCCCACCGTCCGCTCCATAACACTCGCCTGAACCACTCCCACGCGGTGACCGACTCCGCCGATCACACCGCCGTGTTCCCGCCTGCTGTCCTCGGTGCCCGGCTGTGTCGGCTATGTCGACCGAGGACCTCGCGCACAAGGTAGACCGGCGTACCGCCGGGCCCCGGGGTCGCGGTGATCTCGTTGCGGTGTGCCCAGGTGCGGATGGTGGAGGCCGGGATGCGCCAGAAGTGCTCGATGTCGGCGGCGGATAGCTCGGCGTCGAGGGCGTGCTCGCTCAGGTGCGCGGGGAGTTCGACCGGCGCGATCCAGCCCTGCCCGAGTTCGACGGCGCGCCGGTCGAGGTCGGCGCAGCGGCCGGGGTCGAGTTGGTGCAGGGCGGCGCGGTAGGAGCCCGCGATCTTGCGGGCCCGCTGCAACGGGGTGTCGGCGGGCCACGGCCACCGATCCGCGCTCACGCGACCTCCCCGAGGACGCCGACGCCGTTGAGTCGCGCGAAGTCCTCCTTGCCCCACACCGATCGGCACGCCTGACAGGTGACCGTCTCCTGATCCGGCGCCGAGGTCAAGGCTTTCACCCCGCACACGTGACAGGAGTCGGGCAGCCAGATCCTGGTCTCGGTGAGCCCGAGCAGATTCTGGGTGTAGCGGTGTAACTCTGCCAGCCCGAGCACGGCGTCGACACCGTCGAGATCGACTCGCACGAGATCGTCCCCGCCGTCGGCGCGTGGGCTCATCCGCGACCGCGGCTGGCGCGGCAGGTCCACGAGGGTGCCGAGGCGGGTCGACAGGATCGCCACACACCGGTGGACGCAGTCCCTGCGGGCGGCGGGTAGTGGGTCGCCGTGGGTGAGTGTGCGTGCCCAGGTGAGGGTGTCGTCCTCGATCGCGGACTGCAGGGTGTCGATGTCGAGGCGGATCGGCACCGAATACAGCGTCGACCGGGTCACCCTCGGGGCCTGATCCCGCGGTGGCGGAGCGAGTTTGGCGACCTCGAGCAGACACCAGTCGTCATACAGGTGCCGGATCGCCGCGAACGCCGCCTCCTCGCACCCTCGGCACAAGGTGTCGGCGCGGTCCACGCCGCCACCGAGCCACCTGCCGTCGTCGTCACGCACGCGCGCGACGCAGCGGTGGCGCTGGCGGCACCGCTGCGTCGGGTCCGCCGGGGCGGTGGTGGGCAACGTCATCGAGCGACCTTCCTCCATATTCGATCCGGATTGCGGTGACACACGGCGTGCTTCCGCCGTGCCCAGTCAGTCCGCGTGTTCGGCGGCGACGAGGCGGGCGATGGCTTCGGCTCCGGCGGGAGTGACTTTCAGGGTGTGCATCACCTCGCCCCGGAACCGCGGGGACTCGTGGACTTCGACCGGTCGGAAGTAGGCGCGCTTGTGCGCGTACGCGGAATAGCGGCGGCGAATCTCTTTGCCGCCCTTGGTCTCCGACCAGCGGGACTCGGTCTCGGCGTAGATCCAGCCCCGCTCGACCAGCAGCTGGCGCAGCCGCTGCTCCCCGATCCCGTTGTTCGCCGCGACCACTCGCAGCTTCAGCAGGTCGGTGTCGGCGACGTAGCGGTCGTGGTAGGCGACCTTCGGGGCGTCGGTGGCGATCTTGTCGCCCAGGGCCTCGATGGTCGTGGTGTTCGCCGCGAGCAGCTGTTGGGCCTCGATCACGGCCAGCGCCAGCAGATGTTCGCCCGTGGGTGCCGGTTGCGCCGAGTAGGAACCGGTCTTGCGGATGGCGGGCAGGACTTCGCCGGTCACCCACCGGCGGAAATCAACGGCTTCGCGTTTGTCCGAGCGCAGCACCAGCGCGTACATCCCGGATTCGCTGACGATCGCCATGTCCTGCGGTCCGCCGGGGGTATCAATCCGATTGACCCCCTTCTCATCCGGCGCGAGCCGCCGCAACGCCATCGACACGTTCCCCAGACCGAGGATCCCGCACAGGTCGCGCGCCACGAACCACGGCTCCCCGTCGATCACGATCGCGCGTACCGCCGCGCCCTGATAGGTGAACGGCATCAGCGCCTCGACCGTGTCGGTGCGCCGGGCCAGCTCGTCGCGGTCGGCCCGGGCGGCGGCGAGAGTCAGATCGGTGGTCATGGAAACCTCTCAGTGTGGGTGAAACGGGGGCTGGCCGGGCGCGGGCCGTGGAGCGGGGTCACGGTGTCACCCACGATCGAGGGCCTTGCGGTCGGCGAGAGCGTGGACCCAGCGCATGAGCTCGGCGCGGTGTTCGCTGCGGGCCGGTGGTGCGGGAAGCGCTGCGGGGCGGGCTTTCTCGCGTTCGGCGCGGTCGCGGCGGATCTCGCGGGCGTGGCGGATCAGGTGGGTGGGCATGGCCCGCTCGGCGGACTCGGCGTAGTGGCGGGTGACCGCGTCCAGCAGATCCGGCAACTCGAGTTGGTAGCGGGTGAACGCTTCGGCCCACCCGACCGCCAACGCGGGGTCGGGCTTGGAGAACATCGGGTCGAAACAGGCGCACTTGGCCAAAACGCGGGCCGCTTCCGCGGGGGTGGTCATGCCGAAACCGCTTTCTGCTCGAAGGAATGAGAGTGCAGCGCAGCCGGATTCGCCCCGCCGCAGGGGCCGGGGTGCGCGTCGAAGTGCGCGCCGACGTCCAGCCAGCCTCCCGCCTTGCTGGACGCAGCACCCGTGGTCGCAGCAGGGCGGGACCGTAGCCGCACCACCTCCGACACCAGCGACGCCAACGCGCCAGGTCCGAGATGAGGTTTGTCCAGCCACAACCCGAGTGCGGCACGGACATCGGGCTCGGGGGTGCCGGATTTGAGCAGCGCGGCGGCACGGATCGCCAGATCGGTGCGAGTGGGGTGCGGATGCTCGGCCGGGATGATCTCCCGGACCAGCCGCCAGCCGTCGGGGTCGACCTTGCGGCCCCGCGGGGTCTGCGCCTCGCGCGCGTCGCACGCGTGGGGGCCGCCACCAATGGTGTGGTGACCAACAACGCTACGGTCACCTACACCCTCACCTTCACCCTCACCGCAGTGACCGGAATGGGTTTCGAATGCCATCTCCGATTCCGATCCGATCACGGTGGGTTCGGAATGGGTTTCCGGTGGGATCACCGGACGATTCGGGTGCGGCTCGGATGGCTGTGGTACCGGTTCGGGCTCGGGGTGCGGTGGGTCCAGGATGGCGGCGGTGGCGGCGGCATCAGGGTTGCGGATGCGCCGCAACTCGGCGGCCAGGACACGGCGGATCGCGTCGCTTTCGGTGGCCTCGGCCATCTTCAACGCGTTTTTGAGGATGTAGCGGTGTTTCATACCTCCGTCGTTGCGCAGGAACGACCGGATCAGCACTTCCTCGGTGTCGGTGTCGACCACGAGGAACCCGGCGTCGACCAGAACCTGCACGTCGGCGTGGATGTCGGCGATGGTGACCTGGTCGCAGCCCTTGGCCCACTTGGAGGCCATCAGCGGCAGCACCCCGGCGTTGTTGACGTTCGGCTGCGACAGCAACTGGATGTAGAGGGCCTGCGCGGTCCGCGGCAGCGCCCGAAAATCCTTGTCCTGCCAGATCTTGCACAACACCCGGCCGTGATCACGCGCCATCAGCGTCCACCTCCCACACGTCGGCCCGCCCGGACACAGCCACCTCCGGCCTGCGTGGAGCAGCAGTGGTGGCGGCGATGCTCGGCGGCCGCATGAAACGCCAGCCACGCCCGCACCGACGTGAAACCGAAAGCCCGCGCGACCAATTCGAGCTCACCCGGCGGTATCGAGCTGCCGTCGCCATACCGCAGCCCCGTCACCGCGGCACCTCGATCCGGGTGCGGGCGAACAGCTGCGAAAAGGCCACGACCGCGCACGGTGTCACCACGGCGTTGCCGATCAGCCGCAGCTGCTCCACCCGCGACAACCCGATCACCGGATCGGTGACCCAGCCCGACGGCATCATCATCATCCACTCCGCGAACGCCGCCGACAGCCTGGGTTTCCCGTTCTTGTTCGGCTCGGTCGGCGACGGCGCCGCACGCGTCAGCGCTTCCTGGCGGGCGATCGCCGCCGCGTAGGCACCCCACCGTGAGGAGCCGTGCACCAGGGCGTAGTCGACGAGCTGGCGGGTGCGGCCCCGGCGGCGGTCCGGATGCACGCCGCCGCCGGTGCCGTCACAGGCGGTCGGGGTCGGCAGCAGCTCGCCCTCGCCCAACGCGTGCACCGCCGACGGCAGCATCAAGTCCCCACCCGAACCCCGCTGGCGCGGTGACCCTTTCGCACCGTCACTGGCGCGCGGGGTCGGCAGCAGCGCGCCGGTGGCGTGCGCGCGGGCCAGCCCGCCGAGCAGCAGCTCGCCGTGGCGGTGACCGGAGCGGGTGACGTGCCCGCCGGTCGCGTCGGCGACCGACGGGGTCGGCAGCAGCGGGTCTACATCCGCTCGATCGCGTCCGGCAGCGAGTCGTCGCCGATCGTGCGCGTCCGTCCCGCTCGGGTGCGCCCGGGCTTGTTGGCCGGGCCCTTGTGGTCGCGGGCGGTCGGCGTGGGCAGCACGGGCAGCGGTGGCGGCGATGAAGATTCGGGAGCGTCTATGACACGCTCCGATGTCGGACGCTCGTAGGCATAGCCACTCTGCATCGAACCCGATCTGGGCCAGCGCGCCGAGAACGGCACCGGCAGCCCGGACAACAGATCCAGTTCGCTGCTCTCCCAAAGCATCCGACGCGGATTCCATTGCGCGAAAGGTGTTGGCACTCAGTAGTCCTTCTACGTTCTCGATGAGGATGTAGTGGGGCTCTAGTGCCACGATCGCCGCCGCCATGGATAACCACTGCCCGGAGCGGGTGCCCTCGGCGAGACCGGCGCGGCGGCCTGCGAGGGACACGTCCTGACAGGGGAACCCGCCTACAATCACGTCGACGGGTTCGACAGTCGCCCAGTCTATCTCAGCGACATCCCCGTGGTTGGGAACCTGCGGCCAGTGGCGCGCAAGAACTTTCGCGGCGGCCGGGTCGTTGTCCGCATGCCACACGATCCTGGATCCTGGAAATAGTTGCAGTGCAGCGAGGTCCAGGGTTCCGATGCCGGAGAACAGGGAGCCTATTCGGGTCTCATGCATCGCGATCGCCTTGCCGTGGGTCTGGATCGGCTGCGGGGGTGGAGGTCGGGTCGGCCGCATCGGTGGGGTCCGGCGATGCGTCGGAGGGTGCGTCGGCCGTGCGGCGGCGCGCGGCTTTGACGATCTGTTCGGTGTTCGCGGTGGGCGTGGCCGGGAACTCGTCGGCGGCCGTGGTCTCGCCGCGCTTGAGGCAGGAGTAGATCGTGGACAGCTGGCCGACGTCGTGGCCGGTCCAATCGTTGCATGCCCGGCCGATCTTGTCCTCGAGCTGGGGGCGGGTGACGCCGAGGGTTTCGAAGGTTTTGATGGCGTTGGCGATCCGCTGCGCCAGTGGCTGCCCGCCGCCGTGCTCGAGGGTGGCGTCGCAGTTGGTCTTCGCCTCTTCGGTGAACCAGGACGGCAGGACGTTGAAGATCATCTCCCGCAAACGGCGGGCACCGAGGTTGGCGTTGTTCTCGTAGATGTCACGGGTCTCGGTCAGCTTGCGGGCGCCGTGTTTGGTGTCGCGCGTGTGCGGCACCACGAACGTGGTTTCGCTGCGGGTGTTGTTCTCCAGATCCCAGGCGTAGGCCAGCATCTCCGACTCCCCCGCGCTGTCGTCACGGCGGAGCTCTTTGATGCCGTGAGCGACGTTGCCCCAGCAGCGCGCCAACTCCCGAGCCAGATGAACCGACGGCCCGGTGACCTGCTCACCGCCACGCCGATACCGGAAATACGCGCGCTGAGCGACCGACAGCTGCGCGGTCGCATCCCGCATCTCCTCCACCGCGGCGGCTTTGTTGCGGGGGCGCTGCTGGGCGACGAGCACGGCGGCATGCACCTCGGCGACCGCGCGGGATTGCTCGATCGTGGTCGTCTGGCTCACCGCGGCGCGAGTGACCGGTGGCGCCGACAGCGGCTGGTAGCGGGCGGGGGTGGTCACTGCTGGTTGTCCTCCTGGTAGTGGGCCCATCTCGGTAGACCGGTCAGGTGCACGTCGGTGTCCCAGCCGGGCCAGGTGTCGGTGTCGAGGCAGTGGGCGTAGGTGTCGATGGCGCGGCGGTTGCGGGTGTGCCCGTAGGCGAGGGCGTCGGCGTCGAGTTCGATGACCGACACCAGATGCGGCGGCGTCTTGGCGACCACCACGAACACGAACGCCGGGTCGGGGTCTAGGCCCAGCGCGATCGCGCCGGCCCGGTACCAAGCGGCTTGCTCGGCGTACCCGTACCGCGCCGCCGAGGCACCGAACGCGGCCGGGTCGGCTGTCTCGGCGCTTTTGAGGTCGACGATGATCAACCGCCCGGTGTGGTCGGGCAGCCAGTCCGGGCGCGCGCGCAGCATCACACCGGTGGCCTCATCGCGCCAGTACAACGACAGCTCCGCGGTCCCGCTGGCCAGCAACGCGGCGGCCAGCTCATGACGGTGCACGGCATCGGCCATCGCCGCCACCATCGCGTGCTGCCGGACCAGCAACGGTGTGCGACCGGCCGCCCACGCCTCGGCCTGGCGGGCCTGCGCTGCTTTGGTGCGCCACGAATCCGCGTCGACGACAACGATGTCGGGTCCCTCGCCGAGGGTGCGGGTGTGGAACGCGGTCCCGATGTCGAAGTGATCGGCCGAGGCGGTCCGCGGATGGTCGCGCTCGTACCGGAACTGCGCCGGACAGCTCGCCAGCAGCCGCCGCGCCCCCGACGACGACAACGAGTCCGTGTCGGCGTGATAGGCGCCGTTCGAGACCCCCGCGTACACCCCGGGTTCGATGGGTGCGGCCGGGTCGATTGGGGTCGGGGGGTGCGCACGGACCGCGTGATCGAGATCGGCGGTGCGGAGGCCGTTCATGCGGGTGTCTCCTGGCGTCGCTGGGTCAATCCCCACCGCAAGATCTGCCGTTCGCTGACGCCGTAGGCATCGATCAACCAGGCGATCGCACGGGAATGGCGGTAGCCGAGAACCTCCCGCGCGAACCGGTACTCCTCATGCACCGCCACCGAATCAGCGACCGTACGACCGGTACCCGCCACCGCCGTCGGTGGCCGCGTGATGACCTTGTCCGCCCGCACCACGACCGCGCGAATACGGCCGCGGTGAGCGGACAGGCCCAGCAGCCAGCCGCCGTCCCCGGACGGCATCGCCTGCCGTCGCGCACCGGGCGCGAGCGTCCCGACCGTCGTCACGACCTCACTGCGCACCACCACCGTCACCGGGGTCGCCCCCCGCACGTCCGGGCGCTCCGGTTGTCGCGCGGGAATCTGCGCCTGCGGATCGGTGCCCTCGCACGCGGCGCGTTCCTGGCAGCCGGTGGTCACGGGCGTCCTTCCGCGACCGCGGCCAGCTCCATTCCGAGCCGGTGCATCGGCGTGCCCGAGGGGTTGGCCAGCAGCTGCCGTGCGAGCCGGGCGAGACGCTGGGCTATACGATCCTCCCCGCCAGCGTGGTCAGCGGGATCAGGTTGCGCGAGTGTGTGTTTGGTGGCCTCGCTGGCATAGATCGCCCGGGCCAGGTTGATGGTCATCGACGCCTCTTGCAGGTGCCGGTGGCGGTCGAGTACTCCCGCCACCGCGTCCAGGTTGTCGTCGAGGCGTCGGCCGCGCTGCGGCCCGTGGGGGGACTGGGCCAGTGCCAGCCGTACCGATCCGATCGCCGCCGCTTCCAGCAGCTCGGCCGCCGCCAGCAGGTCGTTGTTCGTGGTCATGCCATCGGCTCCTCGCCACCAGGCCGATGCACGCGCATGAGAGGCGCGGTCGCCGAATGCTCGTGGAGCAGGCGGGATCGAATGTCGGTGACCGATATGGCATTCGGGCGTTCGGTCCGATGCCGTCCACCGGCACCGTTCTCACTGTGCGACATGTGTTCTCCTGGAACGTGTGTGAGTGAATGCGCGTCCTGGAAGGGCGGGTGTGAGGGGTGCACCCGTGCTGCCCTGTCCAGGACGCGCGCCCTCGCTGCGAGCAGTCGGCGTGCCCGCCTCGAGGGAGAATCGGGACCGCAGTTCAGCCGCGGTGGCGGGTCGCCAACCGGCGGCGGCTGCGCGGCGTCAGACCGACCGGATCCGGGGCGGGCACGGTGGCCGGTTGCGCGGTCAGCTCCACCGCGGCACGCAGATCCGATTCGGTCAGATACCATTTGCGGCCCGCCCGGTGGCCGGGCAGCTCACCACGCCGCAACCGGCCCAGATACCACGCCTCCGACTGCCGCAACACCGCCGCACCCTCCGCAACGGAGTAGGTCTTCTCGACCCCGCCCACCACACCGCTTGCCCCGGCGGCGAATTCGACAGCCGAGGCCGACATCGCCTGCGCCGCTGACAATTCCGAACCCATTCAGACACCCTTTCGCTTCAATTGCGGTGACTCCACCATGAAAACCTCGAAAACCATTGCCGTCCAGCACCTTCAGCGCTACCACCACCCCGCCGCGCATCAAGACGTTCACCCAAACGCGCTGAAATGTTCTGAAATGTTCTGAAATGTTCTGAACGGTCGCGAAATGCACTGACGCTCCGTGACCAAGATCACCAGAATCGGTGTGCGCCATCCGGCCCGAATCGAAGCCGATGACACTGCGTGCCCCCGCAACGGCAGGCGTGAGGGACACCCGCGGCATCCCTTCCAGGGCGCACGGCCTCGGCACGAGCAGGCGGCACGCCCGCACCGGGGACGCTCGCGCCGTGGTGGCGAGTAGCCAGCCGGCGACGATTGCGTGAAACCGGACCAGCGGGGTCCGGTATCGCAGTTCGCGACGACTGGGCGGTGATTCGTTGCGCCTCGGCGATATCCGACCTGGTCGGATACCAGCGGCGTCCGGCCTTGCGGCCGGGCAGTTCGCCGCGTCGCAGGCTGCAGAGATACCGGCTTCGGACTTCTTGTCCGACTTACGGCCGGTGGGTCGAAGGTGACGGTCATTACCGGTTGATCCCCTGTTTCGCGTTTTGCGCATCCGGAAGCGGACCCACCGTGTGGAGGGCCTCCTGCTTCCGGAGGGGAATCGCTCACCGCCCGGCGCTGCCGCAGCGCCCGGCGCCGCAGCGGGGGCGAAGGTAGCAACTCCGCCTGGAACCTGGCAAACTTCAATGCTCGAAGCTTCAATCAGGCGGGACCGCTTGCGAACTGGTGTTATTCGGTGTTGCTGCAGTAATCCGGCCGACCAGAAAGTTCTAAATGGAAGTGTTCTATGCTGTCGGCCATGACGCTTCCAGCGGCATGGATTGCTGTAGACATCATCGGAACCCGGGTGCACGGCGAGGTGTTCATCCACTCGGCGGCGGGACGACGCGTGGCGCGTCCGCTGCGGCGGGTGGCGTCCAAGCTGGGGTTCGACCGGTCGGGCGAGGCGGTGTTTACCGCGCTGGTCGAGTCCGCACTCGCTGGCCGCGACGTGGCGGCGGTTCCGGGACTTGTGGTCGAAACCCATCGCATCGACGCCGCGGACGGAACGGCAGTCGCGCTCGTCGTCTGGGCCGCCACCACCGCACCGCCACCGCGGCCCACCTACAACGTGTGGGTGCTGGACATGACGGCGATGACCACCCGCACCTCCGGCGACGACCCAAGCCTTATCGGTGACGGCCGCAACGCTGGTGAAGAGCGGCACGTGCAGTATCTGTTCACCTACCTGTGCCCCGAGGATGCCTGGAGCATGTGCGGTGGCTATTACGACGCGCTGACCGGCGATGACGGGTTGCTGATCGACTCCTACTGGTCGCTACGCCCGACGGAGCAGTGGGTGCACATGTGGTCCAGTTGCCGCCTGCGCGTGACGGACAAGGGTCGCCAGCGCACCTTGTACGGGCTGACCCTGGTGCTGAATAAGCGGGAGAACTTCACCTCGAACATATCCTCACTCGTCCGGTTCACCCGGGCGACGCTGCTTCTGGTGGAGAAGAAGAACCGGATCCCGATCACCACAGTGGGCCGGCTGGCCCCGCTCGGTGAGAACCGGGTCTGCGAAGTGCTCGATCAGGTCGACCTCGACGAGTTGGCCGCCCCGGACTCCGGGGACGGTATTGAGCAGAAGATCCGCATCGAAGGACAGCCGTTCGTCGCCACGAAGTTCGCATTGCACAGCGTGCAGGAACGCCACGGCGACCCGGTGGCGATCATCCTGCTGACCGAGGACTCCGCTGCCTGACAATTCACCAGACCGATTCGTCTTATACTCAAAAACTTTGGAGGTTTGTGCCGTGCGTGTCCTAGTCACCGGAGCCAATCGCGGAATCGGTGCCGCGGTAGCCACTCACCTTGTCACCGAAGGGCATACGGTGTGGGGTACCCATCGCGGTGCCGCCGTCCCCAACGGGGTTCGGCCCGTGGAATGCGATGTCACCGACACCGAATCCATCGATCGCGCATTCAAACTCATCGAGGCCGAGGACGGGCCGGTCGAAGGGGTCGTGGCCAACGCGGGCATCACCGATGACACTCTGGTGATGCGCATGAGCGACGAGCAGTTCCTGCGCGTCATCGACACCAACCTCGCCGGTGTGTTCCGGGTTGTGCGCCGCGCGTCACGCAACATGCTCAAACACCGCAGCGGCCGCATCGTCATCATCGGTTCGGCCAGCGGACTGTCCGGGATGCCGGGGCAGGTCAACTACACCGCCGCCAAGGCAGGCGTGGTGGGCATCGCCCGCAGCATCGCCCGGGAACTGGGCTCGCGCTCGATCACCGCCAACGTCATCGCCCCCGGATTCACCGAGACCGACATGGCCGCCGCCGTCAGCGACACCGTCGTCGAAAAAGCGCTCTCACACATCCCACTCGGCCGCTTCGGCAAGCCCGAGGAGATCGCTTCCACCGCCGCCTTCCTGCTCTCCCCCGGTGCCGCCTACATCACCGGCACTGTCATCAATGTCGACGGCGGCATCGGCATGGGCCACTGAATCCTCCGCACGGTTAGCCGGGGTATCTACCGCACACGGCAGTTGCCCCACTGAACACACGACACCCCGGGCGGTGCGGCGCTACGGCCCACCCTGACGGCGGCATCTCGACGAATGCCGCACCACCCGGCGGACCTGCTCTCGGCACCGATAAACCCAACGCTGCACCGAATCACCCTGCGCCGCTATCGGATTCCAGCGTGACGGCCATGGCCTCGAGCATCGACAGTGATCCGCCGATCACTCTCGCCGCACGCAGCTGCGTGGCCGTGCGCGCCTGGCCCACGGTCTGGTCACGCACATATCACTCGAGTGCTTCCAGGATCACCGACGGCAGTGACCGGCCGTCACCCTTGGCCCCGCTGCCGGGGCGGTACTCCCCGGCAGCGGGCCGTGGACGTGCTACGACGTGGCCAGTCGCAGGTTGGGCCAGCCCACCCACACCTCACCGCCGGGCATGACCCGGCGACGTTCCCCCTCGGCCAGCTCCTCGAGATAGTCGCGGACCGCCGACGGGTCCGCGCCGTCGCCGTCACGGGCGGCCAGCTCGCGGGCCAGGTCGAACATGACCAGCGTGACCTGCTCCGCGTGCTCGGCGGTCAGGGTCATCCCGTCCAGGCCACGCTCGGCCTCGGAGTTGTCGCGGCCCACGCAGCCGGTCAAGAAACCCACCCCCGCATGCGCGTCCCGCACCCGCTGCAACACCACCGCCTCGATCGCCGTCACCATCCCCATCCTCTCCCCCGGCCAACCCGGGCTCTCGCTCGTGCACACAACATAGCTCGAAAACCGACCCGATCAAGCCCGTCCGCATAATCGAAAAGTGTTGTGCAGCACTGATTTTCACCGATTTTCGGAGTTGACTTCACCGGGCCGTGTCGAGCTAGCGTGTGCGTACACCGACCAGGCACGGAGGAAACCCCATGAACCCCAACCGATTCGACAACGACGAGAACCAGAACAACCACGACGGTTCCCCCGGCGGTCGGGTGTATGTCGCTGTCCTCAGCTACCTCGGCACCCGGCCCCGGATTCTCCTCGACATGATCGACTGCGACCCCCATGCCGCCGACGACGACACGCCTTGCACCGATCTGCGCGCCATGCGCGAATGGGCCGAAGAAAGTATCGCCCGCGAGGTAGCCAAGGCCGCGCAGTTCGCCCCGACCGGTCGCCTGTACGGGCAGCTTCGCGTCGATATCGCGGCGGTCACGCCGCAGCAGTGCGACGACTTCGACTGGTACATCACCGACGACACCATCGTTGCCCGTATCGAGTGGACCCGCGCCACCGGGACCACGCCCTGGCAGACCGACGGCCCCTACAGCTGGGACCCCTTCTCGACCTACGACCGCTACGACCTCACCCCCGACGAGATCGACCAGATATTCGCCCTCGCCGCCGACACCACCGACTGGAACGACAACGGGTGGGGATACATTCACACCTACATCCCCCACCATGGCCGCGTCTACACCGTCGCACTCCGCCGAGACCACACCGGGGCGCAGCAGGCGATCATCGACCACCGATACAACGCGGACGGGCACGACCACATCGGTGCGAAGGCTCCCCACCCGCTCAACACCCGCATCGTCGCCACCGCCACCACGACAGCGCGCCAGAGCGCACCGCCACAGGGATAGCCCACCGCATCGCACCACGGCCACACAGGCTCCTACGGCCGGGGCGCGGCACCAACCCGCCCCGGCCGCGCATCGAACCACATCCCCACCGGGCAGCCCGCCGCCCTGATCGACCCGATTCCCGTAATACGTTCCGGCACAACAATTTTCGGCACTGCCGCGCTTGACTGCCGACCCCGGTCCAGAGCTAGCGTGTTGATGCAAAGAGCAATACGAACCAACCGAGGAGGACCCTCGTGTACACCGTCACCTTCAACGATGTCGCCCACATCAACGACGTCGACGGCTTCGAGATCACCTTCCCCTTCCCCGACCGCGTCGGCATCGTGGTCGCCGATCCCGCCAAAGCGGCACTGGCGAACTACTACATGGCCTGGGCCCTGGCCGCGCCCACCTACATCGAGGCGGTCGGCGACGTCGACCGCGCGATGATCGCCCTGGTCGCCGACGAGCACCGCCACATCGACGGCAACGGCCACACCCTGGTGTACTGGCCCGACACCGTCACCCTCACCGACTGACCGGCCTAACCCCGGCCGCCGCCGTCACACCCGGCGGCAGTCCCACACCGCGCCCCGGCCCAGAGCCGGGGCCTTCGCGCTTTCCCCACGCACCCATCCAGCCTGGCGCAGGCACCGAATCTTTTGCAGGTGCGTAGGTTTCCCCGCATGCGCGCCCGTTCGGATACGGAAACGCACGCGACCCGGTAACGGTGCGGCGAACCCCTCGGCGCGCGGCACCGCGCACCGCCGCACCCGCCGCCCCTGCTACACCGCCCGTAGCCACCGCCGAGGCCGCGCCGCGCGCAACACCCGGCCCACGCCCACGGAGGCTCTCGACTCGTGCCGACGCCGCGATCACGCCCCGCCCGGCCGCCGCACGCAGTTCCACCTCGACCTCGACATGATCGGCAGCGAATTCCGCAGCAGCTAGCAAATGTTGACGGAACGGTCGTGTCGACGGCCGGAAATGCCGGAGCCGACCTCTGGGTGATCAGCTCGTCAACAAATCGTCCACGCACCCGGTAGCCGTCTTCCGGGAGTTCCCGCTGCACGGGACCTTCGTTACTTCCGATCTGACGGCTCAGCCGCGACCAGTCCGCCCGCCGATGGAGCGGAAGTGCGTAACCCCGCCATGAGATGCGGCGATGATACGGCCATGCCCCCTGACCCGGATCACGTCGATAGGGTATTGCGGCGCTTTGTGTCTCTCGGCCTCGAGCCACGAAAGGCCGAACGTCGATGGAACCACATCGGCGGATTGATCACCGACGCAGCGCTTCAGCCACGGACGAAGTACAAGACCATTGTCCTTCCGCGGGTGCGGCGAGTGATCTCGGACTGGCCGGATGCCGATGTGCTGTCCGGTTTCCTGCGCCGACTCGAAACCCACGATCTCGCGGATACCCTGCGATGGCGACCGGCATCACGCAAACTGAACGTCATCGGCGATCTCACCACAGTGCTGCACAGGCTTGGGATCGAGACGGTGAGCGAACTGGGCAACTGCTACGACGGGACAGAGCGCGAGCAACGGACACGTCGCGCGCTGCGCAGTGTGAAGTTCGTCGGACCCAAAACCGTTGACTACATCGCGATTCTGACCGGATCGACGAACCATGTCGCCGTCGACGCCCATATCGCCAGGTTCGTTCGCGACGCCGGCGTGTGTGACGGTACCTACCAGGCGGTCGGTGCACTCATCGTTCAGGTCGCTGATGAATTGGGTTGCAGCGCAGGCGCGCTCGACGCAGCAATCTGGAACCACATGAGCGGGCGGGAACAGCGACAGGACAGCACAGATGCGTGATCTACCGAAACCGCGGAGCAACGGCCGTCTCTACATCGCCACCGGCACACCGTACCGGCAAGCGTTGAGGGACTACTTCAACGAAGAAGGCACCGCAGAGGTCTGGAAACTAGACCGCAGTTACCGCGCCGGTGATCTCCTGCTGACCGTCATCACAACCTCACCACGCATGTTCATCACGCTGGAAGTCGCACAGGCCGACGGTGCCGACACCAACGACATCCAGGTCGACTGGAACCGAAGCGTCGAGTTCGAGAACGGTATCCTGGCCGATGCCGTCGCCTACCGCGCCGGAATGCGCATCGAGTACCAGGACTACTACCAGGGAACACCGGCTCGACGCATCTGGAAAGCCCTCGATGAGGAATACCGGCTCAACAGACCGTGGTTCACTCCCGACCGCTGGAAGGAGCTGCGCGACGACCCGGAGTGATCGCCAGAATAGCGCGTCACCGATCCCGCGCAGCCGCATCCGGCGACTCACCACGCCGCATAGCCAATCCTTCACAAGCCCCCAACGGTAAGACCAACCCGTCCCCGATCAACCTTTCGGCGCCGGGTAAGTCATCGGACCCACACCACCAACGACACCACAATCGGCCGAACCTCAAGAGCAACAAGCTTGAAAACCGCCGTGGCTCATGCACAAGAACACACCACAATGCCGCATATCGGCCGTTCGGGAACGCGGCGTCCGCCAATCAAAAGCGCGATAACCTATTCCATTTTCATAACGCCATCGGTGGTCCCACGACTGGCAACGTGGTGGTCCCGCAACAGCGGTGGCAAACTACATTCTCACTGCCATCACCGATGTGGGTCCGACCAGAAGCCGGAACCCAGGGGCGGGCCCGGCGGTGGTTTCGACTCCGGATCGGCGTTGATCGCGTCAACACCTGGCACTAGTGTATTGGTTGCAAACCAGCCGAAATCACCTGAGATGCAACGAATCACGCTGGTCGCGCGGTTGACCTGGGAGAAACGACAGGTTCAAATCCCACACCCACCGCAAGGGCTCCCCCCTATTCGGCTGTCGGTGATTTGTGGTCAGTTGGTGACTTGTAGGTTTCCGATGATGCTGTTCGGCAAGTCGTAGCAATTGGTGCGGGTGAAGGTGCGCTGGATGCCGTTGTGGGATATATCGGTGTAGGTGCCGTTGTAATTTCCGGCGCAGAGGTGGGTGACGGGGCCGGGGACCGGTTTGTCGATGGTGCCGGTGCCCTCGTAGCATTCCGTGAAGGTTCCGCCCCCGCTTTCGGGGACCATGTAGGTGATGCGGAGGGAGTTGACGGGGTCGGTGGCGCAGTCGACTATCTGGATCGTGTCGTTGGGGGCGGCGGTGGGCGGTGCGGCGTAGGCGGCGGTGGGGAGCAGTGCGAAACCTGCGGTGAGCGAGGCCGCGGCGACCACGGTGCGAATTACGTTCATGAAATCATTTCTCCTGCCGGGTAATTGCGAGGCAATCGTGGCATCGCGGGCGCGGGAGAAACAAGACCGGCTTACTTCATAATCATTAACCGACGCTAATAGATGCGCGTCGGTGAAACATCCTCAGCGCGTGCCCAATTCCTTGTCCACCCGTTCGAACGTCTCGCCGATGACGGTGAGCTCCTCGGGGGTGATGAGGTCTACGAACGCCTGGCGGACCGCCTCGACGTGGCCGGGGGCGGCCTCGGCCAGGCGGCGCATGCCCTCGTCGGTGAGGTGGGCCCGGACGCCGCGGCCGTCCTCCTCGCAGCTGGTCCGGCGGACCATGCCCTGTTCCTCCATGCGGCGGATCTGGTGGGTCAGGCGGCTGCGGGAGGACAGGACGCCGTCGGCCAGGTCACTCATGCGCAGGGAGCGATCGGGGGCCTCGGAAAGCAGGACGAGGATGCGGTATTCGGCGAGGCTGAGGTCGCTGTCGCGCTGGAGCTGGCGGTTGAGCTCGGACATGAGGCGCTGGTGGCCGTCCATATAGGCACGCCAGGCTTGCTGCTGCGCCGGGCTGAGCCATCTCGGCTCCGGCGCCGTGCGACCGCTCGGTTCGTAAGCCATACGACCATTCTATTAAACGGGAGTTGTACGCCCGTATGGTGGTCAGGGAGCCGGCGCCAGCAGCGACCGATCCAGTTCGGCGATCCGGGTCTGCCCCGAAAGACCCATGGCGGCATCCAAATCCGCGAGCAGCAGGCGCAGGGCGTGCCGGACACCGGCCGCACCGGCGATGCCCAGGCCGTAGGCCCACGGCCGCCCGTACAGGACCGCGCGGGCGCCGAGGGCCAGGGCGACCATCACATCGGAGCCGGTCCGGATCCCCGAATCGAACAGGACCTGGGCGCGGTCACCGATCGCGGCGACGATGCCGGGAAGGGCGTCCAGGGCCCCGATCGCGCCGTCGACCTGGCGGCCGCCGTGATTGCTCACCACCACCGCGTCGGCCCCGGCCTCGACCAGCAGCCGCGCGTCGTCGGGGTGCACGATGCCCTTCACCGCGATCGGTAGCTCGGTCCACTCCCGCAGCTTGGCGATATCCGCGGGGCGCAGGCCGTGATTGCCGAACAGGCTCACCCAGGTGAGGACCGCGGCGCGGCGCGCGTCCTCGCCCGACTCCGGGTCGGCGCTCAGCTTGGCGCGGAAGACCGGATCGGACAGATAGTTCACGATGCCCTTGCCCTGTAGGAACGGCAGATGGCCCAGTTCCAGATCGCGCGGCCGCCACCCCATGCTCGGGGTGTCGGCGGTGACCACGATGGCGGTGGCCCCGGCCTTGCCCGCCCGGTCGACCAGCGAATGAGCCAGTTCGTCGTCGTTGGGCCAGTACAGCTGGTACCACCACGCCCCGGCCGCCGGGCCGACCTCCTCGATCGGGGTGGAGGCCGCCGTGGACAGCACCATGCCGATGCCCAGCTCCCGGGTCGCCTCGGCGACCGCGATCTCGCCGCGCTCGTGCAGCAGCTCCAATACCCCTATCGGGGCGGTCAGCACCGGCGCGGCCAGCCGGGTGCCGAGCACCTCCACCGACAGATCGCGCGCGCCCGGACCGCTGGACCCGCGCCACATCCGCGGCACGATCCGATGCCGGTCGAACGCGGCCAGATTCGCGGCGGCGGTGCGCTCGGCGGAGGCGCTGCCCGCGACGTAGGCGTACGCCTGTGGGGGCAGCACCGCGCGGGCCCGCTCGTCCAGGCCCGCCGCCGTCATCGGCAGTTCGGGCACGGCGCCCCCGAGCCCGGCGAGATAGATCTCGTTCTGGAAGTCGGCGAAGCTGCTCATTCCGGCCACGCTAGTCGGCTCCGACGGTCTGCGGAACGGGTTGCGGTGCCGGGTCTCGTGGCGGCGCGCCCGGCGTCGTATGGTCACGGTATGCATGCGGTGATACTCGACGGTTTCGGCGGGCCCGAGGTGTTGCGCTGGGCGGAGGCGCCCGACCCGCCCGCGCCCGGTCCGGGTGAGGTCGCGATCGATGTGGTCGCCGCGGGGGTGAATCGCGCGGATCTGTTGCAGCGGCAGGGTTTCTACCCGCCGCCGCCCGGGGCCAGCGAGATCCTGGGCCTGGAATGCTCGGGCGTCATCGCCGCGGTCGGGCCCGGAGTGACCGAATGGCAACCCGGCGATCGGGTCTGCGCGCTGCTGTCCGGAGGCGGATACGCCGAGCGGGTGGTGGCGCCCGAGGGACAGGTGCTGCCGGTGCCCGAGGGGCTGGATCTGGTTGCGGCGGCGGCGCTTCCGGAGGTCGCGGCCACGGTCTGGTCGAATGTGGTGATGCGGGCGGGCCTGCGGGCCGGGCAGCTGCTGCTGATTCACGGCGGCGGCAGCGGGATCGGCACCCACGCGATCCAGGTGGCGACGGCGCTGGGGGCGCGGGTCGCGGTCACGGCGGGGTCGCAGTACAAGCTGGAT
This sequence comes from Nocardia terpenica, assembly GCF_013186535.1. Classification (NCBI taxonomy): domain Bacteria; kingdom Bacillati; phylum Actinomycetota; class Actinomycetes; order Mycobacteriales; family Nocardiaceae; genus Nocardia; species Nocardia terpenica. The sequence goes on from NZ_JABMCZ010000002.1 coordinate 1,251,807, forward strand.
CGCTGCAAGGAACTCGGGGCCAGCATCCTGATCAATTATCGCGAGGAGGATTTCGTCGCGGTCCTCGGCGAATTCGGTGGCGCCGACGTCATTCTGGACAATATGGGTGCGGCGTATCTGGAGCGCAATGTCGACACGCTCGCCGAGGACGGCCAGCTGTGCATCGTCGGAATGCAGGGCGGGGTCCGGGGCGAGGTGAATCTGTCCGCGCTGCTGGGCAAGCGCGGCACCGTGCACGCCACCAACCTGCGCCGCCGCCCCGCCACCGGACGCTCCAGCAAGGCGGAGATCATCGCCGAGCTGCGCCGCCACCTGTGGCCGCTGATCGCCGACGGCACCGTCGTCCCGGTCGTGCACGCCGAGGTGCCGGTCGCGGAAGCCGCTCGGGCACATGAGCTTCCGGATTCGGCGGAGACTGTCGGGAAGGTTTTGTTGCGAATTCGGTAGTGCGGCGGTGAGATCCCGGCCAAAAGCATGCCGGGATCAGGGAGATACTGTCGGCATACCGGGGTCAGTGCTCCAGTGAGGTAAGAACTCGCCCCAGCTGGTCTATTTCGAATTTGGTTGTGTACGGGGCCAATCCGATGGTGACCGCGCCGCCCTCGTCGTTGACGCCGAGGGCGTCGAGCAGGCGGCTGCCGCCGTGGACGCCGCTGACGGTGCCGATGCGGTGGTCGGCCAGCTTGGCCGAAACCTTTTCGGCCTGCATGCCCGCGATCGTGAAACTGACGGTGGGGATTCGGGTGGAGGCGCGGCCGATCACCGTCAGATTCGGGATGCGGTCCAGCACCTCCATCAGATGCTCGAACAGGTGGTCGTGATAGTCCTGCAGCGAGGTGACCGAGATTTCCAGACGCTCGCGCCGGGTGCCCGCGGCCTGTTCGTCGAGCCCCGCCAGATAGTCGATGGAGGTGGTGAGCCCGGCCAGCAGCGCGTACTGGTGGCCGCCGACCTCGAGCCGCTCGGCGCCTTTGGCGTAGGGGTTCAACGACATCGACGGAATGCGGTCCAGGAAGGCCGGGTCGCGGAACACCAGCGCGCCGATCTGCGGGCCGCCCCATGCGGGCGCGGACAGCGCCACCACGTCGGCGTTCAGCTCGGCGATATCGATCAGCGCGTACGGCGCGGCGCCGAAGCAGTCGGCGACCAGCAGGCCGCCCACCTCGTGCACGCGATCGGCGGCAACCCGCACCGCCGGCGCGGAACCCACGATCGGCGACGCGGCCGTCAAGGCGACCAGACGCGCGGTGGGCCCGATCAGCTCCTCGAACTGCCAGGCCGGCATCTCACACGTCTCGATCTCCACCTCGGCCCAACGCACGTGGGCCCCATAGCGATTGGCGATGCGCAGCCACGGCGCCACATTCGCCTCGTCGTCCAGACGCGACAGCACGATCCCGGTACCCAGCCCCAGTCGGGAGCTCAGTGATTCGGCCAGCCAGGCCAGCAGCACCGCTCGATCCGGGCCCAGCACAACGCCTGCCGGGTCGCCACCGACCAGATCGGCGACCGCCTCCCGGGCCGAATCCAGGATGGCGGCGCTGCGCCGGGCGGCACCGTGCCGGTTGGCATGTGAAAAGGCAGAGGTCCGGAAACCCGTTGACACCGCGCGAGATACCGAGTCCGGGACCAGCATGCCCGCCTGCGGATCGAGATGGATCCAGCCGTCGCCCAGGGACGGTATCAACCCCCGAACCCTCGCGACGTCGTAAGTCATGTGGGCCACTCTAAGGGCAGGGGGCAAGTCGGCGTAACCGTGTCGCCGGCAACCGAGCGGTTTTCCGGCCGAGCCCATCGCACGGGCCGACAACACGGGTAACCAGGTGGGATATCACGCAGCATGGCAACCGACTTTCAGCAAACCGAGACCACACACGAGGCGGACGAGACCGCAACAGACTACTTGCGCGCGAGCGTGCCCCGGACACCCGCTTAGCGCGTCGCGCCGGGACAGGACATGATGGAGATCATGACGCATTCGGACGGAGCATCGGATCCCATTGTGGTGATCGGGCCCGAGGGCCGGCCGTTGGTCGTTCCGGCGGGCGCCCAGGGCGAGACGCCCTTCACCGGGCAGGTCGTCGGCGAGGAGACCGGCGCGGAGCCCGGTGCCGACGGCAATGACGAATCGCTGGCCGACATGGTCGAGCAGCCGGCGAAGGTGATGCGCATCGGCACCATGATCAAACAGTTGTTGGAAGAGGTGCGGGCGGCCCCGCTGGACGACGCCAGCCGCAGCCGGCTCAAGGAGATCCACCGTACCTCGGTGCAGGAACTCGAGCAGGGCCTGTCCCCCGAACTGCGCGACGAACTGGAGCGGCTGGCGCTGCCGTTCAACGACGACTCGATCCCCTCCGACGCCGAGCTGCGCATCGCGCAGGCCCAGCTGGTCGGCTGGCTGGAGGGCCTGTTCCACGGCATCCAGACCGCGCTGTTCGCGCAGCAGATGGCCGCGCGGGCGCAGCTCGAGCAGATGCGCCACGCCCTCCCGCCGGGCATTCACGCCCAGCGGTCCGGGGATTCGAGCCCGACGGGCGGCAGCGGGCAGTACCTCTGACGCAGGGGGGATCGCCGAACCGCCGGGTCGCGGTCCCGTGCGCGCCCGGGCGCGCTGATTAGATACAGTCGCACTGTGCCTGCAGCTGCCCCTTCGGCCACCGCCGAACAGAGCCCGGCCGACGCCTCGGAGCCACTGATGTCCGATTCACAGTCGTTCGGGCGCGCCTTCTCCGACCTGCGTGACGGGTTCGCGCAGCGTGAGCTGTGGCTACAGCTGGGCTGGCAGGACATCAAGCAGCGGTACCGGCGCTCGGTGCTGGGCCCGTTCTGGATTACCATCGCCACCGGCGTGCAGGCGACGGCGATGGGCGTGCTCTATTCGGCGATCCTCGGTCAGGATCTGTGGACCTATCTGCCGTATGTCACGGTCGGCCTGATCGTGTGGAACGTGATCAATGCCGCCATCCTCGAGGGCTCGGACGTCTACATCGCCAACGAGGGCCTGATCAAACAGCTGCCGTCGGCGCTGAGCGTGCACGTGTATCGGCTGGTGTGGCGGCAATTCCTGTTCTTCGCGCACAATTTCGTCATCTATCTGGTGATGGTGCCCGCCCTGGGGATCTGGCACCACCTGCATTGGACTGCGCTGCTGGCGATTCCGGCGATCGTGCTCATTTTCCTCAACGCGATGTGGGTGTCGATCGTGTTCGGCATCTTCAGCACCCGCTACCGCGATATCGCGCCGATCCTGGGCAGCATGACGCTGATGCTGTTCGTGCTGACGCCGGTCATGTGGACCACCAAATCGCTACAGGGGCGTGTCAGCGAGCGCGCCCGGCTGGTGGAACTGGTGCCGACATTCCACTATCTGGAGATCGTGCGCGGCCCCCTGCTGGGTGACTCACCGCGACTGCTGAGCTGGGTGGTGGTCCTGACGATCACGGTCGTCGGCTGGGTGGTCGCGATCCTGGCATTGAAGCGATACCGATCCCGCGTCCCGTACTGGGTGTGAAGGGCGACATGACCGACCACGTGAGCATCGAAACCCACCGGGCGTGGGTCGAATTCCCGATCTTCGACGCCAAGTCGCGGTCGCTGAAGAAGGCGTTCCTGGGCAAGGCGGGCGGCTCGATCGGACGCAACCAATCCGATGTGGTGGTGGTCGAGGCGCTGCGCGACATCACGCTGTCGCTGAAGGAGGGCGACCGCGTCGGGCTGGTCGGCCACAACGGCGCGGGCAAGTCGACGCTGCTGCGGCTGCTGTCGGGCATCTACGAACCCACCCGCGGCAGCGCGCGCATTCGGGGCCGGGTGGCGCCGGTGTTCGACCTCGGCGTCGGCATGGACCCGGAGATCTCCGGCTACGAGAACATCCTCATCCGCGGCCTGTTCCTCGGGCAGACCCGCAAGCAGATGCTGGCCAAGGTGGACGAGATCGCCGAATTCACCGAGCTCGGCGAGTATCTGAACATGCCGCTGCGCACATACTCGACGGGTATGCGGGTGCGCCTGGCGATGGGCGTGGTGACCTCCATCGACCCGGAGATCCTGCTGCTGGACGAGGGCATCGGCGCGGTGGACGCCGAATTCATGAAGAAGGCCCGCAACCGGCTGCGTGACCTCGTCGCCCGGTCCGGAATCCTGGTATTTTGCAGCCATTCCAACGAATTTCTGGCCCAGCTCTGTGACACCGCGATCTGGATCGACCACGGGCACATGAGAATGCAGGGCGATATCGAAGAAGTGGTCCGGGCCTACGAGGGACCCGAGGCCGGCGACCACGTCGCCCAGATCCAGCGCGAGCTGGCCCGGGAACAGGAACTGGAGCGCAATTCCGCATGAGCGGCACGAACGACCGGATCATCGCGGTGGTGGTCACGCACAAGCGGCGCGAGCTGCTGGCCGAATCGCTGAAAGTGCTCTGCTCGCAGACGCATCCGATCGATCACCTGATCGTGGTCGACAACGCCAACGAGCCCGAGGTCGGCGAGCTGGTGCGGGAGCAGCCGATCGAGGCGACCTATCTGGGCTCGGAGCACAACCTCGGCGGCGCGGGCGGTTTCGCGCTCGGCATGCTGCACGCGCTGACGCTGGGCGCGGACTGGGTGTGGCTGGCCGACGACGACGGCCGCCCCGAGGGCCCCGAGGTGCTCGCGACGCTGGTGGATTGCGCGCGGCGGCACGGGCTTTCGGAGGTGTCGCCGGTGGTGTGCGATATCGACGAGCCGGACCGGCTGGCGTTCCCGCTGCGCCGCGGCGTGGTGTGGCGGCGGCTGCGTTCCGAGCTCGGCGACGAGGATTTCCTGCCCGGCATCGCCTCGCTGTTCAACGGCGCGCTGATCTCGGCCGAGGCGGTCGATGTGATCGGCGTGCCGGATCTGCGGCTGTTCGTGCGCGGCGACGAGGTGGAGGTGCACCGCCGCCTGGTGCGTTCCGGGCTGCCGTTCGGCACCTGCCTGCAGACGGCATATCTGCATCCCAACGGATCCGCGGAATTCAAGCCGATCATGGGCGGGCGCATGCACACCCAGTATCCGGACGATCCGGTCAAGCGGTACTTCACCTATCGCAATCGCGGCTATCTCATGGCACAGCCCGGAATGCGGAAACTGCTGCCGCAGGAATGGGCGCGATTCTCCTGGTTCTTCCTTGTGCAGCAGCGCGATCCGGCCGGTCTGCGAGAGTGGCTGCGACTGCGGCGCCTGGGGCGGCGCGAGCAGTTCCACAAGCCGGGCTAGACGGCGAGCCCGGGAAAATAATGTATTGCGGCCCGCGAGACGGGCTGTCATCGTTGTAGACGTCCCGCACGGGACCGCAACGTCGAGAGGCGCGAGGAGGTGGAATACGTGAAGTTCGTGACCCCGGTTGTCGCGGAAGGGCAGTGGCTGCGGTTCGGCAGCCGCGCCGCCGCGTATTCCACCCTCTGCCGCATTCACTGAGCCCTTGTCCGGGCTCGGTGCCCCGACGAAGGATGTTCCCTCTCATGGTCGATTACGACCTCCTCGAACCTTACGGCTGGAACTCGGCCGTCTCCGCCGAATACACACGGCTGCTCGACACCGGCTGGATCCCGGCCCGCGTAATCCGGATGGACCGCAGTGAATGTGATGTCGCGACCCCCTCGGGCCCGGCACGCGCACACTGCCCGCGGGCGGATACCAACGTCAGCGGCCTGTGTACCGGCGATTGGGTGGCGCTCGACGCCGACCATACGGTGCGCCGCCTGCTGCCCCGGCGCACGGCCATCGTGCGCGCGGCGGCGTCCCGGCGGTCGGACGAACAGGTGCTGGCCGCGAATGTCGATACGGTGCTGGTGTGTATCGCCGCCGACGGCGATGTCGACCTGGGCCGGATCGAGCGACTGTTGGCGCTGGCCTGGGAATCCGGCGCGCAACCGATCGTGGTGCTGACCAAAGCCGATCTGGCCGTGGACATTCCGCTCGACGAGGTGCGCGCGGCCGCTCCCGGCGCGACGACGCTGGCGGTCAGCGCCACCGGCGGCTGGGGCATGGACGTGCTCACCGCGCTGCTGGACGGCACCGTGGCGCTGATCGGCCCGTCCGGCGCGGGAAAGTCGACGCTGGCCAATGCGCTGCTGGGCGCGGAGGTGTTCGCCACCGGCGAGGTTCGCGCGAGCGACAAGCGCGGGCGGCACACCACCGTGCAGCGCGAGCTGCGGCCGCTGCCGGGCGGCGGCACCCTGATCGATACGCCCGGACTGCGGTCGGTCGGCCTGTGGGACGCGGCCGAGGGGCTGGGGCTCGCCTTCAGCGATATCGAAACCCTGTCCGAGCGTTGCCGTTTCGCCGACTGCGCGCACGTGCACGAGCCCGGCTGCGCGGTGCGGGCCGCCGTCGAATCGGGCGAGCTGCCCCGGCGTCGGCTGGACAGCTATCTGAAGCTCCAGCGTGAGAACGAGTGGCTGGCCGCCCGCGTGGACGCCCGGTTGCGCGCCGAGCGCCTGCGGCAGTGGAAGACGATGGAGAAGTCGCAGCGCTGGGCCTATCGCGATCGGCGGTCGCGCGGACGGTAGGCGCCGAGAGTCGGCGGCGCGACCCGGGTGGTATCGCCTACTGTCGAGCCGGGGGGCGATGGCACAACGTTGGGAGCTGGGCTATGACCGAAGCAGGCAGGTCGCTCGCGGGCCGGACCATGATCATGTCGGGCGGGAGCCGCGGTATCGGGCTCGAGATCGCCAAGCGGGCGGCGGCGGACGGGGCGAACATCACGCTGATCGCCAAGACCGATCAGCCGCATCCGAAATTGCCGGGCACCATTCACACCGCCGCCGCGGAGCTCGAACAGGCCGGGGGCACGGTGCACAAGTTCGTCGGCGATGTGCGCGACGACGAGGCCGTTGCCACGGCGGTGCGGCGGACGCGGGAGCGGTTCGGGGGGATCGATATCGTCGTGAACAATGCCTCGGCGATCGATCTCTCGCCCACCGAGACGCTGGAGATGAAGCGGTACGACCTCATGCAGGACATCAACTGCCGGGGCAGTTTCCTGCTGTCGAAGATGTGCATTCCCGCACTGCGGGAATCGGCCGCGGCCGGGCGCAATCCACACATTCTGACGCTGTCGCCACCGCTGAATCTGGATCCGAAGTGGGCCGGATCCTCGCTCGGGTACACCATTGCCAAGTACGGCATGTCGCTGACCACGCTCGGCCTGGCCGAGGAGCTACGCAAGTACGGCATCGGCGTGAATTCCCTGTGGCCACGCACCACCATCGCCACCGCCGCGGTACGCAACCTGCTCGGCGGCGAGGACATGGTCTCCACCTCCCGCACCCCCGACATCTACGCGGATTCGGCCTACCTGGTCCTCACCTCCCCCGCCACCGAAACCACCGGTAATTTCTTCATCGATGAGGATGTGCTTGCCGCACACGGAATCACCGATCTCGACAAATACCGGGTGGTCCCGGGCGACGGCCCACTCACCACCGACCTGTTCCTCTAGCCGCCGTTTCGACCTCCCGGCGCAGGCCGGAATCAGATGCCGTACAAGCGTTCCCAGTTTTCTCGGCTGGTGAGTTGGGGCATGGCGGTGCGGTACTGGTGGGTGAGGGTGGGGAGTTCGCGGTGCAGGCGGTGGAGGGTGCGCAGGGTGCGGAGCAGGAGGGCGCGGGCGCGGGGCTTGTCGCGGTGGCGGATTCGGACGCCGGATTGGGAGGCGTCGGTTACCACGACGTGGTCGTAGAGGGAGACGTGCCACCAGTGGGCGTCTTCGCGGGTGACGGCGACGACGCCGGGGGCGGTGCGGCCGGTCCAGTGCTGGATGGCGCGCTTGATCAGGACCAGCAGCGGGCGGCTGGGTTCGCCGCCGGCGCGGCGGACGTGCAGATCGGCGTCGCGGACCGGGGCCATGGCGGCGGGATGCTTGACGGTCTCGGCGTAGTCGGCGCGGCTGGTGCGGGCGGCGGTGAGGGCCGCGGCACCGCCGTCCTGGAGGACCCCGGGGCCCTTCAGGAAATCCTCGATGCCCTGCAGCGTGGTGTGCACCAGGCCGTACTGCATGGCCACCAGATGCTCGGCGATTTCCCGGAACAGCTTGCGCGTCACGGCCTTCGGGTCCAGATCGGTGTGCAGCGCGCCGACGATGAGCGAGTTGCGCATGCTGAAGTAGCGCGCCCAGTCGTCGTAGTCCTTCCAGTAGAAGTCGGCGTGCCACACCGCGGCATTGGGCAGCGTGACGGTCACGAAACCGGCCTCGCGGGCGCGGATGCCGTATTCCACGTCGTCCCACTGGAAGAAGATCGGCACCGGCAGGCCGATGCGCGCGACCACCTCGGCCGGGATCAGGCAGGTCCACCAGGCGTTGTACCCGGCGTCGACGCGGCGTTCCTGATTGCGCTTGAGCATGCTGGTGTTGCGCAACGCCTTCGGCACCTTCTGCCCGTGCCGCAGCTCGTTCAGGTGCACCTCTTCGGCGCCGACATTGAGGTAGTCGGGGTTGAGCAGGAACAGCATCTGCGCGCCGACCAGCGTGGGTTCCACCGTCATATTGGCGAAGGCGTTGAGCCGCACCACCGTTTCCGGCTCGCACAGGATGTCGTCGTCCATCAGGATGACGTCGGCGTGCTCGTTGGCCGCCGACACCTCGTACAGCCCGCGCGTGAAACCGCCCGCGCCACCGAGATTCGGCTGCCGGATGTAGCGCAGCTTGTCGCCGAACCGCGGCGCGGTCTCCTGATACAGCGGCCGGTCCTCGACCAGATCGGTGCCCTGGTCGACCACGTAGACCGCATCGATCGCGGCCAGCACCGTCGGATCCGACGCCAGCGCCGCCACCGTGTGCGCGCAGTCCTCGGCGCGGTTGAAGGTGCAGATCGCAATGGCAACGGGCCGAACGTGATCCGGCGCGGCCGCGGTCCAGGCGAGCTCGGAGATCGTGAGTTCCCCACCGACGGCGTCGAATTCGAGCCACAGCGCGCCGCCGTCGACGTACTGGTCCAGCTTCGCCGTCAGCACCACCCGCCCGTCCGCACGCACCTCGGCGGTGTCGACGATGCGGCGATGCCCGGCAATGTCGGAGGCCGCCAAGCGGATTCGCGCCCGGTCGGCCACCTCGAGGGTCATGCCCACCTCGACCTCGGTCACGGTGGTCCAGCGCTGCCAGTAGCTGGCGGCGAACCGGCCGAAGTAGGTGTTGGTGTGCGCGGTGGCGCCCTTGTCCAGGCGCATCGACAGCCGCTCGCGGGTGGTCTTGCCCTTGACCGCCACGGCGTACAGCTCGTCGCTGATCTTCGGAGACGGTCCGGTGAAGATGCCGCGCGCCAGTACCAGCCGGTCCGGAGCCTGGCGGTCGCTCCGCAGGGTGGCGGGAGCAGGGTCGGCGATCCGATGGTCGCTCGCTTTGTCGGTCACGGCCTGCCCACCAGGCTTGTCCATAGGATTCCCTCTGTGTCCGATGGCGTCGCCTTCGGCGCCGCGGATTGTCGCCGAAGTCGCACTCTGACTGTCCCGCTCGGCGCGGGCGGCACCATTATCTCCATCTCACGCGGCTCCGGCCGACCGGGCCGCCGACTCGCCCGTGAAGACGAATTTGTCATACGCCCAGTAGCGGAAGACGACCGCGACAATCTGGCCGATCAGGGTGCCGGAGATGTTGTCCGACAGGGGCGTCGACAGGTGCAGCACGTAGCGGGAGAACCCGAGGCAGCCCAGTTGCAGGCCGATGGCGATCACATTGAACACGGCGTAGAGCAGGTATTCGCGGGCCGGGCTGCCGCCCTTCTTGTGCGCGAAGGTCCACCATTTGTTGCCGAAATAGGTGACCACCGTCGCGACCGCGATCGCGATGATCTTGGCCGGTAGCGGGGCGTGGTAGAGCACGCCGTGCCCGCCCCAGAAGACCAGCAGGTTGTAGGTGCCCGCATCGACCAGGAAGCCGAGCGCACCGACCACCAGGAACGCGCCGCCCGTGCGCAGCGCGGCCAGCACCTTCGCGAACGGGGACGCGGCGGACGCGGCCGGCGGGGTCACGATCTCGCTGCTGGACACCCGGCGACGGTACCGCATGCCCCCGTAACGGGTATCTGACACAACGAGGGTTACCGGGCGTACCCCTACGCCTGCCCTGTACCCTCCCGGTGTTCCGTTATTTCACCGGCCGATCACATGAGGGATTGACGGGGTGGACCCCACCGAGCTTCGTATCGCCGCAGTGGTGCCCTGCCACAACGAGGAGGCCGCGGTCGCCAAGGTCGTCACCGACCTCACGGCAGCCGTGCCGGGCATCGTCGTCTACGTGTACGACAACCTGAGTACCGACGCGACCGCCGAGCGGGCCCGCGCGGCGGGCGCGATCGTGCGCACCGAGACCACGAAGGGCAAGGGCAACGTGGTTCGCCGGGCCTTCGCCGATATCGAGGCCGACGTCTACGTGATGATCGACGGGGACGACACCTACGACGCCTCCGCCGCGCCCCTGATGATCAAGACGCTGCTGGACGGCCCCTACGACCACGTCCTGGGCGTGCGCAAGCAGGACGAGGGCGCGCAGGCGTACCGGGCCGGGCACGAGACCGGCAACCGGGTGCTCAACGGCGTGGTCGGCAAGGTGTTCGGCGAGAATGTCGAGGACATGCTGTCGGGGTACCGGGTGTTCTCGCGCCGGTTCGTGAAGAGCTTCCCGGCCGTCTCCCGGGAATTCGAGATCGAGACCGAGCTGACCGTGCACTCGCTGCACCTGCGGGTGCCGCAGACGCAGGTGCACGTGGGTTTCCGGGATCGCCCGGCGGGCAGCGAGAGCAAGCTGCGCACGTACCACGACGGATTCAAGATCCTGGCGCTGATCATCGGCCTGGCCCGGCACGAGCGACCGGTCGCCTTCTACGGCCTGTTCGGCACGCTGTCGTGGCTGATCTCGCTGATCCTCATCACACCGATCGTGGTCCAGTTCTACGAGATCCACCAGGTCCCGAGGTTCCCGACCTTATTCCTCGGCTTCACCCTGCTCCTGCTGGGCAGCCTGGCCTGGACCGCGGGCCTGATCCTGGACGGCATCCGCCGCTCCCGCCACGAGGCCGCCCGACTGATGTACCTGCGCTACTCGGCGGTGGGGGCGGAAGGCGCCGAGCAGAGGCACGGGAGATGACGACGGAAGCCGAGGCGGGGGTGGGTCCCGGCCAAAAGCATGCCGGGAACAAGGAAATGGACGGCACGGCCGGAAACAAGGGAGTGGACCGCTCGGCGGAGAACATGGAAGCGGGCCAGTCAGCCGTGGACATGAAAGTGAGTCATCCGGCCGAGAGCGTGGAAGTGGACCGTTCGGCCGGGAACTCGGAGGTGGGTCGCCCGGAGAGTGGGGCGGGGGGGTTGGCTCGGGTGTGGTGCTGGTTGCAGCGGCGGGTTGGGCTGGGGGCGGCGGGGTTTGTGGTGGTGGCCGGGGTGTTCGGGGTGATTTTCTCCGTTGTGACGCCGCCGTTTTGGGGGCATGACGAGATTACGCAGTTCGGGCGGGCGTATCAGGTGGCGCAGGGTGGGTTTCTGCCGGAGCGGATCGCCGATGATCGCGGTGTTTCCTACGGGGGCGATATTCCGCTGAGCATCGACGGGCTGATGGGGTACGCGTTCGGGGATTACAACCGCAAGCCGGTCGAACCGGAGAGGTTCGCGGCCGATCCGGTGGCCTATCGCCTGCTCGGGTCCGCGCCGGTGACCTCGGCGACCAAGCCGATGTGGTTCACCAATACCGCCGCCTATTCGCCGATCCCGTATGTGCCTGCGGCCGTGGGCATTCGGCTGTCCGAGGCGTTCGGGCTGAATGTGGGCGCGACGGTGCAGCTGACCCGGATCGCCGGGCTGGTGGCCTATCTGCTCGTGGTCGGTTTCGCGCTGCGGGCGCTGCGCGGATTCCGGATCCAGTGGCTGGCGTTCACGGTGGCGGTGCTGCCCATCGCGCTGTTCCAGGCCGGGACGGTCACCGCCGACACCATGACCAACGCGCTCGCCCTGCTGGTGTCCTGCCTGCTGGTGAAGGGCCTGTTCCTGGGCGCCCGACTGTCCCGGGTGGAGACCGCGGCAGCACTCGCCGCAACCGTTGCGCTACCGCTCAGCAAGCCGACCTACGTGCTGCTGGCCATGCTGGTGGCGCTGATTCCGGCCCGGCAGTACGGATTCCGGAACTGGCTGCGCTGGATTCCGTGGATCGGCGCGGTGCTCGGCGCGGGACTGTTCGCGGCGTGGATGAAGGTCGCCGCGCCGACCGGGGACGGCATGGGCCTGATGCGGCCACCGGCGCAATGGCATTCGGTGCGGCCGGGCGACCAGCTGCACGGCATCCTGAGCCACCCCGGGCATTTCCTGTCGGTCTTCACCGACAGCATCTGGTATCGCGATCAGCGCTGGTTCACCCAGTTCTTCGGCGAGCTCGGATTCGCGTACATCGATGTGCCCGCGGTGTCGATTCTGGCCTGCCTGCTGGCATTCGCCGTCGCCGTGGGCATGGCCGAACGGCTGACGGGCGACCGGTGGCGGACGATCGTGGTGGCGCTGACGGTGCTGGCGAGCGTCGCGATGATCTATGTGACGCTGTACATGTCGTTCTCGCCGGTCGACTACTACCTGGTCGACGGGGTGCAGGGGCGGTACTTCGTGCCGCTGGCGGTCGTGGCCTTCGCGGTGCTGCTGCGGTGGATGCCGCTGCGGCTCACCAATACTCGCGGGGTGACGCCGGTGCGGGGGCCTGCGATCGCGGTTGTGGTTGCGACTGTGGTGGCGTTGGTGGCGGCGGTGGCGAAGTACCACTTCATGGTCTGGGGTTGAGTTCACCGCCTTGATTCCGGCGTGCTTTTGGCCGGAATCTCAGTGGGTCCCGGCCAAAAGCACGCCGGGACCAGAGGAGGGGAAGCACGCCGGGACCAAAGGAGGGAAGCGTGCCGGGACCAAAGGAAGGGAAGCACGCCGGGACCAAGGCTGGGAACGTGGGCGGCTACAGGACCTTTTCCCCCGCGGCCACATAAGCGCTCTCCGTGGCGGCTTTCTGTGGGCGCCACCAGGATTCGTTGTCGCGGTACCACTGGATTGTCGCGGCCAGTCCGGCGCGGAAGTCGCGATACCTTGGCTCCCAGCCCAATTCGGTGCGCAGGAGGGTGGGGTCTATGGCGTAGCGCTGGTCGTGGCCGGGGCGGTCGGTGACGTGGTCGAAATCGTCTGTGGGGCGGCCGAATTCGGCGAGTAGCTGCTGGACGACGGATTTGTTGTCGAGTTCGCCGTTCGCGCCGATCAGATACGTCTGCCCGATGCGGCCGCGCTCCAGGACGGCCCAGACCGCGCGATTGTGGTCGTCGACGTGGATCCAGTCCCGAATCTGATGTCCGGCCCCGTACAGCCGCGGGCGCACCCCGTCGATCAGATTGGTGATCTGGCGCGGAATGAACTTCTCCACGTGCTGATAGGGCCCGTAGTTGTTGCTGCAGTTGGAGATCGTCGCGCGCACCCCGAACGAGCGCACCCAGGCCCGGACCAGCAGGTCGCTGGACGCCTTGGACGCGGAGTACGGACTCGACGGGTTGTACGGGGTGGTCTCGGTGAACGCCGGATCGTCCGGCTCGAGGTCGCCGTACACCTCGTCGGTGGAGATGTGGTGGTAGCGCACATCGTGTTCGCGCACCGCCTGCAACAGCGCGAAGGTGCCGACGATATTGGTCTGCACGAACGGCCACGGCTGGGCCAGCGAATTGTCGTTGTGCGATTCGGCGGCGAAGTGCACCACCGCGTCGGCGTCGGCGACGAGCCGGTTCACCAGCTCGGCGTCGGCGACATCGCCGTGCACGAAGTCGATCCGGTCGGCGACCGGGTCGAGCGAGGCCCGATTACCGGCGTAGGTGAGCGCATCGAGCACCACGACGCGGGTGTCGGGCCGCTCGGTGACGGTCTGATGGACGAAGTTGGCGCCGATGAACCCGGCGCCGCCGGTTACGAGCAGTCGCACGACCATCAACCCTATCGTCCCCCGCCGGGCGGCCGGACCGTTCCGCACCGAAGCTAGGAGAATGCCTCGCATCGGCACGGTCCGGAATGCGCGATTACACCAAGGCGTTACCGTTCGGAAATAATATCCGAAGCGGGCCTTGATAATTCACATTCGCTATCAGGCGACGCAGATCATCGTGCGGCCGAAAAACAGCCCTCCCGGTCGGTGACCTTACTCACAGGGAATCACGGCGATCTCACCGGCCGCAAGGCTGTCGAAACCGTGGAAACCCCATGCACACTGCGTGTTTCCGATACCTGACGGTCGGCAAGGACGCAATGGTGAACAAGAATTGAATGAACGGTCACGGCAGGTTCACCGCACGTTAGCTGATCTGGATTTCGATTCATACGTCCCCCTCTGAACCACTCCTACCGAGGTTCCACAAAAATGCTGATGAGGAAATTCGCCGCGACGTCGGTCATGCTGATCGCCGCGCTCGGCGTGACGGCCGGTACCGCGAACGCGGCCCCGGCCGACGATGCCGGTGCCGTGAACTACAAGGCCACGACGACCGACAAGTCGACGATCATCCAGACCGATGCCGGGTCGTTGGATGTCGAGAACGGTGTCTTCAAGATCAAGGCGGCCAATGGGGCGACCCTCGCGGGCACCGACCTGAAGTTCCGTGTGGATGATTTCGAGTTCCCGATCGCGGCCGATATCGCCGGTCGCACCGCGACGCTGACCCCGCAGTTCGATCTGGCGCACGCGGTCTACAAGCCGGTGGATCTGCCCTATCAGGACACCGCGCCGTGGAAGACCCCCTACGACCGCGAACAGGCCGCCTGGAACCGGATGAAGGACACCATCGCCACCGGCGCCACCATCGGCACCCTGATCGGCGGACTCGGCGGCGGCGCCGTCGGCTGCGTCCTGGGCGGCATCGCCGGTGCCACGGTGGCCACCGCCGCGATCGTCGGTCTGTTCGGTGCATTTGTTCCGGCGGCCGTGATCGGCTGCCTCGGCGGGATCATCGCTGTGGGCGCGCTGGGCACCCTGGCGGGCCAGTTGCTGGTGACCGCCCCGGTGGCTATCGCCGCTGCGGTGCAGTACTTCACGACGATCAACGCGCCGTTCACCCCGGCCAAGTAATTCGCTTCGCGCCGAGGACCTTTCGGCGCTCCGGCGACACAGCGCCCGCCCGGCGACAGTCGGGCGGGCGCTTCAGTCTCGCAATCTTCCGGCTAATATTCACAAACCGGACATCATTACGGCACTTTCCGTTCGTCGGCTCCGGTTTCGATTCGTCGGTCCCTATTTGACCGTCGATCGAGGACCGAAGAATGCTGATGAGGAAATTCGCCGCGACGTCGGCGCTGCTGATCGCCGCGCTCGGAGTCTCGGCGGGCGCCGTGCACGCCGAGCCCACCGACGCCCCCGTGCACTACAAGGCGACGGCCACCGATACCGCCGCCGTCCTCCAGATCGACGGCGGCTCGATGGCCGTCGAGGACGGGGCCTTCAAGATCAAGTCTGCCCGGGGCGCCACCCTGGCCGGGACCGAACTGAAGTTCCGCGTGGACGATTTCGAGTTCCCGGTCGCCGCGGACATCACCGGCCGCACCGCCACCCTGACCCCGCGGCTCGACCTGGCGCACGCGGTCTACAAGCCGGTGGACCTCCCGTTCCAGAACACCGCGCCGTGGAAGACCCCCTACGACCGCGAGCAGGCCGCCTGGAACCGCATGAAGGACACCATCAGCCTGGGCGCGACCGTCGGCACCCTGGTCGGTGGCCTCGGCGGCGGCGCGGTCGGCTGCGCCCTGGGCGCCATTGCCGTCGGCACCGGCGCGACCCTGGCCACCGGCGTCATCGGCGGCCTGTTCTCCTTCCTGCCCGGCGCGGCCGTCGGCTGCCTCGTCGGCGCGGCCGCCATGGGCGCGCTGGGCGTCCTGGCCGGACAGCTGCTGGTGACGGCCCCCGTGGCGATCGTTGCCGCCGTACAGTACTTCACCACGGTCGGTCAGCCTTTCGTGGCGGCTCCGAAGTAGGCGCGGATCGGTAAGTCCCGCAAGGGTTTACGGCAGCACCCCCGCTCAGTGATCTGCGCGGGGGTGCTTTCAATCGGGCTCTATCTACGCATCGCTCATGCCGTGCGGGCCACCGACGCCGATTCGACTCTCGCCCGGACGAATCGGGCCACCCGGGCGAGGGCGGCTCGGCTTTCCGGCAGGGCGGGCATGATGCTCATGAAGGCGTGGACCTGGCCGCGCCACAGTTCCAGGGAGTTCGGGACGCCCGCGGCGGTGAGGCGGTCGGACATGAGTTCGCAGTCGTAGCGCAGTAATTCGTCTTCGCCGACTATGAGCAGGGCCGGGGGAAGGGTTGCCAGTGCGCCGTTGACCGGGGAGAGGGTCGGGTCCAGGCGGTGGTCCGTCTCGGCGCCGAAGCGGACCATCCGGCGGACGGCCGACATCGGGATGTAGGCGTCGCGGGTGACGTTCACGTAGTCGCGCTTGGCGTGGTAGTCCAGGTCCAGCAAGGGGGACAGGCCGACCAGTCCGGCGGGCGCGGGCAGGCCCTCGCACACCGCGCGCAGTGCGGTGGCGAAGGTGAGGTAGCCGCCCGCGGAGTCACCGGCGAAGACGATGCGGGCGGGGTCCGCGCCGTGCCGCAGCAGCCAGCGATAGGCGGTCAGGCAGTCCTCGACCGAACCCGCGATGGGGGTCGACGGGAGCTGGCGGTATTCGACGTTCACCACCGGCAGCCCGGTGCGTCGGGCCAGGCTGGCCGCGATCGGCCGGTGCGAATCCAGGCCGCAGAGGAAGAAGCCGCCGCCGTGCATGTACATCACCGCGCCGTGCCGCAGCGCCCGGCGCGCGCCCGCGGGCCGCAGGATCTCCATCCGAAAACCACTCAGCCGCACCTGTTCCCGCTCCACGCCGCGCGGCTGCGGGCGCAATCGGGCCAGGCCGTCGACGAATGTCCTGGCGAACGGCATGGTCAGCGGGTAGATCGGATAGCGGCGGATGACCGGGCCGACCACGCCCCGGCAGGCCAGCAGCAATGCCTGCGAATGCAGGCTGATTCGATCGGGATTCACGACGGTGCCGGGGTCGTACCGGGTTTCGCCGACTGGAAGAGCCACCATCGCGCACCTACCTCACTCCGGCGCGCCGAACACGGCAACCGGAGCGGGTCGCGAGGCGTCGGCGCTGACATCTCACGCGGGTCTTTTCAGAAGACCACAGTGAAAGTGACCTACGCAACAGGTATTCGCCCGATCGGCCCCCTGTCAAACCCCTGTGATCGTTTCGCGGTCGAGTCGGAACCTCGTCGAGCCCACGGCCGGTGCGACTGGCACACTTGCGTGACATGCGCGGAATCATCCTGGCGGGCGGGACCGGATCGCGGCTGCATCCGATCACGCGCGGCGTGAGCAAGCAGCTGGTCCCGGTATACGACAAACCGATGGTGTACTACCCACTGTCGACACTCATGCTGGCCGGTATCCGGGACATCCTGGTGATCACCACGCCCGAGGACGCCGACTCCTTCCGGCGGCTGCTCGGCGACGGCGCCCGGTTCGGGCTGGCGCTGTCGTATGTGGTGCAGCCCGAGCCCGACGGGCTGGCGCAGGCGTTCGTGCTGGGTGCCGACCACATCGGTACCGGCTCGGCGGCGCTCGTGCTGGGCGACAATATCTTCCACGGCCCCGGGCTGGGCACCCGGCTGCGCCGCTTCCACGACATCGACGGCGGGGCGGTGTTCGCGTACTGGGTGTCGGATCCCTCCGCGTACGGCGTGATCGAATTCGCCGACGGGAAGGCCGTTTCCATCGAGGAGAAGCCCAAGCTGCCGCGCTCCAACTACGCCATTCCGGGGCTGTACTTCTACGACAACGACGTGGTCGAGATCGCGCGCGGGCTGCGGCCCTCGGCGCGCGGGGAATACGAGATCACCGATATCAACCGGGCCTATCTGGAACAGGGCCGGTTGCAGGTGAATGCGCTCGAACGCGGTACGGCGTGGCTGGATACCGGTACCTTCGATTCGCTGCTGGATGCCGCCAACTATGTGCGGACCATCGAGGAACGGCAGGGTCTGAAGATCGGGGTGCCCGAGGAGGTGGCCTGGCGCATGGGATTCATCGACGACGAACAGCTGTCCCGGCTGGCCGAACCGCTGGTGCGGTCCGGGTACGGCAGATACCTGCTCGGCCTGCTCGAGCGCGGACGGGATTGGTGAGCATGCGGATTCGAGAGATGGCGGTGCCGGGCGCGTGGGAGTTCACGCCCGCCCTGCACGGCGACGAGCGCGGGGTGTTCGTCGAGACGTTCAAGGCGTCGGAGTTCGAGAAGGCGGTCGGGCGGACGTTCGATCTGCTGCAGGTCAACACCTCGACCTCGGCGGCGGGCGTGCTGCGCGGCATCCACTACACCGAGGATCCGCCGGGCCAGGCCAAGTACGTGAGCTGCGTGCGCGGGGCGTTCCTGGACGTGGTGGTCGACCTGCGCCCGGGCTCACCGACCTTCGGCACCTGGGACAGCGCGGTCATCGACGACGTGGATCGACGCTCGGTCTTCCTGTCCGAGGGCCTGGGCCACGCCTTACTGGCGCTGGAGGACGACTCGACGGTCAACTATCTGTGCACGCTCGAATACACCCCCGAATACGACCGCGGCCTGGACGCTTTCGACCCGCAACTGGGGATCGACTGGCCGACGGTGGGTCGCGACGGGCGACCGCTGGTGTTCTCCCGGTCCCCGAAAGACGCTGCCGCGCCGCGATTGAGCTCGCTGAACTTTTGATTCCGGCCAAGAGCATGCCGGAATGACGAATATGAATGCGAAAGCCGCGGTGGGCGAAGAATATTCGCCCACCGCGGCTCGGACTCCCCGTTAGTCGGTCATCCCGGCATGTTTTTGGCCGGGATCAGGCGGCCAGTTCCAATTCCTCCTCCGCGACGGCCGAGGCGGGGCGTCGCTCGAGGAAGTGGGTCAGGGCGATGAGGGCGCCGACGATGGAGACCGCGCCGGCGAAGATCAGGCCCGGACGGTAGCTGTCGAGCATGGCGCTCGGTGAGGTGCCGTGCTTGCCGGAGGAGATGATGGCGGTGTTGATCGCCAGCACGATGGCCGCACCGACCTGCATGGAGGTCTGCAGCACGCCGGCCGCCAGGCCCTGCTCGTCGTCGTGGATGCCGTTGGTGGCCTGAATGTTGATGGCCGGGAAGCCGATCCAGCCGATGCCGATCAGCAGCACCGCGGGCAGGATGACCGCCCAGTAGGAGGGCGCGGTGTTCATCCGCAGGAACAGCAGGTAGCCGATGCTCATGACGATGGTGGTCACCGCGATGATGGGCCCGGTGCCGAACCGGTCCACCAGCTTGTCGGAGAACACCGACGACAGCGCCACCAGCAGGCCCACCGGCAGCAGGGCCATGGCCAGCTTGATCGGCGACCAGCCCAGGGTGTCCTGCAGGTACAGGGTCACGATGAACTGCCAGCTGAAGTAGGAGCCCGCCACCGCGACGATGACCAGGCTGGCCCGCACCAGCGAGACCTTGCGCAGGATGCCGAGCCGGATCAGCGGGTGCCGCACCCGCTTCTCCACCCCGACGAACGCCACGAACAGCGCGACCACCGCGGCGAACGAGCCGATGGTGCGGGCCGAGGCCCACCCCGCCTGCGGCGCCGAGACCACGGTGTAGACCAGCAGCAGCATGGCGGCGGAGGAGAACAGCGCGCCGAGCAGATCGTGGCCGCCCTCCTCGGTCGACTTGTCACGCGGGACCAGGATCGCGGCGGAAACCAAGGCGGCCAAGGCGATCGGGACCGGGAGCAGGAAGGTCCAGCGCCAGCCGACATTGGTCATCAGGCCGCCGAACACCAGGCCCATGGAGTAGCCGCCCGCACCGAACACGGTGTAGATGGACAGCGCCCTGTTGCGGGCCGGGCCCTCGGCGAAGTTGGTGGTGATGATCGACAGGCCGGTGGGCGCGGTGAACGCCGCGGCCAGACCCTTCACGAAGCGGGTCAGGATCAGCAGCGGGCCCGAGCTGACCAGGCCACCCGCCAGCGAGGCGACCGCGAACACGCCGAGCGCGATGAGGAAGACCTTGCGCCGACCGAGCAGATCGGCCGTGCGGCCGCCGAGCAGCAGCAGGCCGCCGTAGCCGAGCACATAACCGCTGACCAGCCACTGCAGCGTGGAGGTGTTCAGCCCCAGTTCGTTGCCGATGGAAGGCAGGGCGACACCGATCATCGAGACGTCGAGACCGTCGAGGAACAGGACGATGCACAGGGTGATCAGCATGCCCCACAGGCGTGCCGACCACCGGGTATCGGCCGCGGAGGCGGCCGGAAGGGTTGCCGTGGAAGTCACGAGCCGGAACATTACATGCACACGCATTAAATGAGCAAGCATTTAATGCGGTTGCATGTTTGACTACTCGCCACTAGGATGGCGACATGCCGAAGGCGTCGACAGCGTCCGTCGACCGGCCCGGGACTCAGCTCGTCGAACAGGCGGCTCCCACCGGACTGGTTCGTGAGTGGCGCGATCTGTTGTCCAAGCACGCCGCCGTCTCATGCGCCCTGGAGAAGGAGCTGCAGAGCCGGCATCACATCGGGCTCAGCGAATTCGAAACTCTCGACCGGCTGGTGGACGCCGCCTGCGAGACCTACCGAATGAGCGAGCTGGCGGGCGACATCTACCTGAGCCAGAGCGCCCTGTCCCGAGCCGTCGCCCGCCTCGAACGCGAGGGCCTGGTCAGCCGCAGCATGTGCACCGACGACCGCCGCGCAATCTACGTCTGCCTCACCGACAAGGGCCGAGCCCTCCACGCCTCGGCCGCCCCGACCCACCGCGAGGTACTGGGGAGCACGCTGCACTGATCCCGGCGAAAAGCATGCCGGGAACAAGGAAGTGTTGGCGCGCCGGGAACATAGAAGTGGTGGCGGGCCGGGAACGAGAGTGACGTTGACCTATCGGGAAAGCGGCTCGCATTTCGTCATTCCGGCGTGCTTTTGGCCGGAATCGTAAGGGGTCCCGGCCAAAAGCGTGCCGGGAACAGGGAATTGGGGGTTAGAGGGAGGCGAGGGCGGCTTCGATGGTGGGGCGGGCGTCTGTGGAGACGGATTTGATGTTGGTGAAGGCGGCTCGGTAGCGGTCGATGTCGTGGTCTTTGTCGAAATAGGCGGAGCCGGTGAAGGTTTCGACGTAGACGACGGGGGGTTCGGGGGCCTCGGTGCCGTTGTCGGGGAATTCCAGGAGGACGAATCGGCCCGAGTCCATGCCCTCGTGGTAGCCGGAACCGGTGGGGATCAGGCTGATTTCGACATTGGGGAGGTCGCACATGCGGCGGAGGTGCCGGAGTTGGCCCGCGGTCACGTCGGGGCCGCCGATTCGGTGCCACAGCAGCGATTCGGTGATCACGGCCTCCAGGCACACCGGGGATTCCGGGCGGGTGAGCAGGGCCTGGCGGGCGGTGCGGACCGCGACCCGGCGGTCCATCTCCGTCGTCGGCATCTGCGCCCGCGCGCCCGCGAGCACCGCCCGGGTGTACGCCTCGGTCTGCAACAGGCCGGGGACCAGCTCGTTCTCGTAGGTGAGCAGGCGGCTGGCCGCCTCCTCCAGGCCGATGTACACCTCGAAGCCCTCCGCGATGACGTCACTGTATTCGGTCCACCACCCACGGGCCTTGGTCTCGCGCGCCAGTGCGGTGAGCGGTGCGATGAGATCGGCTGGGGCGCCGTAGATCTTGCACATCGCCTCGACGTCGAGCCCGCGCAGCGAGGTCTGGCCGGTCTCGATCCGCCAGATCTTGGCCTCCGACCATTCCAGTCGCTGCGCCGCCACCCGCGTGGTCATGCGGGCACGATTGCGCAGGTCGCGCAGCTGTCGCCCCAATTGCCGCCGCGGCATCGTGGAACCGGTGATCCCGTGCGGTAAAGCCATGCTTCCCCCTCCGTCCCGTGCGCCGATCGTACTCGCTCTTCGCGGCCCACCGAACGGCAAAAGTCCTTACGCCGTAGCCGGATTGGACATCCGGCTAGTAAACGGATTGTTGCACAACAAAACGAGGAGTCCATACCGTCCGTGTCGCAGTCACGCCAACGTCACAGGCACGACCGGGGCGCAGTTGCGACACAGGCTATTTGCGCGGCGGGCGGCGGCGGAATCGCCAGAATTGCACCGCGCGAACGTCCTCCGAGAGTTGGTTGACCGGTTCGGCCACCTCCGACAGCGCCCGGAACAGGTCGTCGGCCAGATCGTTGATGTGCTCCACCCGGCTGGCCAGTCGAGAGGCGTTCACCAGGAATTCGAGCGCCAGCCGCACCGCGGCCGCGATGGTCAGCCCGAGCGGCACCGCCACCACCAGCGCGAAGACCAGCCCGAGGGCCATCGACAGGTGCCACAGCAGCACGGTCAGCACGATCGGCACACCTCCGGCGAATGCCAGGCCGAGCAGATAGGCCAGCGGCAGCAAGGTGCTGGTTGCCGGGCGCCGGAACTGTACGTCGACGAGCGCGCGCAGGGCGGCGACGCACCACGCCGCGAAGGCGCTCGGGCTGCGGAACGGTTCGGGGGGCTGTGCCTCGCGCTCTCCGACGTGCTGCGACAGGCGGCGGCTCGCGGGCTCGCGCCAAGCGAGCCAACGAGGTTCGACCTCGAAGTCGCCGAGATCCTCACCCATGCCGGACCCGCCGGGATCCTCACTCATGCGCAAATCCTCCCCCCGCGCTCCCCCACCGGCAATCGACGAAAGTCGCGGCCCGGCACTCTCATCCGGCTCTCGAGCAACTCGCAGCAGCAACGCATTTGCATCGCAGGTCCGCAGACGACCGTATGGAGCGTGACCGAACGGGACTACCAGGCAGAAACCGTCCCTTCGGCCATAGCCATAACACATTGCAGCGGTGTGCCTGTGATGAATTCGACGCTGCCGAAGAAACTTCCGGCGAACGTGTAACACCGCGAACCGGGCAGCCCGATACGACCCATGGAACACCCACGCAGGACCGAGATCTACCCGGGGAAATGGAGAAGACAGTGCGTACGACGTTTCCGACTTCCGTCCCGGCGGCAGCACTGGCCGCTACCGCGCAGGACTACATCCGGCGCGGCTGGACGGTCGCCGAAACGGCCAATGGCATCTGCCTGATCACCGACGAGGTTGTATCGGGCATCGAGGTCACCGGTGAGCTTGCCGCCGACGTGCGTCGATTCCTGCGGGCGAACAACCTGTCCGGTCCGGTGATCGAGATTCCGGGCGCCGAGCGCCGCGAAATCCACCTGGTCACCGGCGTCCGCAAGGCCGAGATGGCGCTCGAGGCGCTGCGCCGGGCCGGTGCCACCGTCTACACCGACGGGGCCGGCATCCCGCTGCCGCCGACCCAGCTGTCCGCCGGCTCCGCGTGCTGGGGCGTCGCTCCCTCCGAGGCACGCTGGGTGCCGCCGGTGGTGGCCGTCGCCGCGGCCGTCCGCGCCGCGACTTCCGGCCGCAAGCCGCAGCTCGCCCGCATCGCCAGCTGATTCCGTCCCGAAAACGGGTCGGGGACAAGCGAATACGAGGAACAACTGAAGAGATAAGCATTGCGCCGGGATGGAACCACCATCTCGGCGTTTTTGTGTTGTGGGGGGTTCCCGGCCAAAAGCATGCCGGGAACAAAAGCCGGGCACGCCGGGACAAAAGACCAGGTACGCCGGGAACGAAGGGCAGGCAGGCCGGGAACAAAGACAGGCACGCCAGGAACAAAGACCAGGCAGGCCGGGAACAAAGACAGGCACGCCAGGAACAAAGACCAGGTACGCCAGGGACAAAGGCGAAGCACGCCGGGACAAAGGCGAAGCACGCCAGGAACAATGGGGAGGCATGCCGGGAACGAAGGGAGCATGCCGGGGACAAAGGGGACGGGACCGCAGGAGGCATGCCGGGGACCAAAGGGGAGGGACCGCAGGAGGTACGCCGGGGACAAAGGGCGCGCCAGCGCGCTGTTGTCCCGGCGCGGTTTTGGCCGGGACCGGTCATGATTGAGATATGGATCACGGGAACGATGGGGTTCGGAATCTGCTGCGTACCTGTCCGCTGTGTGAGGCGGTGTGTGGGTTGGAGATCGCGGTGGACTCCGGCGATCGGGTGGTGGGGGTTCGGGGGGATCGGGAGGATCCGTTCAGCCGGGGGTTTCTCTGTCCGAAGGGGGCCAGTCTGGGGCATCTCGATCAGGATCCCGATCGGCTGACCGAGCCGATGATCCGGGACCGCGGCACCGATACCTGGCGCACCGCGTCCTGGGCGGAGGCGTTCGACCTCGTCGCGGAGCGCATGCCGGAGGTGGTGGAGCGGCACGGGCGGCAGGGCACCGCGCTGTATCTGGGTAATCCGAATGCGCACACCGTCGCGGGGGCGCTGTACATGCCGCCGCTGATCCGGGCCCTGAGCACCCGCAATCTGTACTCGGCCAGTTCCGCCGATCAGCTGCCCAAACAGGTGGCCGCCGGGCTCATGTTCGGCGATCCGATGGTGGTGCCGGTGCCGGATCTGGACCGCACCGACTATCTGCTCATGCTGGGCGCGAATCCGCTGGAGTCCAACGGATCGCTGTGCACCGCACCGGATTACCCGGGCCGGTTGAAGGCGCTGCGTAAGCGTGGCGGCCGGTTGGTGGTGGTCGATCCGCGGCGCACCCGCACGGCGAAGGTCGCCGACGAGCATCTGTTCATCCGCCCCGGCAGCGATGCGTACCTGCTGTTCGCGATCGTGCACACGCTGTTCGCGCAGGAGCTGACGCGGGTGCGGGTGGCGGTGACCGGGCTGGACGAGATCCGTGCCGCCGCGGCGGCGTTCCCGCCCGCGGCCGTCGCCGAGCGCACCGGCATCCCGGCGGCAACCATCGTGCGACTGGCCCGCGAACTCGTGGCCGCCCCGACGGCCGCCGTGTACGCCCGGATCGGCACGTGCACGGCCGAATTCGGCACCGTCACCCAGTGGCTGGTGGAGGTGATCAACGTGCTCACCGGCAATCTGGACCGGCCCGGCGGGGCCATGTTCGCCACCGCCGCCGCGCTCGGCATCGTGCGCTCGCGCCCGTTCCGGCTCGGCCGCTGGACCAGCCGGGTGCGCGAATTGTCCGAGGCCATGGGCGAATTCCCGATCGCGACGCTCGCCGACGAGATCACCACGCCGGGCGAGGGGCAGGTCCGGGCGCTGATCACGGTCGCCGGTAATCCGGTGCTGTCCGCGCCGAGCGGCGCGCGGCTGGAGGCGGCGCTGGCCGAGCTGGAGTTCATGGTGAGCGTGGACCGCTACCTGAACGAGACCACCCGGCACGCCGATGTCATTCTGCCGCCGCCGCGCATCGTGCAGACGCCGCACTACGATTTCGCGCTGCTGCAGTTCGCGGTGCACAACTATGCCCGCTACTCGCGGCCGCTGGTGCCGCTGGGCGATCGGCCCGCGGAGACGGAGATCCTGGCTCGCCTGGCCCTGGCGGTGTCCGGGCAGCCCGCCGCCTCGGGCACGGACGCACTGGCCGCGGTGGACGAGCTGATCATCACCGCCACGCTGCACAAGGCCGGGATGTCGGAGCGCCGCGCGGAACTGCGGGGCGAGAACTCCACCGAGCAGCGGCTGGACCTGATGCTGCGGCTGGGACCGTTCGGCGAGTGGACCGGCGGCGACCTGAATCTGCAGGCGCTGCTGGACAATCCGCACGGTATCGATCTGGGCCCGCTGCGGCCGCGGCTGCCCGGGGTGCTGCGCACGGCGTCGAGGACGGTGGAGCTGGCGCCCGCGCCGCTGCTCGCCGACGTGGAGCGGGTGCGCGCCGAACTGAACGCCGCCGCGCCGGAGGTGGTGCTGATCGGTCGGCGGCAGCTGCGGTCCAACAACAGCTGGATGCACAATGTCTCGACGCTGGTCGGCGGCTCCAACACCTGCACGCTGCACATTCACCCCGACGATGTGGCCCGCCTGGGCCTGGGCGACCACGCCGTCGTCAAATCCGCCGCCGGGGCCCTGACCGTGCCGCTGGAACCCACCGAGGAGATCATGCCCGGCGTGGTCAGCCTGCCGCACGGCTGGGGACACACCGACAGCCCGCAGTCGGTGGCGCGGGCACACGCCGGGGTGAATGCCAATGTGCTGACCGATGATTCGCGGATCGACGTTCCGTCGGGGACGGCGGTGTTCAACGGGGTGCCGGTTACGTTGACGCCCGCTTGAGTTCGGGGTGGGGGTGGATCCCGGCCAAAAGCACGCCGGGACCATCGGAGGAGCACGCCGGGACCATCGGAGGAGCACGCCGGGATCATCGAAGGTTGCGAGGCCGGGGCGCGACCGCCCTTGATTCCGGCGTGCTTTTGGCCGGAATCCACCGGCCTGCAAATACTTTCACGCCGATCGGTCGGAATGCGCAAGGAGAGACGACATTCCGGACAGGAGTGGGCAAACTACGCAATAGGAGCAATGCAATGTTGCGAAATTCAGGGGGCGCAATCGAATACGGTGTGCGTAAAGGCCTGCGGGATTAGCATCTGGATGGCAACCGCAACGGGTGGATTCCGGCCGACCGAAGGGGGCGCTTTATGCCCGGCAGCGACGGCGAGCGGACACTGCAGGAGCGGTTCGGCACGCGGGAGCGGGCCGACCGGTTCCATGCCGAACAGGTGCTGGATCGGCTCAATGCGCAGATGATCGAGTTCGTCGGGCGGATGGATATGGCCTTCATCGCCACCTCCGACCGCAACGGCGACTGCGATGCGAGCTTCCGCGCGGGCAAACCCGGGTTCCTCCATATCATCGACGACCGCACCCTGGCCTATCCGGAATACCGCGGCAACGGGGTCATGGCCAGCCTCGGCAACATTCTGGAGAACCCGCACGTCGGCATCCTGCTCATCGATTTCGTGCGCGACCTCATCGGCCTGCACATCAACGGCCCGGCCCGCATCGTCGACGACCGGGTGCTGCGCGGCTGGGTGCCCGGCCTGCCCGAGCCCGAGCGCGGCCGGGTCGCCGCGCGCTGGGTGGTGGTGGCCGTGGAGGAGGCATACATCCACTGCCGCAAGCACATTCCGCACCTGGTGCCCGCCGATCGGGAGGAACGCCCGTGGGGCACCGACAACGCACACGCCAAGGGCGGCGACTATTTCGGCGCGAAGGCCCGGGCCCGCGCGCTCGTGGGCGGGATGCCGGGCGTCAGTGGATCTTGAAGATCACCGCGCGCTGCACGATGAAATTGATCACGGTCGCGGTGCCCTGTGCGATGACGAACGCCACCAGCACCGCACCGGTCACCGCGTGCCCGGCCAGGTGCACCTTCATGGCGGGCAATACGTCGTTGAGCAGTGCGTTCATTCCGACCTGCGCGGCGAAGGTGACCGCGTAGAGGATCACCACGGCCACGAAGCGCGTGCGGCTGGGCTCGGCCTTGAAGGTCCAGCGCCGGTTGATCAGGTACGCGGTGGTCGTGCCGACGATGAAGCTGCACGCCTTGGCGATATCGCGCGGCACCCCGAACGCGGTCATCAGCAGCACGTACAGCCCGAAGTCGACCACCGCGGACAGGGCGCCGGTCAGCACGAACCGCACGATCTGCGTCTTCAGATCGACATCCGTGCCACCCGGCTCGTCGACCAGCGGCAACTCGACCGGAAGGGGGAGGTGGGGTTCCGCGCTCACGGGCACGAGCGTAGCGGGTGCAATCGGCACCGCCCCGGGATCGGTCATACCTGTAGCCTCTATGCCGATGTCCACGAAAGCTCAGACCTCCACCGCCGTGGGTCCTGCAGACAATGCGGCCAGCGGCGCTGGGTCACAGGAAGGCACCGCAGTGGAGCACGAGAGCCAGGCGCTCCCGACGCAGACCCGCACGCTGACCGGATGGGGTCGTACCGCACCAACCTCCGCCGAAGTGCTGTCGACCGGCGATCCGGAGCTGATCGCCAAGGCCGTCGGCATGGTGGCGGCGGACAACGAGGGCAAGCCCGCCCACCTACGCCGCGGTGTGATCGCGCGCGGGCTGGGCCGCTCCTACGGCGACAATGCCCAGAACGCCGGCGGACTCGTCGTCGATATGACCGCGCTCAACCAGATCCATCGCATCGACCGCGATACCCGCCTGGTCGATGTCGACGCGGGTGTGAACCTGGATCAGCTGATGAAGGCGGCACTACCGTTCGGACTATGGGTTCCGGTGCTACCGGGCACCCGGCAGGTCACCGTGGGCGGCGCCATCGGCTCCGACATCCACGGCAAGAACCATCACAGCGCGGGCAGCTTCGGCAATCACGTGCGGTCGATGGAGCTGCTCACCGCCGACGGCACCGTGCACCACATCACGCCGAAGAAGAACGCCAAGCTGTTCTGGGCGACCGTCGGCGGCTGCGGCCTGACCGGAATCATCCTGCGCGCCACCATCGAGATGACGCCGACCGAGACCGCGTACTTCATCGCGGACGGCGACGTCACCGCGACCCTGGACGACACCATCGCCTTCCACAGCGACGGGTCGGAGGACCGCTACGAGTACAGCTCGGCCTGGTTCGACGCCATCAGCGCGCCGCCGAAGCTGGGCCGGGCGGCGATCTCGCGCGGCAATCTGGCCAAGCTGGACCAGCTTCCGAAGAAGTTGCAGAAAGATCCGCTGCGGTTCAACGGCAAGACGTTCGTCACGCTGCCGGACGTGTTCCCCAACGGGCTGGCCAACAAGTACACCTTCGGCCCGATCGGCGAGGTCTGGTACCGCAAGTCGGGCACCTATCGCGGTAAGGTGCAGAACCTGACGCAGTTCTATCACCCGCTCGACATGATGGGTGAGTGGAATCGCGCCTACGGTTCCAAGGGTTTCCTGCAGTACCAGTTCGTGGTGCCGCCCGAGGCGGTGTCGGAATTCAAGAGCATCATCCGCGACATCCAGCGGTCCGGGTTCTACTCGTTCCTCAATGTGTTCAAGCTGTTCGGCGCGGGAAACCAAGCGCCGCTGAGCTTCCCGATGCCGGGCTGGAACATCTGCGTGGACTTCCCGATCAGCGCGGGGCTCAACGAATTCGTCACCGAATTGGACCGGCGCGTGCTGGAATTCGGCGGACGGCTCTACACGGGTAAGGACTCCCGGACCACCGCGGAGACCTTCCACCGGATGTACCCGCGGATCGACGAGTGGATCAAGGTCCGCCGAAGTGTCGATCCCACAGGCGTTTTCATGTCCGATATGGCGAGAAGGCTGGAGCTGCACTAGTGATCAACGCGGTAGGGAATCCGCAGGCGATTCTGCTCCTGGGTGGAACCTCGGAGATCGGGCTCGCGATCTGCGCCGAGTACCTGAAGAAGGGGCCGTCGCGCGTCGTGCTGGCGGCGCTGCCGAACGATCCGCTGCGGGCGGAGGCGGTGGCGCAGCTGGAGGCGGCCGGGGCGTCGAAGGTCGAGGTCATCGACTTCGACGCGCTCGATACCGAGAGCCATCCGAAGGTGATCGAGGCGGCGTGGGCCGATGGTGACATCGACGTGGCCATCGTCGCGTTCGGCATCGACGGCGACGGCGAGGAGTTCTGGCAGAACCAGCGCAAGGCCGTGCTGGCCGCCGAGATCAATTACACCGCCGCGGTTTCCGTCGGCGTGCTGCTGGCCGAGAAGATGAAGGCGCAGGGGTACGGCCGCATCCTGGCGATGTCCTCGGTGGCCGGTGAGCGGGTGCGCCGCTTCAACTTCGTCTACGGCTCCACCAAGGCGGGCCTGGACGGCTTCTACCTCGGCCTCGGCGAGGCACTGCGCCCCTTCGGCCCCCGGGTACTGGTCATCCGCCCCGGCCAGGTGCGCACCAAGCTCTCCGCGCACGTCCCGGAGAACGCCCTCACCGTCGACAAGGAAGACGTCGCCGCCCTGGCCGTCGCCGCCTCGGAAAAGGGCCGCGAAATCGTCTGGGCCCCCGGCACCATCCGCTGGGTCATGATGATCCTCCGCCACATCCCCCGCCCGATCTTCCGGCGGCTACCGATCTGATTCCGGCGGAAAGCATGCCGGAACGACGGGCGCTACCCATGCCGGAACAACGGGCGCTGCCCATGCCGAACGACGGGTAGCCGCGCATGCCGGAATGCCAGGCACATCTGGGAGACGGGCGCGGCAGGCGCGTCGGGAAGATGGATGGCCGAGCATGCCGAGTGAGGGGATGGCCGTCGAGCGTTGCGCCGGGATGACCTTTAATGTCATCCCGGCGCTGATCTTTTACTGTCATCCCGGCGTCGACTTGACGTCATCCCGGCGTGCTCTCGGCCGGGAGCGGCCCGCGGACGACCCATGAATCCGGAGGCGGAGTGCGAATGACCCAGCGAACGGCGGGGACTCGAAGCTCGGTGTTTCTACGCCAGGTGGGCGGGGGGCTCGGCGAAGGGGTGCTCGGGGCGGTGGTGGCCGTGGGGGTGGCTGCTGTGGGGCTGGGGGCGTTTTCGACGGTGCATTGGCCTGCGTTCAACTCGTCCAATGTGACTCGGGCGTTGACGACGGTGGGGCAGGTGGGGGCGTTGGCGGTGCTGGTGGGGGCGGTGGTGCTGATGCGGGTGGGGCGGTGGTCCTGGGGGGCGAAGGTGTTGGCGTGGGGGGGGATTTCGGGGTTCGTGACGGTTACGCTCGGGATGCCGTTGGCGGCTACCAAGTTGTATCTGCTGGGTATTTCGGTGGATCAGGAGTTTCGGACCGAGTATTTGACGCGGTTCACCGATAGTGCGGCGCTGCACGATATGACGTATATCGACCTGCCGCCGTACTATCCGGCGGGGTGGTTCTGGCTCGGCGGGCGGGTGGCGAAGCTGCTGGGGCTGGCGGGGTGGGAGGCGTTCAAGCCGTGGGCGATCGTTTCGCTGGCTGTTGCCTCGGTGCTCGCTTATGTGCTGTGGTCCAAGCTGATTCGGGCGGACTGGGCCGTCGCGGTGGGGGCGGCGACCACGGTGGTCATGGTGGCGTTCGCGTCGCCGGAGGCGTACAGCGCGGTGTTGGTGATTGCGTTCGCGCCGGTGATGGTGCTGGCGTGGGGGGCGCTGTATCGGCCAGCGGCAGGGGTGCGCGGGACCGCGGGGGGCTGGGCCGCGGTGCTGGGCACGGGATTGTTCCTCGGCGTGTGCGCCATGTTCTACACGCTGTTCTTCGGTATCGCCGTCTTCGCGGTGGTCCTGATGGCGGTGGTGGCCTGGGGCGCGCTGCTGTGGCAGCGGCGGAGCGAGCGACTGCACGGGCACCGCGAACACGCGGGCGCTCAGGGCGCGCTGGAGCTGCTGTGGCCGATTCTGGTGCGGCTGATCGTGATCGGCGCGATCGCCGGGGTGCTGACGCTGGTCACCTGGGGTCCGTACTGGCTGAAGCGGCTCGGCGCGCAGACCGCGAAATCCGGTACCGCACAGCACTATCTGCCCGAGACCGGGGCGCGGCTGTCGTTCCCGATGTTCGACTTCTCCCATCCGCTGCTGGCGGCGCTGTGCCTGGTCGGCACCGTCTGGCTGGTGTTGCGCGCGGCGAGTTCGCGCCGGGCGCAGGCGCTCTCGATCGCGGTCGTGGCGATCTACCTGTGGACGCTGGCGTCGATGGCGCTGACCGCGGGCGGTTCCACGCTGCTGTCGTTCCGGCTGGAGCCGATCCTGCAGGTGCTGCTGGCCGCGGCCGGTGTCTTCGGTTTCGCGGAGGGCGCGCGGGCGATCTATCAGGCCATGGGCGAGCCGGGCCGGTTCCGCGCGGTCGCCGCCGCGGTCGCGGTGCTGGGCGCGGTGGCCTTCGCCCAGGGCATTCCGAGCATCCTGAACGCCGAGATCACCACGGCCTACACCGATACCGACGGCAACGGCGACCGCGCCGACCGGCGCGCCCCCTCGGCCGTGTCCTACTATCGCGAGATCGACGCCGCCCTGCTGGCACAGACCGGACGGCCGCGCGACCACTCGGTGGTGCTCACCGCGGACACCAGCTTCCTCGCCTACTACCCGTACTACGGATTCCAGGCGCAGACCCCGCACTACGCCAACCCGCTCGCCGACTTCGCCGGGCGCGCAGCCGAAATCAAGCGCTGGAGCACCCTGCACACCCCCGCCGAACTCCGTGCGGCGCTGCACCGCAGCCCGTGGCGGGCGCCGGATGCCTTCCTGTTCCGGCGGTCCGGGGACGGCTACACCCTGCGGCTGTCGGAGGACGTGTATCCGAACGATCCGAACGTGCGGCGCTACACCGTCACCTTCCCGAAGACTTTGTTCGACGATCAATATTTCCGGACCACGGATATCGGCCCCTTCACGCTCGTGGTTGCGAAGCCCTGACCTGCGTGAACATCATGATTGTGGCGTCATGCACACTGCCGGACCCCTGTGCATAAGACTGTGGAATACAGGCTTTTCTTGTGGATAACTCCGCCGTAGGGCAGCGCGCACTCAGCATCGGCCGGTAGCGTGGCCGCTGATCGTCGGCAAGAGGAGTTTCACCAGTGGTACAGGGGCGGGAATCGGTTTCGATCGACGCAACTCACCCGGGGGACGGCGCCGTCGCGGTGCTGGACCGGCCCGAGCCGGACCGGACCGTCGCCGCTCCCCCGCGCGGATTCGGCGCACGGCTGCGGGCCGCCCGGCCCGATCTGCTGGTCGCCGCCGCCTACCTGGCCCTCGCCGTCACCGTGCTGTCCGGGCAGTGGCGCGACACCGAGCACGGCTATCTGTTCAAAAGTGGCCAGGACCAGAACATGTGGGAGTGGTTCTTCGCCGAGACCGCCCACGCGCTGGTGCACGGGCACAATCCGCTGGGCACCCGGCTGCAGAACTTTCCGGACGGCGTGAACCTGATGGCCAATACGGCCATGTTCGGCATCGGCGTGCCGCTCGCCCCGGTCACCCTGCTGTTCGGGCCGACCGTCACCTATGTGCTGGCCCTGACCCTCGGCCTGGCCGGAACCGGATTCGCCTGGTACTGGCTGTTTTCCAGGACGCTGGTGCGGTCGCGGTTCGCGGCGGCCGTGGGCGGGCTGTTCTGCGGCTTCGCGCCCGCCATGATCTCGCACGCCAACGCGCACCCGAATTTCGTGCTGCTGGCCGCGCTTCCGGTGATCGCCGGGCTGCTGATCCGGATGGCGCGCCGGGCCGGGAAACCGATGTCCTTCGGGCGGCGGCTGCGCGACGCCGCGGTGCTCGGCGTGCTGGTAGCGCTGCAGATCGCACTCGGCGAGGAGCCGCTGCTGCTGTTCGCGCTGGCGTTCGGCGTATTCGTGGTCGTCTACTACCTGCACTGCCCGCGCATCGGGCTGCGGACGCTGCGGGGCGTGGCGCCCACGGTGGGGCTCGCGGCGGTGATCACGCTGGCGCTCACCGAGATTCCGCTGTACTACCAGTTCTTCGGGCCGCAGAGCTACCGGACCCTGGAGCACGGTGCGATGGGCAACGACCTGAAGACGCTGGTGCAGTTCCCGTCCGAATCGCTGGGCGGCCTGTTTCTGCCCAGCCAGTACGTGGCGGTCAATCCCACCGAGGAGAACGCGTATTTCGGCTGGCCGCTGCTGATCCTGCTGGCGGTGACGGTGGCGCTGCTGTGGCGGGCCCGGCCCGACGCGCGCAGCCCGCATCGGGTGGTGCGGGCGGCGGCGGTCGTGATCGTGGTGTTCACCGTGCTCTCGCTGGGCGCGACCGCGACCATCGGCAAGCACCCGACCGGGGTGTCGCTGCCCTGGAAGTGGCTGCAGCACTTGCCGCTGCTGGACACGGTGCTCGAGACCCGCTTCACCATGGCCGCGATTCCGGCCGTCGCGGCGATTCTCGCGCTGGCCACCGAGCGCATGCTCGGCTACTGGCGGGACTCGATGACGGATGTGCGGCCGCTGATCTGGCTCGCCGCCCTGACCGCGGCGCTGCTGCCGCTGACGCCCACCATTCTGCCGGTGATCGGGCGCCCGGCGACCCCGGCCTTCTTCGCCGACGGCACCGTGCGCAAGTACGTGAGCGGCGGCTCGGTGGTGATCGCCCCGCCACCCACCCGGCTGGAGGCCGCGCCGCTGCGCTGGCAATACGACGCCGGATTCGAATTCCCGCTCGCCGGAGGCTATTTCGTCGGACCGATGGGCGCCACCAAGAAGGGCCGCTACGGGCCCGACGACCGGCCCACCGCGGGCCTGCTCATGCAGGCGTCGGACACCGATCGGGTGCCGGTGATCGACGACGCCGCCCGCGCGCACGCCGCGGAGGATCTGCGGTACTGGCAGGCCGATGTGATCGTGCTGCCGTATCTGACCCGACACGGCGACACCGTGCATGCCACGCTCGACCAATTGCTCGGCATTCCGGGGCAATTCGTCGACGACGTGTGGGTCTGGGACGTGCGCGGCCTGCGCGCCGCGGCCGACGCGGGGTAGCAACGTCTAGCATCGTGCATCGTGCGCGCAGACTCACCACGGTTGTCCCGGGTCCGCCTGATCGCCCTCGTCGCCGGGGTGCTCGGGGTGCTGTTGGCGGTCGTGACGCCGCTGCTGCCGGTGCGCCAGGATCGGGCGACGCTGGATTGGCCGCAGCCGCAGTCGGTGAACGTCGACGCGCCGCTGGTGTCGTATTCGCCGCTGAGCGTGGATCTCACCGTGCCGTGCGCCGCGTTCCGCGACCTGCCCACCGGCACCGTGCTGTCCACGGTGCCCGCGCAGGCGCCCGGCGCGACGGCGAAGGGACTGCTCGCGCGGATCACCGATGAGCCGGGGACCGGGCGCACGCTGTCGGTGCTGCTGCACGACATTCCGCTGCTGCGCGCGCCGATGGCCGAGATCGCCGACTGCGCGGCCTTCACCGTGCACTCCACCGCCGCCGCGACCACCGCGGAGCTGACCGGGGTGCACCGGCAGGACGGCACCCCGTTCACCGATACCGTGGGCGGCGACGTGCGGCCCCAGATCGTCGGCGTATTCACCGATCTCGACCGGGCGCAGTTGGGCGCGGCGCATCTGCACGCCGCGATCGACTCCCGGTTCTCCTCGACGCCGTCGTGGGTGAAGCTGGCCGGGATCGCCGGTGCGGTGTTGTGCACGCTGATCGCGCTCGGCTGCCTGCATCTGATCGACACCGCCGACGGGCGGCGGCCGCGGCGGGTGTTCCCGGCGCACTGGTGGCGATTCACCGTGGCCGATGCGGTGGTGCTGGGCACGCTGCTGCTGTGGCACATCATCGGGGCCAATACCTCCGACGACGGCTACATCCTGAATATGGCTCGGGCGTCGAAACATTCGGGCTACATGGCGAACTACTACCGCTGGTTCGGGGTGGCCGAGGCGCCGTTCGGCTGGCCGTACGAGGTGCTGGCGTGGATGACCCGGATCAGCACGGCGAGCCCGTGGATGCGGCTGCCCGCGCTGATCGCCGGGGTGGCGTGCTGGCTGGTGATCAGCCGGGAGGTGTTGCCGCGCCTGGGCTCCCGGGTCCGCCGCGCCGCGATTCCGCGCTGGACCGCGGGTCTGGTGTTCCTCGCCGCCTGGCTGCCCTACGACAACGGCCTGCGCCCCGAGCCGCTCATCGCGCTGGGCGCCCTGTTGACCTGGTGCTCGATCGAGCGATCCATCGCGACGGGACGGCTGCTGCCCGCGGCCGTGGGCGTGCTCATCGCCGCGTTCTCGCTGGCCGCGGGGCCGACGGGGTTGATCTGCATTGCCGCGCTCATCGCGGGGTCACGACCTGTGTTGCAGCACATCATCAAACGGGCGCGAGTGGGAGTTCCCGCCTCTTCGTCTTGGTCCCGGCGCGCTTTTGGCCGGGACCTCACGGGAGATTCCGGCCAAAAGCACGCCGGAATCAAGGGGGGCGGTGCGGGCGTCTGGTCGGCGATCCTGCGGTACGGCGGTCTGCTCGCTCCCGGCGCTGCCGCCGGAACCCTCGTCCTGGTAGTCGTTTTCGCCGATCAGACGCTGGCGTCGGTGCTGGAGGCCACGCGGGTGCGGAAGATCATCGGGCCCAATGTGGCCTGGTTCGATGAGCGCACGCGGTGGGATTCGCTGCTGGCGCTGTCGCCGGACGGGTCGCTGGCGCGGCGGTTCGGGATTCTCGGCATGCTGCTGTGCCTGGGCGTGTGTGTGCTGGTGATGCTGCGCAAGAACGGGCGGATTCCGGGGACCTCGCGGGGGCCGTCGGCGCGCGTTCTCGGCATCGTGTTCATGTCGCTGCTGCTGATGATGTTCACGCCCACCAAGTGGACCCATCACTTCGGCGTCTACGCGGGGCTGGCCGGATCGCTGGCCGCGCTGACCGCGATCGCGGTGGGCGTGGACGGCATTCGCGCGGCCTACAATCGCTCGCTGTTCGCCGCCGCGGTGTTCTTCCTGCTGGCGGTGACGTTCACCGGCTCCAACGGCTGGTGGTACGTGTCCAGTTACGGCGTGCCGTGGTGGGACAAGGCGCCGCTGCTGTTCGGCAAGGGCTTCTCGACGCTGTTCCTCGGGCTGTCCATCCTGTGCCTGCTGTTGGCGGCGTGGCTCTACTACCGGGAGCCCTACCGTTCGGCAGGGCAGACGGAAGTAGCGGCAGGGCAATCGGTGGGCGCGAATGCCGTGGCGCGCAGGCGATTCGACAGGTTTGCGATCGAGCCGCTGACCATCGCGGCCGCGGCCGTGGTGCTGTTCGAGGTCGCGTCGCTGGGGAAGGCGGCCGTCGCGCAGTATCCGGCGTATTCCGTCGCGCAGGCGAATCTGCGGGCGCTGGGCGGGCATTCGTGTTCGCTCGCCGACGATGTGCTGGTGGAGACCGATACCGCCGATTCGCTGCTGCAACCCTATACGGGTGGCGCGGCCGACGGCCTGGCCGCCGACAATGTCGGCTTCACCCCGAACGGCGTGGCGAGCGATCTCACCGCCGACGCCGAGGAAACCGTCACCGGCGGCGCCAATTCGGTGAACTCCGACTCGAAGAACAAGACCAGCCGCACCACCTCCGCGGGCACCGGCGGCGGCAGCGTCACCCAGCCCGGAATCAACGGCAGCACCGTCGCGCTGCCGTTCGGCCTGGACCCGGCGCGCACGCCGGTCATGGGCAGCTACACCACCGGCGACAAGCAGCAGGCCCACCTGACCTCGCAGTGGTACCGCATGGATCTGGCCGCGGCGCGGCGGGATTCGGCCTACCAGGTGCTGGTGGTGACCGCCGCGGGCCGGATCCGATCGGTGAACAAGGACGGCGTCGTCACCTACGGCCAGGACCTGCGGGTGGAATTCGCCGACCGCGCCGCCGACGGGACCGTGCGCCCGCTCGGCTCGTTCG
The DNA here is from genome assembly GCF_013186535.1 of Nocardia terpenica. Lineage (NCBI taxonomy): Bacteria > Bacillati > Actinomycetota > Actinomycetes > Mycobacteriales > Nocardiaceae > Nocardia > Nocardia terpenica. The sequence goes on from NZ_JABMCZ010000002.1 coordinate 1,288,983, forward strand.
TGCCGCTCGATATCGGCGGCGCGCCGTCCTGGCGGAACATGCGGGTGCCGCTGGATCGCATTCCGGCGCAGGCGAATGCGGTCCGCATCGTCGCCGCCGCCAACGACCTCACCGCCAAGCAGTGGCTGGCGGTCACGCCGCCGCGGCTGCCCCGGCTGGCCACGCTCGACTCGGTGGTGGGCCGGACCGCGCCGGTGCTGGAGGACTGGCACGTCGGCCTGGCCTTCCCGTGCCAGCGCCCGTTCGACCACCGCGACGGGGTGGCCCAGGTGCCGCGCTGGCGCATCCTGCCCGACCGGGTCGGCTCCGACGCCTCCAATGCCTGGCAGGACGATATCGGCGGCGGCCCGCTCGGCTGGACCGGACTGCTGCTGCAGGCCCAGACCGTGCCCGCCTACCTGGACCACGACTGGGAGCGGGACTGGGGCGAATTGGAGCGGTTCACCCCCTATGTCCCCGCCGCGCCCGCCACCATCGGCGTCACCGTGCGCACCACGTGGGGCTGGACCAAGGACGTACCGATCAAGGTGCGCTGACGCGGCGATCGCGACAATCCGGAAGATCCGCGCGCCGGGTGTCACCGTGAACGCGGTCACTCCCAGCGCGGGAAGATAACATCACCAACCGTGCCCGACGCCGCAACCGCTGTCTTGACAGAACCCAGGCCCGCCGCAGCCGCGGCGACGCCCAGCGATTTCCGCACCGCCCGGCTCATCGCGATCGTCGCGGGGCTGCTGGGTGCGCTGTTCGCGATCGCGACCCCGTTCCTCCCGGTCTCCCAGACCACCGCGGAGGTGAACTGGCCGCAGGGCGGCACCCTCGGCAGCGTCGAGGCGCCGCTGATGGCACAGGTGCCGGTCGATCTGTCGGCGAGCATTCCGTGCTCGGTGGTGGACCGGCTGCCCCAGGGCGGCATGCTGCTCAACACCGCACCGCCGCAGGGGGATCGGGCCGCGCTGCAGGCGTTGTTCGTCCGCGTCACCCCCGACTCGGTGGACGTGGTGGACCGCAACGCGATCGTGGCGTCGGCGAAGCGGTCCGAGCTCGGCGCCTGCACCTCGATCACGATCACCTCGAACATCGACCGCACCTACGCGAAGTTCGAGGGCATGACCACGCAGGTGCAACGCCCGGTCGCGGGCGGCCCGGCCGGGGCCACCGAGACCGCGACGGTTCCGGTGGAGGGCACGCTGTCGGGCGATCTGCGGCCGCAGGTGGTCGGCGTGTTCTCCGATCTGAAGGGCGCCGCGCCCGCCGGGCTGTCGTTCCACATGACCGTCGACTCGCGGTTCTCCTCGACCCCGACCGTGTTCAAGCTGGTCGCGATGATCGCCGCGGTGATCTGCACGCTGATCGCGCTGGCGGCGCTGGCCCGGCTGGACACCGGCGACGGCCGCGGCCACCGCCGCATCTTCCCCGCGCACTGGCTGCGACCGACCTGGGCGGACGGCGCCGTCATCGGCACCCTGCTGCTGTGGCACTTCGTGGGCGCCAACACCTCCGACGACGGCTACATCCTGACCATGGTCCGGGAGGCCCCGCACGCGGGCTATCTGGCCAACTACTTCCGCTGGTTCGGCGTGCCGGAGGCGCCGTTCGGCTGGTACTACTACGTCATCCAGGTCTTCGCCCAGATCTCCACCGCCAGCCCGTGGGTGCGGATTCCGGCGCTGGTGTGCGGAATCCTGTGCTGGATGGTGATCAGCCGCGAGGTGGTGCCGCGGCTGGGTCGCGGGGTGCGCGTCTCGAAGGTGGCGCTGTGGACCGGCGGCCTGGTGTTCCTGGCGTTCTGGCTGCCCTACGACAACGGCCTGCGCTCGGAGCCGATCGTCGCGCTGGGCGCGCTGCTGACCTGGGTCTCGATCGAGCGGGCCATCGCCACCGGGCGGCTGCTGCCCGCCGCGGTCGCGGTGCTGGTGGCCGCCTTCACGCTGGCCGCCGCGCCGACCGGACTGATGTGTATCGCCGCGCTGCTCGCCGGTATCCGGCCGCTGGTGCGGATCGTGGTGCGCCGCCGCCGCGACCTGGCCGCCGCGTCCGAAACCCGGTGGGGCTCGGGCATGTTGGGGTCGACGCTGCCGCTGCTGGCGCCGATCGCGGCGGCCGGATTCCTGGTGCTGACCGTCGTCTACACCGACCAGACCTTCGCCGGTATCCAGGAGGCCGACCGGGTGCGCCGGGTCATCGGCCCGAACCTGGCCTGGTACGAGGACTACCTGCGGTACTACTACCTGTTCGTGCAGACCGTCGACGGCTCGCTGTCGCGCCGGTTCGCCTTCCTGGTGATGATTCTGTGCCTGGTCACCACCGCGCTGGTGCTGCTGCGCCGCCGCCGGGTGCCGGGCATCTCCAGCGGTCCGACGTGGCGGCTGGTCGGGGTGGTCTTCGGGACGATCTTCTTCATGATGTTCAACCCGACCAAGTGGACCCACCACTTCGGCGCCTACGCCGGTATCGCGGGTTCGCTGGCCGCGGTGACGGCGGTGGCGGTGTCGGCCACGGCGCTGCGCTCGCGCAAGAACCGGTCGGTGTTCCTGGCCGCGCTGCTGTTCGTGCTGGCGCTGTCGTTCTCGGGCATCAACGGCTACTGGTACGTGTCCAGCTACGGCGTGCCGTGGTTCGACAAGCCGGTGTCGCTGCACGGCCATCAGGCCAACACCCTGGTGCTGGTGCTGTTCGGGCTGGCGCTGGCGGTGGTGGCCTGGCAGGCGCTGCGGGAGGACTATGTCAAGCCGCCCGCGAGCCCGAAGACCGCGCGCGGCAGGCGGATTCGCCGGTTCGCGGCCATCCCGCTCACGGTCATCGCCGCGCTGGTGGTGGCGTTCGAGGTGCTGTCGCTGGTCAAGGGCGCGGTCTCGCAGTATCCGGCGTACTCGCTGGCGCGCTCGAACATCGATGCGCTGGACGGCAACAGCTGCGGGCTCGCCAAGGACGTGCTCGTGGAGGCGGATCCGAATGCCGGGCGCCTGCAACCGATCATCGATCCGGCGAACCCGCCGAAGAACGGTGATCCGCTGGCCGGGAGCGAATCCACCGGCTTCGACCCGAACGGCGTGCCCACCGATCTGAAGGCCGATGCGGTGGAGGTGAAGCCGGGCACCGGCAACACCTCCAACCAGTCCGTGGGCGCCAACTTCGCCGAGGGCCAGAACGCGGGCACCGGCGGCGGCCGCACCGGCGAGCCCGGTGTCAACGGCAGCACCGTGGCGCTGCCGTTCGGGCTGGACCCCAAGACCACTCCGATCATGGGCAGCTACCAGGAGGGCCTGCAGCAGCCCGCGCACCTGGTCTCCAGCTGGTACGGGCTGCCCGCGCGGTCGGCCGATTCGCCGCTGGTGGTGATCTCGGCCGCCGGGCGCATCCTGTCCTTCGACGACACCGGCTCGCTGCAGTACGGCCAGGATCTGCTGCTGGAGTACGGCAAGCGGCAGCCCGACGGCACCGTGAAGTCCGAGGGCACCTACATCCCGCGCGATATCGGGCCGTCGCCGTCGTGGCGCAATCTGCGAATCCCGTTGTCGGGCATCGCCGCCGACGCCGACGCGGTGCGGATCGTGGCCAATCGCCGGGTGCTGATCGGCGACCAATGGCTGGCGTTCACCCCGCCGCGGGTGCCGAAGATGCAGACGCTGGACGGCTACCTGGGGCACGAGCAGCCGGTGCTGGAGGACTGGGCGGTGGGCCTGCAGTTCCCGTGCCAGCAGCCGTTCCTGCATCGCTACGGCGTGGCGACCATGCCGAACTTCCGGATCAAGCCGGACCGGGGGCTGGCGGTCAGCTCCACCGACACCTGGCAGGCCGAGGAGTTCGGCGGCCCGCTCGGCTTCGCCAATATGCTGGCCGGGGCGACCACGGTCCCGACCTATCTGAAGGACAACTGGGCCCGCGACTGGGGTTCGCTGGAACGCTACGACCGGTATTACCCCGACGCCAAGCCCGCGCGGATCGACACCGGCACCGCGACCCGCTCGGGATTCTGGTCGCCGGGCCGGATGCGGGTGTCCTGACCCGGTTAGACGAGGAAGCGGGCGGCGCATCGAGTATGCGGCGCCCGCTTCGGGTTTCAGCCCTCGATCCGTTCGAACCACTCGTAGACGGGCAGGCTGCCCTCGGCGGTTTCCTGCCAGCGTGGGGTCACCTTGAAGCGCTCGTAGCCGCCGTTGAACTGCACCCGCAATTCGATGCCGGGCGGCGTGATCCTGACGATCCGTTGCGGCAGGTCGACTGGCCCGCCCTCGAGTACGGCCTTCGGTGAGCTACCCATAGCTGAAGGCTCTCACACCCGGACCCATCGGCCGACCGATTCCGCGAAAGACACTCCGCGCGGGCAGTCACGCTGCGCACACCTGGTGTTGTCTTGGGGTTCACTTTCGGTCCCGGCCAAAAGCACGCCGGGACCAGGAATACGAACAGGCCGGGACCAGAGAAACGAGCACGCCGGGACCAGAGAAACGAACGCGCCGGGACCAGAGAAACGAGCACGCCGGGACCAGGGGGCGGCATGCCGGAACGGAGAAACGAACGCGGCGGGACCGGCCTTCTCATGATTCCGGCGTGCTTTTGGCCGGAATCTCGGCTACAGCGGGAGCAGGTGGTGTTTGCGGGGGTTGCGGTCGAGTTTCTTGTCGCGCAGGAGGTTCAGGGCGCGGCGGATTTCCAGGCGGGTCGAGGCGGGGGCGATGACGGCGTCGATGTAGCCGCGCTCGGCGGCGGGCCACGGGGTGGCGATGGTCGCGTTGTAGAAGTCGATCATCTGCTGCCGGACGGCCGCGCGCTGGTCCTCGGGGGCCGCCTCGATCTGCCGACGGCCGATCACGCTGACCGCGCTCTCCGCGCCCATGACCGCGATGCGGGCGGTCGGCCAGGCCAGATACGCGTCCGCGCCGAGCGCCTTGGAGCCCATGACCGCCCAGCCGCCGCCGTACGCCTTGCGCACGACGATGGTCACCTTCGGGACCGTGGCCTCCACGTAGGAGAACAGGAACCGGCCACCGCGCTTGATGACGCCGATCTTCTCCTGCTCCACACCGGGCAGGAAGCCGGGGGTGTCGACCACCAGCACCAGCGGGATCTCGAAGGCGTCGCACATCCGCACGAAATGGGCGGCCTTGTCGGAGGCCCGCGCGTCCAGGGCGCCCGCGTACATCATCGGCTGGTTGGCGACCACGCCGACGCTGCGGCCGTCGACCCGCGCGAAGCCGGTGATGATGTTCTGCCCGGACTGCGCGCCGATCTCGTGGAAATTGCCGTCGTCGAAGATGCGTAGCAGGATCTCGTGCATGTCGTAGGCGGCATTGTCGGAGTCCGGCACGATCGTGTCGAGCTCGCGATCGCTGTCGGTGAGCTCCGGTTCCAGCCCCGGGTTCACGATCGGCGCCTGCTCCTGGCAGCTGGACGGCAGGAAGCTCAGATAGTTCCGCACCCACTCGAACGCCGCCCGCTCGTCCTCGGCGACGTGGTGGATATTGCCGTACTCGGCCTGGCTGCGCGCGCCGCCCAGCTCCTCGAGGCTGACCTCCTCGCCGGTGACCTCGCGAATCACCTTGGGGCCGGTCACGAACATGTACGCCGCTTCCGTGGCCACCACGACGTCGGTATTGATCGGGGCGTACACCGCGCCGCCCGCACAGCTACCCAGGATCATCGAGATCTGCGGCACCATGCCGGACAGCGGCTCCATCCGCTTGCCCAGCTCGGCGTACCAGTTCAGCGAGGTCACCGCCTCCTGCACGCGCGCACCGCCGGAATCGTTGATGCCGACCACCGGGCAGCCGATCTTGGCGGCCAGTTCCAGCACCGCGGCCACCTTGCGGCCGAACATCTCGCCGACCGAACCGCCGTAGACGGTCTGATCGTGCGAGAACACGGCCACCGGGCGGCCCTCGACGAGGCCGTGGCCGGTGACCACGCCGTCGCCGTAGAGCGCGTCCTTGTCGCCCGGATTGCGCACCAGCGCACCGATTTCCACGAAGGTGCCCGGATCCAACAGCATGTCGATCCGCTCGCGGGCCGACGGAATTCCCTTGCGGGCCCGTTTGGCCACCCCCGCTTCACCCGCCGGCTCCTGCGCCAGTTCCAGTTTCTTCCGCAGGTCGGCGAGTTTCTCGGCGGTACTGCTCACTTCTCTCCCTTCGCGATCGCCGCCAGCTTCTGGGTGAGGTCGGCGCCGATCGTGGCGATGCGTGGTTCATCGATGATCTGGAGGTGATCACCCGGGATGTGGATGATCTCCAGATTCGGGATGTACTCATCCCAGCCGCCGTTGGGGCGGCGCGCGCCGTAGCGGGGCTCCAGCTCGATCGCACCGTCGTGATAGCGATCGGCAAGGTAGAGAACGACATTCCCGTCGTAGCGGGACGGCTGCATCTTCGCCAGTTCCTGGTGCTCGACCCACGAGGTGCGCTGGTGTTCGAGCACGCCGCCGGGAATCTTCGTCCCGGAGAACTTGATCAGCTCCATCACGATCTGCAGCTGCTCCTCGTCGCTGGCGGCGGCCAGTTCCTCGAGCTGTTCGCGATCCAGTTCACCGGCGATATTGAAGGTCTTCTTGGCGAATGCCTGGTATCGCTCGATCCGGCGGATCCGCTCTTCCGGGCTGTTGTCCTCCGGCTCGGCCGGAATCGCCAGATCGATGAGGCCGATCCAGCGAACATCGGCGCCCTCCTCCCGGAGCAGCTGCCCGACCTGCAGGGCCAGCACCGCGCCCAGCGACCAGCCGTAGAGCACGTACGGGCCCTCCGGCTGCACCTTGCGGATCTCGGGAAGGTACTGGCGCGCACGCTCTTCGATGGAGCCCTCGGTCCGCTCGAAGCCGTACATCGGGGTGTCGGCGGGCAGGCGCTTCAGCAGCGGCTCGTACACCAGCGTGTTGCCACCGGCCGGGTAGAACACCAGCACCGGCACCGCGTCCGAGCCCTCGACGGGTGCGCGCAGCGTCCGGATCAGGCCGTCGATGCTGGAGCCGCTGTCCTCGTAGCGCCGCACGATATCGGCCATCTGCTCGATGGTCTCGCAGTCGCGCAGTTCCTCGACATCGATCTCGGCGCCGACCCGCTCCGACAGCCGCTCGGCCAGCTTCTGCACGGTCGGATCGTCCAGGATCGGCAGGGTGTTGAAGATGCCGCCCGCGGACTTACCGGTGACGACCGCCCAGGTGCCGAAGGTGAGGCGCTCGGCCGCATCGCGCGGGGGGACATTGTCCTCGTCCGCGGCGGCCGCCTCCTCGACGGGCGTCGAATCATCCTGTGCCGCGGCCTGTTCGGCGACCTTCTCCTTGACCACCGCGGCCGGGTCCTGCCCCGACTCCATGGCCGCCCGGGCGGCGGCGACGAAGTTGTCGTCCACCGTCAGCGCGCCGCCCTCGGCGGCCTGCCGATCGGCGAGCTCGCGCACCTCGTCGCGATGCTCGATGGCATACCGCAGCACCTTGCCGACCTCGTGCAGGCTGGCGTCGCGCACGGCCTGCACCTGGAGGGACGGAATATCGAACTCGTACTCGACGCGATTCTTGATGCGCATCGCCATGAGCGAGTCCAGGCCCAGCTCCATGAGCGGGATCTCCATGGGGAGGTCCTCGACGGCGTAGCCCATGGACTCGGCGACGATGACGGCGAGGCGGTCTTCGACTGTTTGGGAGCTGTTGGGATCCCAACGGTCGCCGGAGGTCCCGGCCAAAAGCGTGCCGGGAACATTGGATGCGGGCGCGCCGGGAACATTGGATGTGGGCGTGCCGGGAACATTGGATGTGGGCGTGCCGGGAACGTCAGAGTCCGAAGTAGAAGTGCCAGGAGTCGCCACTCCCGATGCCCCATTCCCCTCGATTCCGGCGTGCTTTTGGCCGGAATCCCCCGTCACCACGGCCTCGAACAGCAGTCGGAAAGCGTTGTCCTCCTTGGCGTGCACCTGGACCGAGGCACCGCCGAGGTGTGGTGTCAGGGTGGTGGTGAGGGTGCCGGAGGCGGGCAGGGGGGAGTGGGCGACGGTCGCGCCGAGCGAGACGTCCGACAGCACCTGTGCGGCGGCGGCGTGCACCAGCGCGGCCGGGTCGGTGACGGCACCGGCCAGCACCTCCCAGGCGTGGCGGCCGTCCGGCAGCGCGACGTGCGCGCCCGGCACGACGCCGTTGCCGGAGCCGGTCCCGGCAGTGATATTGACCTTGGGCCAGTACTCCTTGCGCAGGAACGCGGTGCGCGGAATGTCGGCGTAGTCGCCGGCGGGCAGCAGCGAGGGCAGGTCGACCCGATGGCCCTGCACGTACAGCTGCGCCAGCGCCGAGATCAGGCCCGCGGACTCGTCCTCCTTGCGCTTGAGCGTCGGGATCAGCGCCGCGTCGTGCACGCCCGCCGCGAACGTGGTGCCCAGCACCTGCATCAGCGCAACGGAATTCGGCGACAGCTCCAGGTAGGTGGTGACGCCGCTGTCCACCGCCTGCCGCACCGCATTGGTGAAGTACACCGCGTGCCGCATATTGGTGACCCAGTAGTCCACGTCGTGCACCGGGGCATGGCCCGCGCGATACACCGCGGCCTTGTGCACGGTCGAGTACAGGTCCGCCCGCAGCGAACTCGGCTCGATCCCCGCCAGTTCCGCGGCCAGCTCGCCCAGCAGTGGATCGGTCTGCGAGGTGTGGCCCGCGCCGCGGGTCTGCAGCACGCGGGCGAACTTGCCCTCGGCCTCCGCGCGGGCCACGACCGCCTGCACCTGCTCCGGCGGGCCGCCGATGACGGTGTTGGTCGGCGCGGCGTACACCGCGACCTCGAGGTCCGGATAGTCCGCGAGCACGGCCTCGATATCCTCGGCGCTGTACTCGACCAGGGCCATATTGCGGACCTCGGCGTCGGACAGCATCTGCTCGCCCTCGCCCATGAGCCGCGACCGCGCGCAGATCACGCGCACCGCGTCCTCCAGGTTCAGGCCGCCCGAAATGTAGGCTCCCGCAACCTCACCCATGGAGTGACCGACCACGCCCTCCGGCTCGGCGCCGTGCGCGCGCAGCACCGCGGCCAGGCCCAGCTGGATGGTGAAGATGCCGACCTGCAACGTGCCCACGTCCCAGTCCTGGGCATCGTCGAGGAACATGCCGCGCACCGAGTAGCCGCCCTCGAACTGCACCAGCTCGTCGACCTGGTCGACGGTCCGGGCGAAGATCGAGTTCTCCAGGTACAGCTGCTTGCCCATCTTGCGGTGCTGCGCACCGAATCCGGCCATGACCCACATCGGACCCCGGGCGGCGGGGGCGTCGGCGGTGAACACGCCTTGCCCCGGCTTCCCGGCCGCGATGGCGCGCAGCCCGGCGATCGCCTCCTCGCGGGTGGTGGCCACCACCACGCCGCGCGACCGGCCGTGATTGCGCTTGGCCAGCGACCGCGCCACATCCGCCAACGGAACCTGCTGCCCCGCTTCGGATTCCAGCCAGTCGGCCAGATCGGCGGCGGCCCGGCGGCGCCGGGAGGGCAGGTAGGCCGAGACGGGCAGGATCACGGGCAGGGGCGCGGTGCGAGCGTCGGTCCATTCCGGAACGGACGGCTCCACCTCCGCGGTTCCGGCGAGCTCCGCCTCCGTGGTTCCGGCGAGCTCCACCTCTGTGGTTCCGGCGTGCTCTTGGCCGGAATCCCCCTCCGCCGCTTCCGTATCCGCCACGGCCGCATCGGAGACGACGGGGGTCGGCACGTACTCCTGGATGACCACGTGGGCGTTGGTGCCGCCGAAGCCGAAGCCGGAGACGCCGATGGTGGCGGTGCCGCTGTAGCGGGGGAATTCGGTGGGGGCGTCGACGACCTTCAGGTGGGCCTGGTCGAAGGGGATGTACGGGCTCGGGCCCGCGTAGTTGATGTTCGGCGGAATGACGTTGTGCTGCAACGACATGACCACCTTGGCGAGGCTGGCCGCGCCCGCGCCCGACTCCAGGTGACCGAAGTTGGTCTTGACCGACCCCAGCAGCGCGGGCCTGTCGGCATCGCGGCCGCGACCGACCACGCGACCGAGCGCATCGGCCTCGATGGGGTCGCCGATCGGGGTGCCGGTGCCGTGCGCCTCGATGTAGTCGACCGAGGACGGGAGAATGCCCGCATCGCGGTAGGCGCGGCGCAGCACATCGGCCTGGGCGTCGGGGTTCGGGGCGAGCAGGCCGTTGGAGCGACCGTCATTGTTGACCGCGGAGCCCTTGATGACCGCGTAGATCGTGTCGCCGTCACGCTCGGCATCGGCCAGGCGCTTGAGCACCACCATGCCGCCGCCCTCGGAGCGGACCATGCCGTCCGCATCGGACGAGAACGCCTTGATGTGACCGTCTTTCGCGACCGCGCCGCCACCGTCGAATCCGAGCGTCGCGAACGGAGCCAGCAGCATGTTGACGCCACCGGCGAGCGCGAGATCGGCGTCGCCGCTCCGCAGCGCCTGCACCGCACCGTGCACCGCGACCAGGGTCGACGAGCACGCGGTATCGACGGAGATGGAGGGGCCGCGGAAGTCGAAGAAATAGGACACGCGGTTGGGAATGATCGACGAGACGCTGCCCATGATGCCGTAGGCGGCAGCCGTCGCCGGGGTGTTCTCGTCGGGTGGGGTGCCCGCGGCCATGGCGGTGAGGAACATGAAGTCGTTGCTCGTCGAGCCGATGAAGACGCCGACCGGCTGACCCTTCAGACCACTGGCGGGAATTCGGGCGTGCTCCAACGCCTCCCAGGTCAGCTCCATCGCGAGCCGCTGCTGCGGATCGACACGCTCCACCTCGAGCGGAGACATGGCGAAGAACTCGGCGTCGAAGCCCTTGATCACGTCCTGATCGAGGTAGCCGCCCTTGGTGTTCGCCTTCTCGACCACCTCGGCGACCTGCGGCTCGGCGGTGAACTCCGACCAGCGTCCCTCGGGCCGCTCGCGAATCCCGTCTCCGCGATTGATCAGGAATTCCCAGGTGGATTCGGGCGTATCCCCCGCCCCCGGCAACCGCGTGGACAGACCCACGATCGCCACATCGTGCGCCTCGCCCGGCTGCCGTCCCGAGGTGTAGTACTCGTCATCCGTGGAGTCCTCCGGAATGTCCGGTTCTCCGTTGATGATTCGCTCGGCCAGCGACGCGATCGTCGGGTGCTGATACACGATCGTCGCGTTCAGCAGGACGCCGGTGACTTCCTCGATGTCACCGCCCAGGGCGATGGCATCCCGGGAGGCCAGCCCGAATTCCTCCATCGGGCGGTCCACCGTGATGTTCTCGATCGGCTGACCGGTCGCCTCGGCGACCCAGCGCCGCAGCCACTCACGCAGCTCGGCCACCGTCATATCGGTGCCTGGTGTTTCGGACCCCGCGGCGGCTTCGGTGGGGTCGGTGGTCTGGGTACCGTCGTTGTCAGCCATCAATTCCTCAAGCTACCTGGGTGTGGGGTTTACGCGACGGGGACTGACAGCCAGTGTCCCCGCTGAGTCACTCGTCGGGTGCATCGGGGAATGCCTGCTGCTGGTGTCCACCGCGCAGCGTGCCTTCCAGGTATTCGGCCTTGCAGGCGCGGCGGGCGATCTTGCCGCTGGAGGTGCGCGGAATCGAGCCCGCCGGGACCAACAGTACGTCGCGGGCGGTGACGCCGTGGCGGGCGGAGATCGCGCCGCGCACCGCGTCGGCGATCGGGCCCGGGTCGGCCTTGTGCGCGCCGGGTCCGCGTTCGGCCACGATCACCAGCTGCTCGGAGGAGTCGTCCGGGTCGTAGGTCAGGGCCGAGTGGCTGTCGGCGGCGAAGACCTCCGGGGGCAGCTGGTTGGCCGGGACCGAGAACGCGGCGATGAAGCCGGGCCGCAGCAGCTTGCTGGCCTCCTGCGCGGAGTACTCGAGGTCCTGGGGGTAGTGGTTGCGGCCGTCGACGATGACCAGGTCCTTGACGCGGCCGGTGATGTAGAGCTCGCCGTCGACGTACACGCCGTAGTCGCCGGTGCGCAGCCAGATGGCGTCGGGGTCGGTGCCCTCGGCGTGGCTGCCCTCGGGCAGGCGGTTGGGCAGCAGGTTCTTGAACGTGGTGCGGGTCTCGGCGTCGCGTCCCCAGTAGCCGATGCCGATGTTGTTGCCGTGCAGCCAGATCTCGCCGACCCGGCCCTCCGGCAGCTCGTGCGCGCCCTCGGGGGCGTCGATGGTGTCGGGGTCGACGATGGCCGCCCACTGCGACAGCGCGATGTAGCCGCAGCTGACCTGCGGGATGGAATTCGGGGTGCCCTGGGCGACCTTGACGATGCGCCCCGCGTTCAGTTCGGTGCGATCGACGTAGATGACCTTGGCCTCGTCCTCGTGCCGGGTCGCCGACACGAACAGGGTGGCCTCGGCCATGCCGTAGCACGGCTTGATGGCGGTCTTGGGCAGCCCGTAGGGGGCGAACGCCTCGTTGAACTTCTTCATCGAGGAGGTGGTCACCGGTTCGCTGCCGTTGATCAGGCCGATCACGTTCGACAGATCCAGCGACTCACCGTTTTTCGGCAGACCGCGCGCGGCCGCGTGCTCGAACGCGAAATTCGGTGCGGCGGCGAAGGTTCCGGCGCCGTCGGAGACCGCGGCCAGTTCCTTGATCCACCGGTACGGACGCCGCACGAACGCGCTGGGCGACATGATGGTGATGTACTTGCCGCCGATCGCGGGCAGGATCACGCACAGCAGGCCCATATCGTGGAACAGCGGCAGCCAGGTGACGCCGCGCGAGCTCCAGTCCAGGTTGATCGCGTTCACCATCTGCAGCAGGTTGGTGCCGACCGCGCGGTGGGTGATCTCCACGCCCGCGGGGGTGCGGGTCGAGCCGGAGGTGTACTGCAGGTACGCGATGTCGTCGACGGTGATGTCGGGGCGCACCCACGCCTCGCCGAGCGTGTCGGGCACCGCGTCCACGGCGATGATGCGCGGGCGCTGCGGGGCCGGAAGCGCGCGGAACAGCTGGCGCACCCCGGCGGCGGAGGAGCTCGCCGTCAGGATGGCCGAGGGCGCACTGTCGGCCAGCACCGCGTGCAGGCGGTCGGTGTGGCCGGGCTCGTCCGGGTCGAACAGCGGCACCGAGATGCACCCGGCGTAGATGGCGGCGAAGAAGGAGATGACGTAGTCCAGACCCTGCGGCGCCAGAATGGCCACCCGGTCGCCCGGCTTGGTCACCTGCTGCAGGCGAGCGGCCACCGCGCGCAGCCGAACACCGAACTCCTTCCAGGTCAGGTCCTGGTACTCGCCATCGCGCTCTCGCGAGTAGTCGATGTAGCGGTACGCAAGATCGTTGGCATCGTTGCGCGTGTGCTTCTCGACATAATCGACGAGGGTGCGGCCCTCGGGAATTCTGATGTTCCCGGTGTCGTCCAGGTAGTCGTCGAAAGTCTCGTCCGTCATTCCTTCTCCTCCGAGGCACACGCAGCACGGCGACATGGCCGCTGTTACCTGTGAGGCCCCGACTTCTCTTTCGCCCGCCGACGCTCTGTGGTGCGAGAGCATGCCTGCAGCTTGGTGGCGGTCTGCGCGGTGACCACCTATCGGCTAGATGTACTCAAACCAGAGACATGTTACAGAGCAGGCCCGGGCACGGTGTCCGGAGCGGCAACCGTGACATTCCTCCGGGTTACTCCTCCCGCAACAGCGGTATCACCGGTGCGAAGGCGTCCATCTGGGTCGGAAACACTCCGACATAGGACATCGATGTCAGTTGCCGCACGTTACGGATCTGGGCGGCGATCTCGTCGAATGTGCCGATCGCCACATACGGCGACGTCAGGATGTCCTCTACCGAAAGCCGCACATCCACTTCGAGATCCGGGTGTAACCCCTTCTCGATCGCGGACAACGCCATCTCGGCGGTGCGCTCCCGGTCGTCGGTGATCATCACGGCGGTGATGGTCCAGTTCAGCTCGATATCGGCAAATCGATCCCCGGCCGCCTCCTTGATCAGATTCACTTTCTCGATGGTCTTGTCGAGGGTGATGCCGGAGAGCAGACCCTTACCGTGCCGGGTGGTGACCGGAACCACAGAGATGATGTCGGCGTGTTTCGCGGCCAGCCGCAACATCTTCGGTCCGCCACCCCCGGTGGCCAGCGGCGGGCGCGGGCCCTGCCGCGGCCGCGGGGTGCCCTTGATACCGCGCACCCGGTAGTGCCTGCCCTCGAAGTGGCATTCCTGACCGCGCAGCAGCACGTCCAGGATGGTCAGCGCCTCGTCCAGTTTCTCCAGCCGCACACCCGGCGTCTCGTAAGCGATGCCCGCGGCGTCGAACTCGTCGGAGAGCCAGCCCGCGCCGACGCCGAGCTCCAGCCGCCCCCGCGACAGCACATCGATGGTGGCGGCGTCCTTGGCCAGCACCACCGGGTGCCGAAAACCGTTGGCCAGCACCGATGTTCCGATTCGGATGCGGTCGGTGGCCACCGCCAGCGCGCCGAGCGCGGCGATCGGGCCGACCTGCGGTCCGAGGTGATCGGGTATGGCGAAGGAGTCGTAGCCGTACTCCTCGGCCTGCTGCGCCAGCCTGATGAACCGGCGGGCGCCACCCTCCTGCGGATTTCCCTCGCCCGCCGCCGCGAACCGGAACGGCCGCGGGGCGGTACCCAGCGCGGTCGTGCCGGTCTCGGCGACGGCTTCTGTCATGGACCCTTGCTCCTGGCTGTGAGGAAACTGCTGCGACGCCGGAGGTCCGGGGTCCGGGCCGTCCGACGTCGCGATCAGAGGTGCACTTTACAGCCTGTGGAAGAAACCGAGTGGTCCTTGGGACAGACCATGGTTCCCGAGGCCGACAGGGGGATTTACGAGTGCGCCGGATGCGGCGCCTTGTCGATCAGCTGCTCGGCCCAGGCCGCGGTCCAGTTGGTGGCGGTGGTGCCGTCGGCGTTCACCCGGAACGAGGCGTAGAGGCTGTGCACCGGATTGCCGACCGCGTGCACCAGCGTCATCAGGCTGGGGACGATGTTGAACGGATTCAGCGCCTGTTTGGGTGCGTCGCAGATGAGGTCGCCGGGCGCGCAGATGGTGAAGGTGCGATCGGCGAGCGCCCCGAAGCCCGGCCGCGGGCCGGTCATGGTGATCCCGGGCACGTTCAGCCCGCGCAGCGCCACCTCGGCCCCCACGCCCGGCGGGCTCTGACCGATCTCGGTGGCCTGCCCGGGACCGCTGTCGCGGCGGCCGTCGGCGATGAGCGTGACGCCCAGCACCTGGTCGGCCGGGATCGGGCCCTTGCCCGCTCCGATGTCGGCGGCCACGTCGCCGCCGATCACCGCGCCCTGCGAGAAACCGGCGATCACATAGGTCGTCAGCGGGCAGTTCCGGTGCATCGTGGTGAGCTCGTCGACGGCGCGCCGGGTGCCCTCGGAACGGCTGTTGTTGTAGGACTGCTGGCCGTCCGGCGGCAGCGCGATCGGATTGGAGAACTGCGCCACGTACGGGACCGTGTAGACGTCCAGGCGGCTGTCCGGGAACTGCTGGCGCACCGGGTTGGTGATGCCCAGCATCAGCGAGTTCGGGTTGGCCGTCGGGTTGTGCGGGTCGTCGCCGCTGCTGGACTCCCAGGTGCCGGGAATCGCCAGCAGCTGCACGTCCGGGCAGGAGGCGGGCTGGGTGGTGGGCCTCGTCGGCCCGGGCGGGCCGGGCTTGGGCACGTGCAGCAGCCCGGCCAGCAGGTACCACAGCAGCACGATCACGGCGACGAGAACCGCGAGGATCGCGAGCACGGCCAGACAACCCACGCCCCGGCGCCGACCGGGGCGGCGGCCCCGGCCGGGGTAACCCGATCGCCGAATCGTCACTTGTTGCAGTAGGTCTGGGTCGCGGTGTCGATGTAGATCTTCCCGGCCTGCTCGACCGACATCTTGTTCGGATCGAAGGCGGGATCGGACCCGGCCATGGCGTTGACGTAGGTGGAGATCTCCTGATCGGAGGCGCCGCTGGCCTTGCCCTGGCAGACGTAGTTGGCGGCGGTCAGCGCGATGTCGGGGCTGGACGGGACGACGCCGCGCTTCTTCAGCTCGTCCAGGAACGCCTGATCCTTGGCCGACAGCGGCGGGTTGTCGGGCGCGGTCGCGGTGGGCTGCACCGGCTCCGGGCGCTCGGCCGCGGCGGACGTGGTCGGCGCGGCGGACGGCGGCTCGGGCACGGTCTGCTGGTCACCGCCGGGCGCGGCGGACGGGCTCTGCGCGGGCGGCACCGTGGCCGTCGCCGAGGTCGAGGTCTTCAGCGTCGGCTTGCTCGAGGCCGTCGAATCGTTGCCACCGCAGGCGGCGAGGAGGAGGACGGAGGCGATCGCCAGTGTCGCGCCGACTCCACGGGTCCGAAGCATGAATTCGTATCCTCGATCTTGTTCACGGGGTAGCGGTCGCCGTCCAGGCTAACCGCAACCCCACCGTCAGGGGCATCGCCCGCCGGAACCTCATCGACTTTTCAGAGACCGTGAATCTCCGGCTTACCGTCGCGGATCACCACGAATCCGGTCTGGAAGTTCTGCTGGACGCCGCCGGGCACCGCGAACTCGTCGCTGATGGGGTAGCCGAGCTTGCCGTTCTCGTAGCCCTGCTGGCCCCAGGCGTCCATGATCGGGCCGTTGCGTACCGCCCACGCGCCCGACAGCGGGCTCCAATAGACATTGCCGCCCTCGAACCTGCTGTAGCGGCCCGCATCGCGGGTGGGCTGCTCGTCGGTGGTCGGGAAGCCCAGCGGGCCGTTCTCGTAGCCGAGTTGCGCGTACTTGCCCAGGATCAGGCCGTTCACCCGGTGTGCGCCGGACTTCTCGGTGTAGTAGATCGGGCCGTTCTCGAAGCCCTGCACCACGCCGTCCTTGTTCGGGGTCTTGGCCTCGGGCCCCACCGGATACCCGGCCGGGCCGCGCTCGTAGCCCTGCCCGGCCCACGCGGCGAAGATGGCGCCGCGCACCACCTGGGCACCGGTCTGCGGGGTCCAGTAGATCGAGCCGTTCTGGAAGCTCTGGAAGCGGCCGCGGCCGTCGGGCAGCGGGCGCTCGTCGCCGTTGGGCAGGCCCAGCGGACCGCCCGGACCGACGACGCCCTGATAGGTACCGCCGATCATGCCCGCGACCGGATGCGCGCCAGTGGCCGACGACCACAGCACCCGCCCGCCGTGGAAGTCCTGCGCGGTGCCGCCGGTGACCTGGTACTCGCCGGTCACGCAGTCGCCGAGCCAGGTGGCGGCCCGCGCGGCGGCCGCGATCGCGCCGCCGGACTTGCACTGCGGCGCAGTCGCTTCCACGCCGAGCGCGGCCGCGGCCTGCGGCCAGGACTGGCGCATCTCGAAGTCCCAGTACGGCCACGAGTGCGTGCCGGAGGGCCGGTAGTTCGCCTGCACCGGGATGGACAGCTTGTTCAGCTTGCCGACGAAGTTCTGGGTCGTGAGCCGGGACAGGATCTCGAGGCCCATGCCCGCGTAGTTGGTGCTGATGCCGGGGATGTCGGAGGGCTTGTCGAAGGCGCCGGTGGTGCCGCTGCCCGCCGAGACATACAGGCTGACGCCCTTGAGCTTGTCGGCCAGCGCGAACGGGTCGTGCGCGGCCCAGTCGGGGCTGGTCGGCGGGCCCCACATCAGGTTGGCGTCGAAGCCGCCCGCGTCGCGCATCGCGAACATGATGGCCTGCGGCATGCCCAGCGTGGTGGTGGTGAGGAAGCCCGAGTACGAGGCCGCGTACCGGACCCAGCCGGGATTGCGTCCGGCCAGGAACATCGCGGCCGTGCCGCCCATCGAAAGGCCCTCGATGCCACGCACATTCGTGGCGCGCCACTGGCTCTCCAGCAGCGGCGGGAGCTCCTTGGTCAGGAACGTCTCCCACTTGTAGGTCCTGCCGTTGTCGGGCTTGGCCCAGTCGGAGTAGAAGCTGGACTCGCCGCCGATGGGCAGCACCACGGTGACGTTCTTGTCGGCGTAGAAGTCGACGGCGCCGGCGTCCTTGGTCCAGCCGCTCTCGTCGTCCTGGGCGCGCAGGCCGTCGAGCATGAACAGCAGCGGAAAACGGCTGTCGGGCCGGGTGTTCCAGTCGCGCGCGAGCAGCAGCTGCACCTGGACGGGCGTGGCCATGGACGGCGAATTAACCCACAGCGCGACCCGGCGGTCGGTCAGCCAGACCACCTTCTGCACGGTCGCCGGGGCGGCCGCCGCGGCCTCGGGGGCGGCGGGCGGCTGGGCGGCGGCGAGGGTGGTGGAAACGCCTGCGGCGAGCGGCAATACGAGAGCGGCCGCCAACGCCGATAACCACCGTCTGCCTGCTGCCTGTCCTGCCACCCGATTTTTGTACCTCGTAATGGCCGATTCACGCGGCAGGACGCGCGGTGCGGCGCGTTTAATCCCGTTTGTCGATACCCGCCCCCGACCGGCGGTAAACCTTCATCATGGTCGGCGGGTCCCTTGTCATCCCGGCATGCTTCGGGCCCCTTGTCATCCCGGCATGCTTTTAGCCGGGAACGGCGCCGGGCAGTTTCCTGCGCGGCGCCGGAGCGTCGGGTCTACCCGGGGACTAGCCCGCGTTCAGCGCGGCCAGGATGCCGGGGCGGGCCTTGCCCAGCTCGTCCTCCCAGTACTTCCAGGTGTGCGTGCCCGCGCCCGGGAAGTCGTAGGTGGCCGGAATGTTCAGCGAGTTCAGCCGCATCTGGAAGGTGCGCGAGCTGATCATCGAAATGGCCTCGATGCCCATGGCATTCGCGGTGTTGAACACGCCGACCGCGGAGTTCGGGTGGTCGTAGGGGCCCGGCAGGCCGCTCGACGCGGAGATGAACATCGGCAGGCCGCGCAGCTGCGGGGCGAACACCATCGGGTCCGAGCGCAGCCACTGCGGGCTCCACGGCGCCGCCATGGCGTCGACGTTGTAGCGACCGGCGTCGAGCATCATGACGCGGATGGCCTCGCGCATGCCCGGCGCGTTCCAGTTCAGCGGGCCGGAGAACGAGGCCACATACTTGAACTGGTCGCGGTGGAAGGCCGCCAGCCGCAGCGCGGCCGGGCCGCTCATCGACAGGCCCGCGACGGCGTAGTTGGTGCGGGACACGCCGTAGTTGGCCAGAAAGTCCGGAAGTTCCTTGGTCAGGAACGTTTCCCACTTGTAGGTGAACTTCTGACCGTTGGTGTTGCTGGGGCCCTGCCAGTCGGCGTACCAGCTGGACTGGCCGCCCACCGGCATGACCAGGGTGACGTTGTCGTTGCCGAACATGCCCTGCGCGTTGGTCTCGAACGACCACGCGTTGCGGTCGTCGCGGGCGCGTAGGCCGTCGAGCAGCAGCAGCGCGGCGTTACCGCCGTTGCGCGCCCACTGGACCTGAACCTTCACCGGCCCCATCTCCGAGGGGACCATCAGCTCTTCGTAGCCGCCGGCGGGAGTGCGGTGCACCGGGCTCGCGACCGGGGACGCCGAGGCAACAACCGGGATCGCCGCACCCACTGCGATCGGAAGAGCCAGGGCCGCGGCACCAACCGCGAGAAGTCGTGCGCGCCAACCGAGCTGAGCATTTCGCCGTCCTGACGTGGCTCTCTCCGGCGCGGCGGACCTGCCGAAACGCATGGATACTGCTCTCTTTCTGCTGCTCTAGTCTGCTGTTGTAGCCCGCGTCGCGCGACGGCAGGACGCCGACGGCGACACGATCAGCACCCACCTCGGACCCCGACTTCCGATGTGAGCGACCGCGCGTCTACGAACTGGTCACACTTGCGCTCGCTGGACGATATTCCACCGACCAATGGTTAGCAAGACGGTACGTACCCCGTGGCCGAAATCCGCCCGTGTGCCTTTCGTAATCGTGCGGTTACCCTATCGCGTCCGCGCATTGATGTCAGGACGAAGGGTCGAATTCCGTTCGGCCGTGGCGGCTTTCACGCGGGCTACCCGAGGTTGGCACTGAGGTCCGGCAACATCTTGTAGACCTCGTCGGTCCAGTAATGCCAGAAGTGCACACCCACCGGTGGGTAATCGAACACCGCGTTACCGGGACCGAAACTGTTCCAGCGGGCCTGGAAGGTGCGGGCATTGGCGAGCGCCACCGTCTCCAGCACCGACGCATTGGTCAGGTGGTAGGCGTCGACCACGGTGCGCAGCGGATCCGCGGGTCCGGGCTGCCCGTTGCCGCTGGAGATCCACAGCCGAGTGCCGTTGTCGTGCAACAGCCGTGCGGCGACGGTGGGATCGTTGCGCTGCCAGCGCGGATCCCACGGCGGACCCCACATCGCGTCGATATTGAACCGGCCCGCGTCCAGCAGTGCCGCCCGCAATGCCTCCCGCATCCCCGGACCCGACGGGTTGAGATATCCGGAATAGGAAGCGGCGTAACGGAATTGATCCGGGTGATAGGCCGCCAGCGTGAGCGCCGCGCCGCCGCCCATGGACAATCCGAACACGCCGTTGCCGACCGGATCGAAACCGAGCCGATCGTGCAGCGCGTCCCGCAGATCCCGGGTCAGGAAGGTCTCCCAGGCGTAGGCCCGGGTCTGGCCGTTGGTATTGCTGGGCGCGGCCCAATCGGAATAGAAGCTGGACTGCCCGCCCACCGGCATCACCACATTGATGTTCCACAGCGGCAGCACCCGGGAGATGTCGGTGTCGATTTCCCAGCCGGACAGGTCGTTTCGCGCCCGCAGGCCGTCGAGCGCGTAGACCACGCGCCGGGTGTTGCCGTCGGCGGCCCGGAAGATTCGGGACTTGATCGGGCCCATGCTGGAATCGACCCAGAAATCCATTCCGGACGGGTCGAATGCCGCCGCTGCCGGGGCGGCGCCGAGCGCGGTCGCGAGCGGAATCGCCAGCGCCAGCGCCATTCCGGCCATCGATCGCCACAGCCCGCGCCGCGCCCGGGTACCGCCGGATCCCCGGCGTTCGGCAACCGCTCCGCACACACTGACAGACCGCATCGACGTCGACCTTTCGCTCGGGTGGGCGGGACCGATCGCACCTCGTGTGCCCTGAATTTTCATATGCCCGCCGGTCGAATTCGCCTGGGCCGAAACACCCTCCGAGATCAAATCGTGACATAAGCTGCGAATTTGCTGTATTCGAGCGGATAAAAACGGCAATCGCCCCGGGGCGAAAGTGCCCCGGGGCGATGGTGATTCGAAAGGGTCAGCCGATATTGGCCGACATGTCGGGAATCATTCGGTATGCCTCGTCCTGCCAGTTGAACCAGTCGTGCACGCCCACGGCCGGGAAGGAGTAGACCACGTTGCGCGCACCCAGGCTGTCCATACGGAGCTGGAAGGCCCGGGTGTTGGCCAGCGCCAACGCCTCCAGCGGCGTGCCGCGCACGATGTGGTCGGCGGCCGCGGCGGGCGGCAGCGCCCAGTCCTCCGGCGAGGGCAGGCCGCTGCCCGCGGCGATCCACATCCGGGTGTTGTTGGCGATCAGCCGCGGCGCGAACACGAACGGATCCATCCGCAGCCACTGCGGGCCCCACGGCGGCGCCATCGAGTCCACGTTGTAGCCGCCCGCGTCGATCATGGCCGCGCGGATGGCCTCCCGCATGCCGGGCGCGGAGTTGTTGAGGTAGCCGGAGAACGACCCCGCGAAGCTGAACATGTCCGGGTGGTAGGCCGCCAGCGTGAGCGCGGCGCTGCCGCCCATGGACAGGCCGAACACGCCCATCCGATCGGTCCGGAAGCCGAGCCGGTCGCGCAGCGCGTCCCGCAGCTGGGAGGTCAGGAAGGTCTCCCAGTCGTAGCGGTAGCTCTTGCCGGGACCGCCGAGGAACGCCTCGGTCGCGCCCGAGCCGGTCGACGACCCCAGGTTGGTCGGCCCGACGCCGAAGAACGAGCTCGGCGTGTTCCAGTCGGCGTAGAAGCTGGACTGCCCGCCGACGGGCATGATCACGTTGATGTTCCAGCTCGCCAGCACCTCGGCGACATTGGTCTCGATCTCCCAGCCGTTGAGATCCTGCCGGGCCCGCAGCCCGTCCAGCGCGTAGACCACGCGGTCGGTGTTGCCGTCGGCGGCCCGCAGGATGCGGGACTTGATCGGGCCCATCACCGGGGAGTCGACCCAGAAGTCGAAGGCGGCGGGGTCGAAGGCGGCGCGCGCCGGGGCGGCCCCGCCACCCCAGACGCCCACGCCGGCGGGCACCGCCACGGCGAGGGCCAGGGCAACCATGGCGCGCCGCCACCACGACCCTGATGAACGCCCGGCCGTCGCGGGTCGGTACGGGCTCAGCTTCCTGCCTGCAAATCGCATCGAGGATCGACCTTTCACTCGAGCGATCGGCCCGCGTACCCCGCGTCGCGCCGCCGATCCCTCACTTCGGACAACACAGACAAACCTCCGGCGCCCGAGACTCGCCGGTGACTGCACATTCTTCGATACCAATCGAGTATCGCGGACGCGGTGTTGCAGTTATGTGATTTATGTCTGATGTCATCCGAATAGTGATCTGTACCATCCAGCAACCGGGACAATCGCGGTTGCTGCGGCAGATTCCCGGCGAGTGGCAAACAGTCAGCTATAGACAGCGGCGAGCCCCGCGGGGCGCTGCCGCCGCGGGGCTCGATGCCTGGGGAACCTGCCCGGATCAGCCGATATTGGCCGACAGGTCGGGCAGCATGCGGTAGACCTCGTCCTCCCAGTACCGCCAGTTGTGCACGCCGACGTTCGGGAAGTCGTAGGTGACATTGCCCGCGCCGAGGGTCATCATGCGCACCTGGAAGGCGCGGGTGTTGGCCAGCGCCAAGGTCTCCAGGCCCATCGCGTTGAGCGTGTTGAAGTTCGGGCCGTCGGTCGGGCCGGGCAGGCCGCTACCGGCGGAGATCCACAGCCGGGTGTTGTTGGCCTTGAGCCGCGGCGCGAACACGAACGGGTCCATGTACAGCCACTTCGGGCCCCACGGCGGCGCCATCGAGTCGATGTTGTAGCCGCCCGCGTCGATCATGGCCACGCGCAGCGCCTCGCGCATGCCGGGCGCGGAGACGTTCAGGTAGCCGGAGTAGGAACCGGCGTAGCTGAACTGGTCCGGGTGATAGGCGGCCAGGGTCAGGGCCGCGCTGCCGCCCATCGACAGGCCGAACACGCCGTTGCGGCTGGGGTTGAAGCCCAGCCGATCGTGCAGCGCGTTGCGCAGGTCGCGGGTGAGGAAGGTTTCCCAGTCGTAGCGGTAGCTCTTGCCCGGACCGCTGGCCAGCACCTGGAACGCGCCCGAGCCCGACGAGGAGCCCGAGGACGAGCCGGAGATGGGCGGCAGGCCGAGGAAGGAGCTGGCCGAGTTCCAGTCGGCGTAGAAGCTGGACTGGCCGCCGACCGGCATCACCACATTGATGTTCGCCTTGGTGAGCGCGTCGGCGATATTGGTCTCGATCTCCCAGCCGCTGATGTCCTGCCGGGCCCGCATGCCGTCGAGCGCGTACACGACGCGGTCGGTGTTGCCGTCGGCGGCGCGGAAGACGCGGGACTTGATCGGGCCCATGACGGGTGAGTCGACCCAGAAGTCCATGCCGCTGGGGTTGAATGCGGCCGCCGCGGTGCCGGACTCGATCACCGAGACGCCGAGCGGTAGCAGCGTCGCCAACGCGACCCCCAGCACCGATCGCCGGAGCCAACCGGCACGTCTCGGACGTTGGTCCTGCGCCCTGCGCACAGTCACGCCTCGCATATTCTGTTCGGCCTTTCCTTTGTGCGGCCGGGCTCGGCCGCTTCTTGCGGATGACAGTCCCCGCGCATGCAGAGATCCGGATGCGCCCCCGACGGACGTGCTCATGGGAGCCTATCGCGTCATCGATAGCGAGACGTTACCAAATCGAGACGAAGTGACCTGCACCGCCCGATTCACAGCTCGCCGTTATCTAATTCGGAGCCGGTGGCCGGGTCGGATCGACCAGATGGCAGCGCTGGATCTCGTACCTGGGCACCCGGTCGATGCGGTACTTCGCGAAGTGGAACGCCTGCAGCAGGTTGTGCCGGAAGCGCGCCCGGGTCAGCGGGGCCCGCGAGGAGGCCAGCAGCGCCTGGGTGTCCGGGCAGCTCAGCGCCGTGCGCGCCTGCTGGACCCACTTCTCGTCGAGGAAGGGGGGCATCCATGGATGCTGGTCGACCATGCCGGTGTCGACGAGCACCCAGTCCGAGTAGAGGTTCTTGTCGTGGCCGATGCGGCCGTCGACGAGGCGGTCGGTATGTGCCGCTAACGGATATGCCAAGCCCTCTTGATCGATGACGCGCACATCGAGCGGCACGTTCATGCTCGTCATGCCGAGGTTCAGGAAGTACACGGTGTGCTCGTACCCGCCCGGCGGGATGGGCAGCGGCGGCGGGGCGAGGTACCAGCTCATGAACGACGGCGAGCTCAGCAGCAGGCCGCCGTCGGGGGTGTGCTCGATGTCGCGGACCATCGCGCGCATGCGCGGGTAGTCGAGGTAGTCCTCGGCCAGGATCGGATGCGAGTGCCCGCTGTTGAGCACGTAGTAGACCCGCTCGTCCACGATGCCGCTGGCGGTGATGGTCGAACCGGCATCCGGCGAATCCTGATCGGCGGCGAACAGCGCCCACCCGACCGTGGCCGCCCAGGCGACGAGCGGGAGGGCCAGGGACCACTGCCATTCCCGGCCAAAAGCATGCCGGGATGACGATGAGCCGACCTGGCGGGATGACGATGAGTCGGCCTGGCGGGACGGAAGGCGCACGGGGAGAACCGAAACCGGGAGCAGCAGGCAGAACAGTTGCGGGAGGAGCATGCGGCCGTGCATGAAGTCGCCGCCGACGCGGACGTTGAAGATGATCAGCAGCACGGCGGAGACGAGGATCAGCGCCACCACGGCGGCGGGGGTGCGCAGCCGAATCTGTAGGCGGCGCAGGCGATCACGGGTGGACTTGTCGTCCGCGGACTCCCCGTCCGCGGCAGCCGGGACGTCCGCGCGCAACGACGCGGCCCGCCGCGAGCGCAGCACCAGTGCCGCGACCACGACCAGCACCAGCAGCGGCACCCAGAGGTAGTACGGCCCGACCAGGTCCCACAGGTAGGTGAAGCCCTGTGACCACTTTGCGCCACCGGCTTCCTTGGCCACGGCGGTATTCGGATAGGGCAGGCCGTAATAGCCCATGCGCCAGATCTGGTACCCCACCGGTACCAGGCCGCCCGCGGCAACGAGCAAGGCGCGCAGCACGATCGGGTGCAGCCGCGACCGCGGCACGGGCGCGCAGAAGATCATGACCAGGGCCAGGCCGCCGACGATGGTCATCTCCGGCCGCACCACCCAGCACAGCCCGGCCCAGAACGCCAGGGCCGCAAGGCTTGCCGGGCGCGGCCGCTCGGCCTGGCTCCAGCGGATCAGCAGGTACCACAGCACGCCCAGCCAGAAGATGACCAGGCAGTTCTCCAGGCCGGAGGTGGCGTAGTCGCGGGCCGGGGGCACCGCGATGTAGACCAGCGCACCGGCGGGCAGCAGCAGCTGCGCGGCGGAGCCGCCCCACAGCCGGGCCGCGCCGAGCATGGCGAACACGACGGCGAGCAGCGAAAGCGTCAGCGCCACCGCCAGACTCACGTACTCCAGCCGGGCGTGGCTGACCCAGCTGAAGAAATAGATCACATACGTCCACGCGGCGCTGGTGTTGGTCTCCACCCGATCGCCCGCGTTGAAGACGGGTCCGTTCCCGGCCAGCAGGTTGCGCACGGTGCGCAACACGATCAGGCCGTCGTCGGCGATCCAGCGGCGTTGCCACGCCCCGACCGCGAACAGCACCACGGTGAGCGTCACCCCACCGACGAATGTGGCGCGGGACAGCAGCGCGAAGCGGCGCGTGGCCAGGGCCGCGCGCCGGGCTGCGCCGACCGGTAGCGCCGTCGTCGGCGTCCGATCCTCCGGCTCGTCCCCCGCTAACATCTCGTCAGGTGAGGTAGACAGCGACACCTACCGCTCCGATCCAGGCGATGGCCAGGAGTTGCAGAATGCGATCCCCCAGCGCGATCTCTTCGGGTTCACCGGCCTCGCCGCCATCGACGTCGACCGCGTAACGCAGGATTGCGATCGTAAACGGAATCATGGAGATTGCGAACCATTGGTTGTTCTTGTGATCGGTTTCGAATGCCCACAGGCCGTAGAAGACCACCACCGCGGTGGCCGACACCGTCCAGATGAAGCGCAGGTAGGTGGGCGTGTAGTACTGCAGCGACTTGCGGATCTTGGCGCCGGTGTCGAGCGCGATCTTCAGCTCGGCGTAGCGCTTGCCCGCCGCCATGAACAGCGAGCCGAACGCCATGATCAGCAGGAACCATTGCGACAGCGGGATATCGGCGGCCGTACCGCCCGCGACCGCCCGGAGCAGGAAGCCCGACGACACGATGCAGATATCGAGCACCGCCTGGTGCTTGAGGCCGAAGCAGTAGGCCAGCTGGATGCCGATGTAGACCGCCATCACCACGGCCAGCTGCCAGGTCGCCAGGAACGACGCCGCGATCGAGCCGACCAGCAGTAGCACCGACAGCGAGTAGGCCAGGTTCACCGGCACCACGCCCGCGGCGATGGGCCGGAACCGCTTGGTCGGATGCGCCCGGTCGGCCTCCACGTCCAGCGCGTCGTTGATCAGGTAGATGCCCGAGGCCGCCATGCAGAAGACCACGAAGGCGATGCCGATGTGCCAGTCGCGGGTCAGATCGGTGATCGCGTACTGGCC
This sequence comes from Nocardia terpenica, assembly GCF_013186535.1. Classification (NCBI taxonomy): domain Bacteria; kingdom Bacillati; phylum Actinomycetota; class Actinomycetes; order Mycobacteriales; family Nocardiaceae; genus Nocardia; species Nocardia terpenica. The sequence goes on from NZ_JABMCZ010000002.1 coordinate 1,315,530, forward strand.
GGTGCCGGACAGCTTGCCCGCCGCCAGCGGCGCGGCCAGCACCAGGACGTTCTTCACCCACTGCCGCGGCCGCATCGCCTTGACGATCCCACCGGCCAGCGTCTTCGGCGGGCCCTTGAGCACGGCATCGTCGAGGTCGGTGCCGGTCGGCTCTTCACTCATATCAGCGAGGGCTCTTTCCTGTGCGGTCACTGGCTAATCTCTTTTCGGCGGCTAGCACTGCTGCGGCGGAGGCGGCGCCCAGCGCGGAACCGGCGAGCACGTCGGAGGGATAGTGCACCCCGAGCACGACCCGGGAGAGCAGCATCGGCGGCACGAGCACCGCAGGCAAGGGTAGCCCGGTCAGTCGTCCGAGCAATACCGCCGCGGCCGTAGTGGAGGTCGCGTGCGAGGACGGGAAGCTGAGCTTGCTCGGCGTCGACACGTTGACCTGCACCGACGGATCGTTCGGGCGGGGTCGGCGCACGACACGCTTGATCACCACCGACGCGGCGTGCGCGCCGAACGCACCCACCGCGACCCCGGCCCACTCCCGGCGGCGCGGCTTGTCCACCAGCGCGCCGATCGCGGCGATGCCGAGCCAGCCCAGCGAGTGCTCACCGAAGTGCGACAGTCCGCGAGCGGCCTTGACCACCTGCGGGTTTCGGCCGATCGTGCCCTGCACCGCGGTGAGGATCCTGACCTCGGGCGGCGCCTTCGGCGCGGGCTCGGGCACCACGTGCAGGCGCGGCGAGTCGGCCTCGGGGGAGAATCCGCCAACACTCATTTCCCGTTGTCCTCTCCACCGATTCCGAAGGCGCTCTCCCAGGCGGCGGTGCTGGTCAGGCGCGGATGGGCGGCACGATACCGAGCGCGCAGTTCGGGGAAGCGGGCGGCCAGCTCGCGGCGCAACCGCATCGCCTCGGAGAACAACCCGAGCGCCTGGCGCGGATCGCGCTTGCGGTAGACCACGCCGCGGCCGTCGGCGGTGGTGACGGTGACGCCGTCCACCTGCGACAGCAGGAACCAGCGCGCGTCCAGGGTCGGCACGTTGAGCTGCGGGCGCTCGTGGTGCTGCGGCTTGGCCGGACGGGTGTTGTGCACAACGCCTTTGGCGAGCCGGACGATCTTGGCGATCGGATTGCCGGGCTCGCCGACCGCGCCCACGTCCGCGCCGCTGGGCAGCGGCAGCTCGGTCGAGGACGGCAGGGTCACCGCGTCCGGGAAGTCCCGGCGCATGGCGGCGACCGAGCCCAGCGCGGTGGGCAGCAGCTCGAACAGCCGGTCCGGCCCGGCCAGGAAGTCGCGGATCGCCTGATTCTGGATGGCGACCGTCGAATACTCCAGGCACAGCAGGTGTTTCAGGGTGGCCTTGACCGTGTTCACAATCATCGGGCGGCCGTCGTTGCCCAGGTGCAGCGCCGCCACCACGAGCCGGTTGCGCAGGTGGAAGTACGCCTGCCAGTCGATGGCGTCGTCCTTGTCGCTCCACGCCATGTGCCACACCGCCGCGCCCGGCAGGGTGACCGTGGGGTATCCGGCGGCGCGGGCGCGCAGGCCGTATTCGACGTCGTCCCACTTGAGGAACAGCGGCAGCGGCTGGCCGATCTCCTCGGCCACCGACCGCGGGATGACGCAGGTCCACCAGCCGTTGAAGTCGACGTCGATGCGCCGGTGCAGCAGCTTGGAATTGTCGCGGTCGCGCAGCGGGTATTTGGAGAAGTCGTGGTCGTACTCGACGTTCGGCGCGGCGGTCCACATCCAGATGCCGCGGTCGACGACCTCGCCCATGGTGTGCAGGTGCGACCGCTCCTGCAGGTTCAGCATCTGGCCGCCGACCAGCGTGGGCGTGCGGGCGAAGCGGGCGAACGCGAGCGCGCGCAGGATGCAGTCCGGCTCGATCTCGATATCGTCGTCCATGTAGACGATGTACTGCGCGTCGGTGGTCTTCAGCGCCTCGTACATGACCCGGCTGTATCCGCCGGAGCCGCCGAGATTCGGCTGATCGTGCATGGCCAGGCGGTCGCCGAGCACCGCGGCGGCCTCGGTGAAGCCGGGCTCGTCGACCACCTTGCGGGTGCCCTGGTCGGGGATGATCACGGCGCTGATCTTCTCCAGCACCAGCGGGTCCGAGCCCAGGGCCGCAAGGGTTTTTACGCAGTCGGTGGGCCGATTGAAGGTGGGCATGCCGACCGCGATGCTGCCCACGCCGGGCGCCTCGACCGGCGCGTACCAGCCGCCACTACGCAACTCGACCGCCGAATCGGTGGTGATGTCGAACCAGATCCAGCCGCCGTCCTCGAAGGGGGCCAGGTCTATTTCGAATTCGAGTGAGATTCCCGCCAAAAGCGCGCGGGAATCAGGAAGGGCCGCCTCCTCGGCTTCCCCCATGGCCCCGGCGGCTTCCCCCATGGTCCCGGCATGCTTTTGGCCGGGACCCACCCCCGCCGCACTGAACTCCTGCCCCCGCACATGAATTCGCGACCCGTCGGCCTTGGACCGGTACACATCCACGCGCCCGTGCCCGGACAGTTCCAGGCGCAGCACCACGGAGGACAGGATGGTCCAGCGCCGCCAGTAGCTGGCCGGTACGGCGTTGAAGTAGGTGCAGAACGACACCTCCGACTCCGCGCCGATCGACAGCGACGTGCGCGAGGTGGCGTGTGCGCGACGGGCATTCGTCGCGGACTCCTCCAGGTAGAGGGTGCGCACGTCGAGCGGTTCGCCCGGCCGGGGCAGGATGATGCGCTGGAGTAGGGATTTCGCGCGGGTCTGCGTGGTCATCGTCTCGGGGGTCATCTCTTCCGACGTCGCGTGCATCGTCATCAGTTGCCGCTGTCCCGATCCACCAGCGGCGCACCGGATTCCAGGTGCGGGCGCAGCACGTTGTCGAACATGCTCAGCGCGCCGCCGATGGCCATGTGCATGTCCAGGTACTGGTAGGTGCCGAGGCGGCCGCCGAAGAGCACCTTGGCCATGGCGGTCTCGTTCTTGGCCAGCTCCCGGTAGGCGAGCAGCTTCTCTCGATTCTCGGTGCTGTTGATGGGGTAGTACGGCTCGTCGCCGGTCTGGGCGAAGCGGGAATACTCGCGCTGGATCACCGTCTTGTCGGTGGGGTAGTCGCGTTCGGGGTGGAAGTGGCGCGGCTCGATGATGCGGGTGAAGGGCACGTCGCCGTCGTTGTAGTTCATCACCGAGGTGCCCTGGAAATCGCCGGTGTTCAGCACCTCGGTCTCCAGATCGATGGTGCGCCAGCCCAGTTCGCCCGCGCTGTAGTCGAAGTAGCGGTCCAGCGGGCCGGTGTACACCACCGGAGCCTGCGGGTTGCGGGCGCGAATCTCCTCGCGCACCTCGAACCAGTCGGTGTTCAGCCGGACCTCGATGAGCTCGGATTCGGCCATCTTCTCCAGCCACGCGGTGTAGCCGTGGCGCGGCAGGCCCTCGTAGGTGTCGTTGAAGTACCGGTTGTCGAAGGTGTAGCGGACCGGCAGCCGGGTGATGATGCCCTCGGACAGCTCCTTCGGGTCGGTCTGCCACTGCTTGGCGGTGTAGTCGCGGATGAACGCCTCGTACAGCGGGCGGCCGATCAGCGAGATCGCCTTCTCCTCGAGGTTGGTCACATCCTTGCTGTCGATCTCGGCGGACTGCTCGGCAATGAGCGCGCGCGCCTCGTCCGGAGTGAAGTAGCGGCCGAAGAACTGCGAGATCAGGCCCAGGCCCATCGGGAACTGGTACGCCTGACCCTTGTGCATCGCGAACACGCGGTGCTGATAGCCGGTGAACTCGGTGAACTGGTTGACGTAGTCCCACACCCGCTTGTTGGAGGTATGGAATAGGTGCGCCCCGTATTTGTGCACCTCGATGCCGGTCTCCGGATCCGCCTCCGAATACGCGTTGCCGCCGAGGTGGTAGCGGCGTTCGACCACCAGCACCCGTTTGCCGAGCTGGGTGGCGGCGCGTTCGGCGATGGTCAGCCCGAAGAATCCGGAGCCGACGACGATGAGATCGAAGGGGGAAGCGACGGTCACGGGAGCCCAGCGTATAGGAAGTTCGCGGCGCCGCCGGGGCCAGTCGGGCGGTCACCGGCGCCGACCGACGAGATACCCGAATTTCGCCTGTTGTTCGCCGAAACGGACACCGTTCCGGTAGGTCACCGCTATATAGATAGGAGCCGAGTTGAACGCGCGTCCAACTCGGTGCCGTTCGCGATCCGCGCCGCGGCGGCCGTACCCGTCCATCGTTCGACCGGAAGTACTCACGCATGCGGATCTCACGTCTGTCGGCGCTGCTCGGCGCCGCCGCCCTCTGCGCCGTGCTCGGCGCCGGTGTCCTGACCCCCACGACGGCCCGGGCCGACGAACCCGACACGCTGGCCGCGGCCCCGGTGGCCGACGCGGCCGGGCTGTGCGGCCGGGCCGCACCGACCTTCGACGACATCGTGACCTCGGCCGCGACCGCCCTGCGCGGCGTGGTGCCCGCGGCGCAGGTGGCCGCCTTCGACCGGCAGGTCGACGATTTCCGGCACGCCATCGCCGCGGTCCGGGTGCATCGCGACGGCCTGCCGGTCGATCCGGCGACGCTCGGCGGTCGGGTCGCCCAACTCGACGACCCGATCGTCACCTACCTGGTGAACGGCCTGGACGCGGTCCGCACCGGCCGCCTGGACCACACGCTGTCGATCGGGCAGCTCGGCGTGAACGACGTGATCGAGGTGTTCATCCTGAGCACCCGGATCGTGAAGATTCCGGTGCAGCTGGCCGCCAGCCTGGTGCCGACGGCCGGGTTCTTCCTGAAGTTCCTCGTCGGCGGCGTGTTCAGCGGCGTGAAGTGGCTGGCGCGGCGGGTGCAGGACGCGATGCGCGGCACCTGCACCGGGCCGAGCGTGTACGGCAAGCTCGATCTGAGCGAGACCGACTTCCCGAGCGAGCATGTGGCGGTGCCCGGCCCGATCGCCGATCTGGCCCGGCAGCTGGTGCTGGCCGACGGGCACTGCACGCCGATCTCGGACCTGACCACCTCGACGCTGGTGGAGCGGACCCGCGACTTCCTGGCCCACACCGACCTGCCGATCGACCGCGGCAACCTGGACGCCACCGCCGCCGGACTCCAGGACTTCCTGCGCGACAATCGGATCGCGAAACTCGCGCTGCTGCGCAAGACCGATCAGCTCGGTCCGGTGGTCGACTATCTGGACTACGGCCCGATCACCTTCCTGGCCAATCTGGGCTTCGATATCTACGAGGGCAAGGCGACCGACACCGTGCCGCTCGCCGACATCACCGTCGAAAACGCCTACGACCTCACGACTTTGGCGCTGGACGTGACGAGCCTGCTGCTGACCGCCGCCAATCTCGCCGCGGGGTGGACCGGGGTCTCCAACACGATCCTGACGCCGCTCGGCATGGCGGAGACGCTGGCCTTCGCGCCCGTCACCTACGGCGCGCCGATCCTGCGCGGGGTCATGCAGTCGATGTGCGCGGTGTGAGGGGTCAGTAGTACACCGGCTGCCGATAGGCCGGGTGGCGTCCGGCCGCGAGCCACCGGCTCGCCGACCCGGACGCCGCCAGGCACAGCGTGAGCAGTTCCACGCCGAAGACGACCGCCAGCAGCACGGCGAGCGGCAGCAGCTCCGAGGTGGACGAGCCGTCGATCACCGTGTCGACGATCATCAGACCCGAATAGCCCAGCATGACCAGCACACTCGCTACCATGACCAGGACTCGCCCGGCGCTGCGCCGGAAGAACAGCAGCAGCGCCCCGGCGACGAAGAACACGGTGAGCGTGCCGAACATGGCCAGCGCCGCCAGCTCCTCGATCCGGCGGTATCCGCCCGCCCAGTCGTGCCGGGTGGCGATGGCCCCGGCCACCGAGGCGACCCCGCACCCCAGGCCCTGGAGCAGCGCGAGCACGCCCGCGGCGATGGCCGCGCCGCCGCCCGGCCGCGGCGGCACGGGAACGGGCACGGGCGGATAGCCGGGCTGGCCGTACGGATAGCTCATCGGGTCCTCCCCCCTTGATCACTCGGCCGCGAACATTACCCGCTACTCCAGGCAATTGTCGGCGTAGACCTTCATCGCTTCCCGGACGAACGCGGCGGTTCCGGCGCCGTGCCTGTCGTAGTTGGCCGCGAATCTCGGGTCTGCGACGTACATTTCGCCCAGGCCGGTGAAGGACGCGCGGGTGGGACGCCGACCGCCCCAGCCGATGCGCACCCAGTCGAAGTGGCGCGCGACGATGTCGCGTACCGGTTCGCTGTCCGGCGCCAGGCCGTCGCGGTGGGCGCGGCCGTAGTCGGCGGCGATGTCGGCGTGCGTCTGCATGTGCTGGCGCCGCTCCGCCTCGCTCATCGAGTTCCACCAGCGGTCGGAGCTCTCGTACGCCTCCCGGCCCCAGCGCTCGATCACCTCGTCCTTGTACCTGGCGTGGTCGAATCCGTCGAATACCTCTGCCGCCATGAGCGGTTCACCTGCTTCCGTCTTGTGCAACGTGGACTGCACCGACGCGATCTGCCGCGAGATCCGGTCCCGCTCCTGCCGCAGCAGCTCCAGATGGGTGCGCAGGGCCACGGCCGTATCCCGCTGCTCCGCAAGCACTTCGGCGATGACCGGCAGGCCGAGACCGAGCTCACGCAACAGCAGGATCCGTTGCAGCCGAACAAGGGAGTCCCGGTCGTAATACCGGTACCCGTTGGCCCCGACCCGACTCGGCGGCAACAGCCCGACCGCGCCGTAGTGCCGCAGGGTCCGGCTGGTGGTCCCTGCCGCACGAGCCAGCTCCTGAATGGACCACTCGGCCTCGGTTCCCACCACCGTCCTCCTTCGCTCCGCGTCGATACGACCAGCGTGCAAGTTGACGCTACGTCAAGGTCAAGCCCCGCTCGGTATGCGACTCCCGCCGGGCCGGATCGACCGCCGAAAGCCGTTGCGCTGCGGACTCCTCGGTGGGTTTGCGGCCGCCGGTCTGGCCGAGCAGGGTGCCGCCCAGGGCGAGCGCCATGCCCAGGACCTGCAGCGGGGTCAGCGATTGTCCGAGCGCCGCCCAGCCGATGACCGTCGCCGAGAGCGGGCTGAGCAGGCTCAGGAACGACACCGAGGTGGCGGGCATCCGGGACAGGCCGCGGAACCAGAGGGCATAGGCCGCCGCCGTGCCGACGGCGCCGAGATACAGGTAGCCGCCGATGGCCCGGGCGTCCAGGGCGGGCGGCGCGCCCTCGGCCAGCAGCGCCAGCGGCAGCAGGACCAGACCTCCGGCGGTGAGCTGCCAACCGGTGAAGGCCAGCGGACCCACCCCCTCGGGCCGCCCCCAGCGTCCGGCCAGCACCGTGCCCGCCGCGATCGATGCCGCACCGGCCAGACCGGCCAGCACACCCCAGGTGTCCAGCGCGGCACCGGCGCGAAGAACCACCAGGGCCACACCGGATATGCCGACGACTCCCGCCAGCAGCCTGCGCCCGGACGGCCGCTCGCCGAGTAGCAAGGCGGCGAACCCCAGCGCGAACATCGGCGCCGACGCGCCGAGCACCGCGGCCACCCCGCCCGGCGCCGATGTTCAGCATGCCGAGAACGCCTGTGCGCCATACCCATCGGCCGCGGGGCAGCACCCGCGTCGCGGCCAGCAGCACCAGACCGGCGGGCAGCGCGCGCATCAGCGCGGTGAACATCGGTCGCTCGGGCGGCAGGAACTCGGAGGTGACGGCGTAGGTGGTACCCCAGACCAGGGGTGTCAGACCGGTGAGATAAGACAACCAGAGTCATCTTCGTGTCAAGTATCTGAATATTGAGGCTTAGGTCTCGGGAGGAGATCCGTGAGCGACGCGGTTGACCAGATCGTGGCGGCGTGGGGGGAGGTGCGGCCCGAGCTCGATGTGTGGCCGACGCATGTGATCGGGCGGGTCAAGCGGCTGGCGCGGGTGCTGGATCGGGAGTTGAAGACGTTCTTCGCGCGGTACGGGCTCGAGCACTGGGAGGTGGATGTGCTCACCACGCTGCGTCGGTCCGGCGGGGCCGACGGTCTCACCGCGGGCGCGTTGATCAAGAACACGATGGTGACCTCGGGGGCCATCACCAATCGCATCGATCGGATGCAGACCCGGGGGCTGGTCCGCCGCACCGCCGATCCCCATGACCGCCGGACCGTCCGGATTCAGCTCACCGACGAGGGCCGTGCCCTCATCGACGAGATCATGCCCCTGCACGTGGACAACGAGGTCCGGCTGCTCCAGGGGTTGAGCCGCGAGGAATCGGACCAACTCGGCGATCTGCTGCGCAAACTGTCGGAGTCGCTGGGCGATACCGCCCTGGAGTGAACGGCTTTCGGGGTCAGGCGTCCGGCCGGGTGTTCGGGGCCCAGGCATCGGGCCGGAGCGGAGTGGGCGGCGGCGTGGGTGTGGCGGCCGTCCCCGGCGGGATCGTATTCTCTTGGCCCACAGCGTCTTCCGGGGCGCCGAGTTCGGCGGGGGCCGGGCCGACGTCGAGGGTGCCGATGTCGATGGGTTGTCCGCCGCCGGGCGCGGAGGAGTACTCCGAGCGCAGGATGCGGCCGTCGCGCAGCAGCACCCGACCGGCGGTGGCGCGCACGGCCGCGGTGGCGCGCGAATCCTCCACGGCGGTACCGGGATACGCCTGACAGTCGGTGGTGTCGCAGGTCTGCGCGTATGGGTAGCGATGCTCGGCCAGCGCGTAGGAGCGGGCCGCGATGGCCTGGGCGCGCAGGGCCTCCGCGCCGCCGCGATCGGCCCAGTCGGCCTGCATCTCGGCCGGGACCACGCCGAGCAGATAGTCCTCGATGTCGAGCCGGTCGACCGTGCGCGCGGCCCCGTTCTCCAGGGTGACGCCGAGGACGCCGCGATAGGTGCCTCCGTCGCAGATCTTCAGATGCTCCGCGCTCGGGCGGTCGGCGCCGAGATCGATCGGGTAGGCCCAGGGGTCGGCGGTGCTGCCACGCCACAGCACGGCGCCGTCGCAGCCGGTGGTGACGGTGACGTCCGCACCGCCGTCCGGGCGCGGGGTCAGGTGCGCGGCCTGCCCCGGCACCACGCGGCGGTCGGCGACGGTCAGGCCGGTGTCGGAGTAGACGTCCAGGGTCTCGTCGTCGTCCTCCAGCAGCCGCACCCGGACCGGGGTCGGCGCGACGGTCCCCAGCGCCGCGCCCGGGTAGTAGTCGGCCAGGATGCGCGCCGCGCTCGCCCCGGCGACGGCCCGATCGAGGGCGCCGAACTGGCTCATGCCGCGGCCGTGGCCGACCCCGGCGACGGGGCGGTATCCGGCGGACGGCTCGAGCTGTGCGAGGACGGCCCAGCAGAGCACCGCCGTGCCGCCGGTCAGCGCGAGACCGACGAGTACGCCGCGTGCGGCGCGGCGACGGAATCGGCGATGCTGCTCGGTACCTGTCATGTGCACTCCCACCGGGTTTCGCTGTTCGGATGCGCCCGGCCCGTCCGGCATGTCCTACCCGCGCCGCGGCTACCGGAAAGCTACATTCGAGCTACTGATCTCTAATTCTCAACCAGAGGTTTAGATTTTGTGAAGATTGGGACTATTGTGACCATCGATCCGTCAGGAATCAACCCCACGCGCTTCGGCTGACGGTCACAAGTTCGACCTGATGGGAGATGCTCGTGCCGTATCGCAGACCGAAGTACCCCTACGTACTACCGGTCGTCATTACGATCGCGCTCGCCGTGCCGCTGGCGGCCTACACGCTGCGCGACACCGACGACTACCGTTCGACGACGGACAGCAATCTGGCCGCGATACCGGCGCAACTGGCCGAGGTGGCCCTGGCCTCCGCCCCCGACGTGGTTCTCCCGCTTCGCGAACTCACCGGCCTCGACCTCCCGGACCTCCACCTGTCCGACCTCCGCAAACTCCCCCTCCCCCGCGCCATCCCGATCCCGCCGGGCCTGCCCACCCCACCCGGCATCCAACTGCCCAGCGAAATCCCCCTCCCCCAGTTCAACACCACCACCCCGGACCGAACACCCGCACCGGGCCAACCAACGCCCGCCAATCCCGCCCAGCCACAACAGAATGCAACCCCGGGCCAGGCACAACCGGCAGCCACCGCCAACCAATCACCCCCTGCCGCACCAGCTTTCATCTCCGCCCGAACCCGCCTGCAACCCCCTGCCCCCCAAACCCCCACGTCCGGTGAGTCTCCCGCTCCCGGTCAATCCCCGGCCGCCGCACAACCACCAGCCGCCGGGCAACCACCGGCCGCCGGGCAGCCACCAGCCGTCGCACAGCCACCGGCCGCCGCACAACCACCAGCCGCCGCACAGCCACCAGCCGCCGGGCAACCATCGGCCGCCGCACAACCACCAGCCGCCGCACAGCCACCGGCTGTCGCACAACCTCCAGCCGTCGCACAACCATCGGTCGCCGCACAGCCACCGGTCGTCGCACAACCTCCAGCCGTCGCACAACCATCGGTCGCCGCACAACCACCAGCCGCCGTGCAGCCGGGGTCTGCTCCCGTTGATGATCCGGCGTTGGTGGGTGGGGCGGATCCGAATGCTCCGGCGCTTGCGCCGGGGGCGGTGGCTCCTGGTGTTGCCGATCGGGTGGGGGCTCAGGTCAAGGAGTTGGATCGGGACAAGCCGTTCAGCATGGTGGCGCTCACCGGGAAGGATCTGGCGGGGACCAGTGCGCTGGTTCGGGCTCGGAATGCCGACAATAGTTGGGGGCCTTGGTATTCCACCGATGCGGTGGAGACGGGGCGCAATGATCGTACGCGGCCGGATCGGGTGGGGACCGAGCCGATCTATGTGGGCAGCACCAAGGCCGTGCAGGTGTTGACCACGCACAGGGCCGCAGCGGTCGCGAATGCGAATTCCGGGCGGTCCGACGATCCGGGGCGGGCCTCGGTCGCGAATATGTCGGCGGTACTGATCGATCCGGGGCGCGGGCCCGACGACGGCAATCTGACGGCGGTGGCCGCGGCGCTGCCGGGCGGCGGGCCCAGGGTGATCGCGCGCAAGGACTGGGGCGCCGACGACAGCCTGCGCTGCCAGGAGCCGACCTACGACGACGGGCTCGGCGGAATCACGGTGCACCACACCGACGGTCGCAACGACTACACCCCCGAGGAATCGGCGGGCATCGTGCGCGCCATCTACGCCTATCACGCGAAGACGCTGGGCTGGTGCGACATCGGCTACAACGCCCTGGTCGACAAGTACGGGCAGATCTTCGAGGGCCGCGCAGGCGGGCTGGACCGCCCGGTCGAGGGCGCGCACGCGGGCGGATTCAACGAGAACACCGCCGGCGTGGCACTGATGGGCGACTTCCAGACCGAGCCGCCCAGCGACGCCGCGATCCAGGCGATCGGCCAGTTCATCGGCTGGCGCGCCCGCATCGCGGGCCTGGACCCCAAAGGCAGCACCACCATGTACTCCGAGGGCACCGAGTACACCAACTACGCCGAGGGAGAGGCGGTCCGGCTGCCGATCGTGTTCGCGCACCGCGACGTCGGCAAGACCGCCTGCCCCGGCGACGCCGCCTACGCGCAGATGGACCGCATCCGCGACATCGCCGCGGCCACCGCGAGCGGCGCGCAGCCGCCCGGCGGCGATACCCGGCCCGCCCCGAATCCCGGTGCCGCACCGCAGAATCAGGCCGATCTGACCAAGCTGGCGGCCCTCACCACCCGGCTGCTGACGCTGGTGCACGACAACCTCATCGCGAAATACTGGGCGGCCCAGGGCGGCCCGAACGGGCGGCTGGGCGCGGCGGCCTCCGAACCGCAACCGACCCGCGACGGCGGCCAGTACGCGAGGTTCGTCAACGGCTACGTCTACGCGGGCCCGGACGGCACCATCGTCGAACTCGCGGGCCGCATCCTGGACCGATTCGTCGAGCTGGGCGCGGACTCCGGAATCCTCGGAGTGCCGCGCAAGAGCGCCTACCCGGTCCCCGACGGCCTGCGCGCCGACTTCCAGTACGGCTCGCTGATCATGAACCAGGCCACCGGCATCGTCACCACGCTGCTCCAGACCTACAACGAAATGCGGGACGCCGCAACGACTTCCGGTGTCGCGCCGCGCTAGCTCAGCCGATCCACCAGCGCTCGAGCACCTGCGCCACGCCGTCGTCGGAGTTGGCGGCGGTGACCTCGTCGGCGGCGGCGCGGACCTCCGGGTGACCGTTGCCCATGGCGACGCCGTGGCCCGCCAGGCGCAGCATCGGCACGTCGTTGGGCATATCGCCGAAGGCGATGATGGTGGCGCGCTGCACGCCGAGGCGCTCGGCCACCGTGGCCAGCCCCGCCGCCTTGGTGATGCCGGGCGCGGACACCTCGATCAGGCCGTTGTCGGTGGAGTAGGTGACATCGGCGCGGCCCGCGAGCCGCGGCGCCAGCGCCGCGCGCATGTCGGCGCTGGTCGCGCCGCGCAGCCGGATCAGCATCTTGATCGCGGGCGCGGCCACCACCTCGCTGCGCGCGACCTGGGTGTCGTCCGGATTCAGCCAGGCGTGCTCGTACTCCGGCGAACTCACGAACTGCGGGGTCGCGGCGTCGTGGGCGCTGGCCCCCACCCGCTCGGCGGCCAGCCCGCAGCCGGGCAGCACCCGCTCGGCGAGATCGGCGATCCACTCCAGGCTCGCCACGTCCAGCACGGTGCTCTGCAGGATGCGGTCGGCCGCGCTGTCGTAGATCACCGCCCCGTTGCCACAGACGCACAGCGGCGCGAACCCCAGTCCGTCCACCACCGGCTGGATCCAGCGCGGCGGGCGACCGGTGGCGAGCACGAACGGCACCCCGTCCGCGACCAGCGCGGCCACCGCCGCCCGGGTGCGCGGCGTGACCCGCTCGTCCTCGTCGATCAGCGTGCCGTCGACATCGGAGGCCACCATCTTCGGTTTCGGCAGGTGCACAGGTGTCACCTCTTCCATCCTGCCCGATATGCCCCCCGCACCGGTATCGCGATCGGGGTGGGATGTGCGCGGGACCCGCCCACACGGCACACTTCGACGGCGGAGGGTCCTTATGATCAGGGGCTAGCAAACCGACCCTAGGGGACCGATGACCGGCTTTCTGCTACGACGGGCATTCAACTATGTCGTATTGCTGGTGCTCGCGTCGTTCCTGACGTTCAGCCTGGCGTCGTTGACCTTCCGTCCGCTCGACAGCCTCGAACAACGCAATCCGCGCCCGCCGCAATCGGTCATCGATGCCAAGGCGGCGGAGCTGCATCTGAACGATCCGATCCCGCAGCGCTACGCGACCTGGGTGGCCGGGGTGGTGCACGGCGATTTCGGCAAGACGCTGGCCGGGCAGCCGGTGAGCCAGGAACTGCCGCGCCGGATAGGGGTGAGCCTGCGGCTGCTGGTGATCGGCTCGATCGTCGGCACCGTGCTCGGCGTGCTGATCGGCGCGGCGGGCGCTATCCGGCAATATCGGTTCAGCGACTACTTCACCACCATCGTGTCGCTGCTGGTTCTCAGTACCCCGGTCTTCCTGCTCGCGACGCTGCTGGAATACGGTGCCCTGGAGATCAATTCGCTGTCCGGGCAACAGATATTCCTCTATACCGGCGAAACTTCGGCAAACGCGGTGTCGGGGTTGTGGAACCAGATCGTGGACCGGGTGCAGCACATGGTGATTCCGACGCTGGGCCTGGCGCTGGGGGCCATGGCCGGATACAGCCGCTATCAGCGCAACGCCATGCTCGACGTGCTGCAGAGCGATTTCATCCGCACCGCCCGCGCCAAGGGCCTGACCCGGCGGCGGGCGCTGTACAAACACGGTCTGCGGACCGCGCTGATTCCGATGGCGACGCTGTTCGCCTACAGCCTGGGCGGTCTGATCACCGGCGCCACCTTCACCGAGAAGATCTTCGGCTGGCACGGGGTCGGCGAGTGGCTGGTGGACGCGATCAACGCCCAGGACCTCTACGTCGTGGTGACCGTCACGGCGTTCGCCGGATTGGTGGTGCTGGTGTCGGGCCTGCTGTCCGACATCGTGTACGCGATCCTCGACCCCCGGGTTCGGGTGGGATGACCGTAGGAACGGGGAATCCCACGATGGGAGCGGTATGACCGAGACCGAGATCATCGCGCAGGGTGCGCCGGAGCCGACGGCGGCCGGGCGGCGGAAGCTGGTGTGGCGCAGGTTTCTTCGCAACAAGCCCGCGATCGCGGGGGCGAGCCTGCTGATCGTGATGCTGGTGCTGGCCTTCGCGGTGCCGCCGGGCCTGCGCTACGACTATCAGCAGCGCGACTCCTACGCGCTGCTGAAGCAGCCGACGCCGAAACATCCGTTCGGCACCAACGAGATCGGGCAGGACATGCTCGCGCAGACCCTGCACGGGTTGCAGAAGTCGCTGCTGATCGGCATCTGCGTCGCGCTGCTCACCTCGGTGATCGCGGTGACGACCGGGTCGGTGGCGGGACTGCTGGGCGGCTGGACCGACCGGGCGATCATGTGGCTGGTCGATCTGCTGCTGGTGGTGCCCAGCTTCATCATCATCGCGATCTTCGCCCCGCGCACCAAGGGCAGCGGTTCCATTCCGCTGCTGATCGTGCTGCTCGCGGCGTTCAGCTGGATGATCAGCGCCCGCATCGTCCGCGGCCTCACGCTGAGCCTGCGCGACCGCGAATTCGTCCGGGCCGCACGGTATATGGGCGCGTCGACCCGGTCGGTGATCGTCACCCACATCGTGCCCAACATCGCCTCGATCCTGATCATCGACACCACGCTGGCCGTGGGCGCGGCGATCATGGCCGAAACCGGGCTGAGCTTCCTGGGATTCGGCGTGCAGCCACCGGACGTGTCGCTGGGCTCGCTGATCGCCGCGGGCACCAAGTCGGCGCACACCTTCCCGTGGCTGTTCCTGTTCCCCGGCGGCTTCCTGATCGCGATCGTGTTGTGCGCCAACCTGGTCGGCGACGGCCTGCGCGACGCGTTCGACCCGGGCTCCAAGCGCGCCCGGGCCCGGCGCAAGCCCGAGGGGCAGGCGGCATGAGCGCAAAGCCCACCACCGCACCGCTGTTGGAGGTCTCCGACCTGCACGTGTCGTTCCCCGGCGAGGAGGGCCGCATCGACGCGGTGCGCGGGGTGAACTACACGGTCGCCGACGGCGAGGTGCTGGCCATCGTCGGCGAATCCGGTTCGGGCAAGTCGGTCTCGTCGCTGGCGGTGATCGGCCTGCTGCCGGAGCAGGCCCGGGTGCGCGGCTCGATCCGCCTGCGCGGCAAGGAATTGCTGGGCATGGACGACCGGCGCCTGTCGGCGCTGCGCGGCAGCCGGATCAGCATGGTGTTCCAGGACCCGCTGTCGGCGCTCACGCCGGTGTACCGGGTCGGCGAGCAGATCGCCGAGGCGCTGCTGGCGCACCGGAAGATGACCAAGCGCCAGGCCGCCGACCGGGCGGTGGAACTGCTGGACCTGGTCGGCATTCCGGATCCCGAGGCGCGGGCGCGGGCGTTCCCGCACGAGTTCTCCGGCGGCATGCGCCAGCGCGTGGTGATCGCCATGGCCATCGCCAACGATCCGGAGCTGATCATCTGCGACGAACCCACCACCGCCCTGGACGTCACCGTGCAGCGGCAGATCCTGAATCTGCTGCGCACCGCGCGCGACCTCACCGGCGCGGGCGTCGTCATGATCACCCACGACATGGGCATCGCGGCCACCCTGGCGGACCGGGTGGCCGTCATGTACGCCGGGCGGGTCGTCGAGAATGCCAGCGCCGCAGAGCTTTTCGGTTCGCCGCGAATGCCGTACACGGTCGGCCTGCTGGGCTCCATCCCGCGCATGGACGGTCCCGCCCGGGCGCCGCTCATCCCCATCGTGGGCGCGCCGCCCGCCATGCACGCGCTGCCGCCCGGCTGCCCGTTCGCGCCGCGCTGCCCGATCGCGATCGACGACTGCCGCGCCGCCGAGCCGCCGCTGGCCGACATCGCTCCCGGTCATCGCGCCGCCTGCATTCGCACGGCCGAGGTCGGCACCGACGGGCTGTTCGAGGCCTACCGCCGGGAGCTCACCGAGCCGAGCCGTGCCGCACAACCCGATGCGCGGGTGGTGCTGCGGGTTTCGGAGCTGACGAAGACGTTCCCGATCTCCTCGGGGGTGGTCTTCAAGCGCCGCACCGGCGAGGTGCGCGCCGTGGACGGCATCGGCTTCGAGGTGCGCGCGGGCCGCACGCTGGCGCTGGTGGGCGAGTCCGGGTCGGGCAAGTCCACCACGCTCACCCAGATCCTGGACCTGGCGAAACCGCAGGCGGGCACCATCGAGGTGTTCGGCGAGGACGTCGCGACGCTGACCGCACAGGGCCGCCGCGCCGTCCGCCGCAGGATGCAGATCGTGTTCCAGGACCCCTCGGCCTCGCTGGATCCCCGGCTGCCGATCTTCGACGCGCTCGCCGAACCGCTGCGCATCGACGGCCGCTCCCGCGACGAGATCCGCGCGCGGGTACCGGAATTGCTGCGGCAGGTGGGGCTGCGGCCCGAGCACGCCGACCGCTATCCGGCCGATTTCTCCGGTGGTCAGAAGCAGCGCATCAATATCGCCCGCGCGCTGGCGCTGGATCCGGAGCTGCTGGTGCTGGACGAGCCGGTGTCCTCGCTGGACGTGTCCATCCAGGCCGGTGTGCTGAACCTGCTGCGGGACCTGCAGACCGAGCGCGGGCTGTCGTATCTGTTCGTCTCCCACGATCTTTCGGTGGTCCGCAATCTCGCGCACGACATCGCGGTGATGTACCGGGGCAAGATCGTCGAATCCGGGCCCGCGGAGCAGATCTTCGCCGACCCCCGACACGAGTACACCCGGGCTCTCATCGAGGCGATCCCGCAGCCGGTCGCGCGGTAGTCTGCACGTCCAACGGGCAGCGATGTGCCACCCCGACGGAGAGGAGCGGTCCGTGCGGATACGTTCGATGGTGACCCGAGTCGCGATCCCCGCGATCGCGATCGGGATGATCGTGTCGGGGTGCGGTTCCGACGATACTCAGGCCGGGTCCAGCGATATCGGGGTGACCAACGACATCAATCCGAAGGATCCGAGCACGCTGCGCGACGGCGGGAATCTGCGGATGTCGATCAGCTCGTTCCCGGCGACGTTCAACTACAACCACGTGGATATGGACAACGATGTCGCGACGGTCATCGATCCACTCATGCCGACCGCGTTCACCAGCGACGCGGCCGGGAATCTGAGCGTCAATCACAACTACTTCACCGATATCGAGCTCACCGGCACCGCTCCGCAGCAGGTCACCTACACCATCAACCCCAAGGCGGTGTGGTCCGACGGGACCCCGATCACCTGGGAGGACCTGAAGGCGGAGGCGGACGCGCTGGCGGGGGCCGCCAGGGGCTACCAGATCGCCTCGCCCTCCGGATTCGATCGGGTCGACAGGGTCGAGCGCGGTGTGGACGACCGGCAGGCGATCGTGACGTTCTCCACGCCGTACGCCGAGTGGAAGGGGCAGTTCAGCCCGCTGTACCCGAAGGCGGTGAACGCGAGCCCGCAGGCGTTCAACGATCTGGACCGCAGCAGCCTCGCGGTCAGCTCCGGGCCGTTCGTCATCACCAATATCGACCGCACCCAGAACCGGATCACGCTGAGCCGCAACCCCAAATGGTGGGGTGCGACGCCGAAGCTGGACACCATCACGTTCACGGTGCTCGACAGCTCCGCGCTGCTGCCCGGAATCCAGAACAACGAACTCGACTACGCGTCGATGTCGGGCCTGTCCAATGTGACGGCGGCGCGGAGCGCGGCCAATGTGGTCGTCCGGCACACGCCCGAACCGACCTGGAGCCATCTGACCTTCAACGGCGCGCAGGGATCGGTCCTCGCCGATCCTCGGGTGCGCGTGGCGATCACGAAGGCGATCGACCGTCAGGCCATCGTGAACGCGACCGAGAATGGCCTGGTGGACAATCCCAAGCCGCTCGACAATCACATCTACATGGCCGGACAGAAGGGCTACCAGGACAATTCGGCCCCGAGCGCCTTCGACCCGAAGGCCGCCGCGGCCCAACTCGACGCCCTCGGCTGGAAACTCGACGGCGACGTGCGCGAGAAGGACGGCCGCAAACTCGTGCTGCGCGATGTGATGTACCAGCAGGACCTGTGGGTGAACGTGGCCCAGATCGTGCAGCAGAACCTGGCCGCCATCGGGGTGAAGGTCGACATCCAGACCTACCCGGGCCAGGGCCTGTTCACCGACGTCATCGACCCGGGCAATTTCGATATCGCGCAATTCAGCTGGGTCGGCAATCCGTACCCGCTGGGCGCGCTGGAACAGATCTACGCCTACGACCCGAACAATCGGCAGGGCAACGACGGCCGGATCGGCACGCCGGAGCTGAACGCACTGATCAAGCAGACCATGGCCGAGCTCGACCCCGACAAGGCCATTCAACTCGCCAACCAGTGCGACAAGATGATCTGGGAGGAGGGCTTCTCGCTGCCGCTCAACCAGCGCCCCGGCAACTACGCCGTCCGCGCGAATCTGGCCAATATCGGCGCCTTCGGCATGGCCTCGGCGGACTGGACGAAAGTCGGCTTCCTGAAGTGATTTCCGGTTCGGGCCACCCCCTGGCCTACCCGGTTGCCACCACGATCGGCGCCCTGGTGATCTGCCTCGCCTGGGCGCCGTTCGGCGGTCTGGAGCAGCTGAGCATGCTGGGCGCGGTGGCGGTGGTCGTGCTGGGGTACAGCGCCTTCCGGCTGGCGGTGGCGTTCGGGGCGCTGCCGGTGCGCGATCCCGGTCCGGGGGCGGTGCCGGTGCGGCGGACACGGCAGCAGCATCGGCTGTCGAGCCGGTCGTGGCTCGAATTCGACGGAAAGTCGTGGCTGCCGGTGTATTTCGATCCGGCGCTGGTCACCCTGGGCGAGGCGGGCGCCGAATGCGCGGGCGGCGTGCTGCGAATCGGCGAGCTGCGGGTGTATCCCGCTGGGCCGCTGCGGGATTCGGAGCCGGTCGGGCGGCTGGTCGACAATCCCACCCGCCCGGACCCGGACGGCCCGGCGCACGCCGCGCGGTCGGCGCGGATCGGGCGGCGGCTGCTGCTGGACGCACAGCCCGCCGTGGGCGCGCCGTTCGCGGGCGTGTTCTGGGTGTACGTGGCGGGCGGCGGCGTTGCTGCCTTCGCCGCCGCCACCACCGTCGCCGCCGCGGTCGCCGTCTGGTTCGCCGCGATCCGCGGGTCCGATCCCAGCTAGACCGCGGCCAGGGGTTGCTGCTGGGTGGAGCAGTGGATGCCGCCGCCGCCCTCGGCCACGGCGTTGTACTCCACCCGCACGACCGCGCGGCCGGGGAAGACGTCGCCGAGGATGCCCGCGGCGCGGTCGTCGTTGTGGGTGTCGCCGTAGACGGGCAGGTAGACCGCCCCGTTGCCGACGTAGAAGTTGGCGTAGGAGTACAGGAAATCGGGGCCGCGGCGGCCGGGCAGCGCCGCCGCCGCGGGCTGCGGCAGCTCGACGACCTCGAAGCGGCGGCCCTCGGCGTCGGTGGCCTGGCGCAGGATCTCGCACGCCTGCACCGCGGCCCGGGCGAAGACGTCCTCGGGATCGGGGTCGACGGGGCAGACCACCAGCACCACACCGGGTTCGGCGAATCGCGCCACCGCGTCGACGTGGCAGTCGGTGACGTCCTCGCCCGCGACGCCCTGCAACCACACGACTTTCGTGATGCCGAGCAGTTCGCCGAGCGCCTTCTCGATGGCGTCGTGGTCGTAGCCGGGATTGCGGCTCGGGTTGACCAGAGAGCTCTCCGTGGCCAGCAGGGTGCCCGCACCGTCCACCTCGAACGCGCCGCCCTCGGCCACGATCGGCGCGATAACCCGTGGAATTCCGGCCCGCTCCAACACCTTTCGCGCGACCCGCGCATCGAGGTGATACTCCGCCTTCTGCCCCCAGCCGTTGAAATTGAAGTCGATGCCGACGATGCCCTCGCCGGGCGCCTCGACGAATGTCGGTCCGGTGTCGCGCATCCACAGATCGTCCAGCGGACCGGGAACCACCTCCACGGCCGAACCGACGGCCCGGCGGGCGTCTTCGACGTGCTCGCGGCGGGCGAGCATGGTGACCGGCTCGAATTCGGCCACGGCGCGCGCCAGCCGGGCGACATCCGCGCGGACCAGCGGTAGCAGGTCCTCCCACACCGACTCCTTGGCGGGCCACGCCAGCCAGGTGCGAGCATGTGGAGCGGATTCCGCCGGCATCACATAGCGCGTCATGTCTTCGACGCTAGCGACTTTTCCGAATTTCCGCCAAAGACAATCGATGTCCGTACGGCGATGAACCCGTCTTCGAAACCGAGGGAACGATAATCCGACTCGGCGTGTCGAAGAGGCGGGCGACAACGGGGTTAATTCTGGTCGACCGTTCGCCCGACCTGGGGATTTGCCCGAAAACTCGTAATCGTCGCCCGAACTCGGGGGAGTCGTCCCGACAACCGGTCCGTTGGGAAGCCGGACCGAGAACGCATTATTGCTTTCGCGGTCGTACGCCGGGTAGTTGCCCGCAATCGGCGGAGTGAATCCGACACCCAGAATACATTTGTCCCGCGGCGGGAGTTGACCGGAAATTTGCGCCTCGGCGAAGAAAAACCGTCCGGTTCCATCGCGCATTCACCCCTGGACACCCAGCGCGCCGTCCAGCAGGCGGCGCAGCGCCCACTCGAATTCGGCGGCCGGATCGGCGGCGGTCAGATGGGCCCGGACCGCCGTCAGCGCCGGATAGGCGGCCGGGTCGACGTCGAATCCCGGGTGGCCCAAGGGATGTTCGTTGACCACCTGGCCGAGCAGCAGGTGCCACAGGGCGCGGTAGAGGTGGGCGGCGGCCGCCGGGTCCAGGCCCGCCTCGCGCAGCGCGGCGAGGGCCGACTCGGTGAACGGCAGCGCGGTCGGGGTGACCGAGGTGGCGTCCACGATCACCTTGGCCACCCAGGGGTGGTCGAGCAGTACCCGGTGCGCGCCGAGCCACTGCGCGAGCAGACGCTCACGCGGAGATCCGTTGCGCGCCAGCGGAAATGCGCGGGCGAGATCGTCGTTCAGCAGCGCCAGCAGCTCGCGGCGGTCGGCGATGTGCCGGTACAGCGACGCCTGGCCGGTGTGCAGTTCCTGCGCGACGCGGCGCAGGGTGAGCGCGCCGAGCCCCTCCGCGTCGGCGACGCGGCGGGCCGCGGCGACGATCGCCTCGCGGCTCAGCGGTTCTTCGCGCATGCCTTCCCTCCTGCCTGGCGTCCGAGCGTAACGAATCCGGACGGAAGGTCTTGCGAACATCGTTCGCGTCTAATTAGGGTGGCCTAACGCGAACGTTGTTCGCAGTACGACTACGAGGAGGATCGCGTGCACACCGGAACCGTTCATCGCCGCGGCGCCATGACCGCGCTGGCCGTCGGCGTCCTGGCCTACGGCCTGATGCAGACCATGCTGGTCCCGGCCATCGGCGTGCTGCAGCAGGCGCTGCACACCGGCGCGAGCGGGGTGACCTGGGCCGTGCTCAGCGCCCCGCTGCTGGCCGGGGCGATCCTCACCCCGCTCGCCGGGCGGCTGGGCGACCGGTACGGGCGGCGGCGGGTGCTGCTGACCGTGCTGGCCGTGCACCTGGCGGGGACCGTGCTGGCGCTGGTGGCCCCGCACATCGGCGTGCTGATCGCGGCCCGCGCGGTGCAGGGCATCAGCCTGGCGATCCTGCCGCTGGCCTTCGGCTCGGTGGCGGGGGTCCTCCCGCCCGACCGGGTGCACGCCGGGCTGGGCTTCCTGTCCGGGCTGGTGAGCGGGTCGGCGGGCATCGCGCTGGTCTGCGGCGGACTGATCGCCGACCACGCCTCGTGGCGCTGGCTGTTCGCGGTCGGAGCCGGATTGGCCGCCGCGGCACTGGTTCTCGTGTACCTGTTCGTGCCGGAGAGTTCGGCACAGACCGCGGGGCGGCTCGATCCGCTCGGTGCGGTGCTGCTGGCGGGCGGGCTGTCCGGGGTGCTGCTGGCGCTGACCCTCGGGCCGACCCGGGGGTGGACGTCGCTGCCGGTGCTCGGGCTCGCGGTCGCGGGGCTCGCGCTGCTGGTGGTGTTCGTGCGGGTGGAGGCGCGGCTGCGCTACCCGCTGATCGATATGAGCCTCGTCCTGCACCGAGCGGCCGGGGCGGCACACCTGGCCGCAGGCGCGCTCGGCATCATGCAGTTCGTGTATTACGTGCTGGTCCCCAAGCTGGCCGAACAACCTTCGGCGGCAGGCGGTTTCGGCGCCTCGGTAACGGCGGCGGGGCTGGTGATGCTGCCCGCCACCCTGGTGATCCTGCCCGCCGGATCGCTGGCCGGACGCCTCGTCACGCGCCGCGGCCCGCACGTCCCGCTCGCCGCCGGACTAGTGGTGACCGCCATTGGCGCCGCCCTGCTGGCCCTGGCCCACGCCTCCCTCTGGCACCTGGCGCTGTGCGCGCTCCCGATCGGCATCGGCACCGGCCTGACCATGTCCGCCCTCCCCGGCCAGCTGCACCGCGTCGTCGCCCCCACCGCCACCGCCACCGCGAACGGCATCAACACCGTCGCCCGAACCACGGGCGGCGCCCTGGGCAGCCAACTCGCCGCCGCCCTCGTAGCCACCTCCCTGCACTCGGGCTTCGTCAACGCCTTCTGGGTGGCCGCCGCCATCGGAATCGCCGGGGCCGCATCAACATTCGCCGGAGCAAGACCGGCAGTGACATCGCACGCCAGAGCCACGGTCGCCTCGACCCATTCGTGATCCTGACCATTCGCGACCCTCACCATTCGCCATCCTCACCACTCGTCATCCTCACCACTCGCCATCCTCATGATTCCGGCGTGCTTTTGGCCGGAATCCACCGTGAGATCCCGGCCAAAAGCACGCCGGGATCAAAGGAGGATGCGCGCCGGGCCAAAGGAGGATGCGCGCCGGGTCAAAGGAGGACGCGAGCCGGGGTTAGTGGGAGACACGCGCTGGGATCAAGGGGAGGCGCGCGCCGGGTCTAAGGAAGACACGCGCCGGGGCAAAGGAAGACACGCGCCGGGCCAAGGGAGACGCGCGCTGGGATCAACGGAAGGCGCGCGCCAGGGTCAATGGGAGACGCATGCCGGGTCAAAGGAGGATGCGCGCCGGGGTCAGTGGCGGCGTTGTTCGGCTCTGGCGCGGCGGCGGGCTAGTTCTTCCTGTTCGAGGAGGGCGGCTTGTTCGAGGGTGGGGGCGGTGCCGCCGAGGCGGGCGGGGACCCAGCGGGCGCCTGGGGGCATGTCGTAGTGGCGTTGGGCTCGGGTTAGGAGTTGTTCCATGCTGGAACGTAGTTCGGCGGTGAGGGCGTCGGGGGGGTTGTGGGGTGGGATGGGCTCGCCGATCTGGATGTTGATCGGGAAGTGGTGGCGGCCCAGTTGTTTCGGGATGTCCTTGGTCCAGACGCGCTGGGCGCCCCAGATGGCCAGGGGGACGATCGGGACGTCGGCCTCTATCGCCATGCGGGCCGCGCCCGATTTGAACTCCTTCAGTTCGAAGCTGCGGCTGATGGTGGCCTCGGGGTAGACGACCACGATCTCGCCGTCGCGCAGCGCGGTCACCGCCCGGGCGTAGGACTGCGCCCCGGCGCTGCGGTCGACGCCGATCGCCTTGCAGTGCTTCATCAGCCAGCCGACGATGCCGTGCTCGAGTTCGGCCTTCATCATGTAGCGGACGTTGCGGCCGGATTCGCGGCCCACCAGGCCGACCTCCATGAAATCCAGGTACGCGGTGTGGTTCACGGCCAGCACCGCGCCGCCGGTGCGCGGAAAGTGCTGCTGCCCTTCGATCCGGATCCGCAACCCCTGCGCCCAGAACAGGGTGCGCACCAATCCGGTCAGTACATCGAATACGGGCTCTCGCGCCATGGTCCCGAAAACTCCTGCCGTGCCCGCCGACTCGCTACTCGCCCGCGGCCGACTTGTGCTTGCGCTCCCTGGCCTCGGCCTTCGCCCGCGCCTCGGCCGCGTCCATCGCGTCGGCCTCCGCCAGGGTCGGGGCGCTGCCGCCCAACCGAGCCGGAACCCAGTATGCACCGGACTCGTGCGTGTAGTTCTTCTGCAGATCGAGCAGCATGTCCTGCATGGTCGCGTGCAGCTTCGCGGTGAGCTCCGACGCGGGCTCGAACGGCTGGATCGGCTCCCCGACCGCGATCGAGATGGGGGTGTTGGTGCGGCCCAGCCGTTTCGGATAGCCCTTCGTCCACACCCGCTGCGCGCCCCAGATCACCATCGGGATGATCGGCACCCCGGCCTCGATCGCCATGCGCGCCGCACCCGACTTGAACTCCTTGATCTCGAAGCTGCGGCTGATCGTCGCCTCCGGGTACACCCCCACCAGCTCGCCCCGGCGCAGATAGTCGACCGCGGCCAGATACGAGTCGGCGCCCGCGGACCGATCCACCGGAATGTGTTTGAGCGCCCGCATGATCGGCCCGGAGATCTTGTCGTCGAAGACCTCCTTCTTCGCCATGAAGCGGATGTACCGCTTCGGGGTGCGCACGGGCAGTCCGGCGTAGGTGAAGTCCATGTACCCGGTGTGATTGATGGCGATGACCGCACCGCCTTCCGCGGGGATGTGCTCATCCCCCTTGACGTCGAATTTCAGGCCCTGGGCGAAGAAGACGGCCCGGGCCAGGCCGATGATCGACCGGTAGACGGGTTCCACAATTCCGCTAGCGTAGTCGCAGGCACTTTCGGCACCCAGCACCGCACGGAAAAGAGGTTCACCGCAGTGGAACGCCTTCGACCGAGATTGCGTGCAGGGGGCCGGGGGATGGCGTCGGTGGGCGCGGCGCTGCTGGCGGTGGGACTGCTCGCCGCCTGCGATTCCAAGGTCGGTATCAAGGGCACCGACTACGACACCGGGGAGCCCGCGCCCGCGCCACCGCCGTCTAGTTCGTCGCCCGCCGCCCCGACCCCGGCGGCCGCGCCCGGCGAGCTGTCGGTCACCGTCACGCTGAAATCCCGCGATCCCGAGGCCGCCGACGCACTCACCCGCTGGGCGATGGACTTACAACAATTGCCGACACCGGCGCTGGAACGCCGCTGCTGGACCATGGCCCCGCGCAACGTCGAGACCATGTATGCCGACAAGCAGGCCATCCTCGCGGCGCTGACGCAGCCGGGCATCGACGACGGCACCGCGATCACCTGGAAGAGCCCGGCCACCGCGACCGACGGGGTCACCGTGGTCGCCGAGCGCGCCGACATCGCCACCGGCTACGCCTGCCCGCGGGTGTTCCCCGCCGGGACCGAGCCCGGATTCGACGACGCCGACGCCCGCCACACCGTGCGGCGCTATCTGGCCCGGCTCAGCGGATCGCCGCTGGATCCGGCCGACAAGCCCGACAGCCATCCCCTGGTCTGCGCGGCGAGCCCCGCGACCTGGGATCCGACCGGCACCGGGCGGCCGACCGCCCCGCCGCTGGCGACCGAACCCGACAAGCTCACCGGCGTGCAGTCCTTCGTCGATCAGTCGATAACCTCGCGGTCGGTGCGCGGCGACTACATCGCGGTGTCGGTGCCGGTGACCACCGCGGCGGGCAGGCAGGACCGGACCTTCACCCTGCGGTCCGGCGAGCAGGGTTACTGCATCGGCGACGTTTCCGCCTAGCGGCTACCCTGGGTGACCGGCAAACGGTTCAGGAGGACTTCTTCGTGCAGATCACCAGCGTCGGACACGCCGGATTCCACATCCGCACCGCAGCCGGGACGATTCTCTGCGATCCCTGGGTCAACCCGGCGTACTTCGGTGCGTGGTTCCCGTTCCCGGACAACACCCGGCTGGACTGGGACGAGCTGGGCAACTGCGACTTTCTCTATGTCTCGCATCTGCACCGCGACCACTTCGACGCTCGAACTCTCGCCGAGCATGTCGACAAGGACGCCACCGTCCTGCTGCCCGACTATCCGGTGCCGGACCTCAAGCGCGAGCTGGAGAAGCTGGGCTTCCACAAGTTCTTCGAGACCGAGGACTCGGTCAAGCACACGGTGACCGGGGGCGGCGGCGACCTGGACATCATGATTATCGCGCTGCGCGCACCCGCCGACGGCCCGATCGGCGACTCCGGGCTGGTCGTCTCCGACGGAGAGACGGTGTGCTTCAACATGAACGACGCGCGGCCGGTCGACATGGACGTGCTGCACGAGCAATTCGGGCACGTCGACATCCACCTGCTGCAGTACTCGGGCGCCATCTGGTACCCGATGGTCTACGACATCCCGGCCCGCACCAAGGCCAACTTCGGCAAGCAGAAGCGCCAGCGCGGCATGGACCGGTGCCGCAGCTATATCGAGCAGGTCGGCGCGACCTGGGTGGTGCCCTCGGCCGGGCCGCCGGTGTTCCTGGACGACGAGCTGCGCTACCTCAACGACGACGGCGACGACCGGTACTCGGCCGAGAACGGCAACATCTTCCCCGACCAGGAGGTGTTCCTGGAGCAGATGCGCATCCACGGGCACACCGGTGGCGTGCTGATGATCCCGGGCTCGGTCGCCGACGTGCGCGGCACCGAGCTGTCGCTGACCCATCCGATGGATCCGGCGGAGATCTACGACGACAAGGCCGGTTACATCGAGCGAATGGCGCAGCGGATGGCGCCGGTGCTCGCGGCGGAGAAGGCGTCCTGGGCGACCGGCGACGGCCCGCTGCTACCGGAACTCAAGGAGCTGTTCGAGCCGATCATGGCGCAGAGCGATCTGATCTGCGACGGCATCGGCTACCCGGTCGGCCTGGTGCTGGGCGAGGAGACCGTGGTGCTGGACTTCCCCAAGCGGGTGGTGCGCGGCCCGATCGAGGGGGAAGGCAAGTACCGCTACGGTTTCCGGATCGATCCGCAGCTGGTGCGGACGGTGCTGCGCGACGGCGAGCCCGACTGGGTGAACACGATCTTTCTGTCCACCCGCTTCCAGGCGTGGCGGATCGGCGGCTACAACGAGTTCCTCTACACGTTCTTCAAATGCCTCACCGACGAGCGGATCGCCTACGCCGACGGCTGGTTCGCCGAGGCCCACGACGATTCCGCCTCCTGCCAGATCTCCGGCTGGGAGATCCAGCGCCGCTGCCCCCACCTCAAGGCCGACCTGTCGAAATTCGGTGTGGTGGAGGGCAACACCCTCACCTGCAACCTGCACGGCTGGCAGTGGGACCTGGAGTCGGGCCGGTGCAAGACGTCCAAGGGCCACGAGCTGCGGGCGCAGCGCCTCTGACCCCTACGTCAGTTCCCTGGTCAGCTTGGACGACCAAGGGCACCAGAAACATCCGGGCAGGAATGCGCCGCAGGCCTCGTCCAAATGGTCCTCGGCGTAGGTGATGCTGGAGTCGCAGACCTCGATGGCCATGGTGAAGAAGGTGATGGTGTCCGGGTCGAGGTGGAAGCTCCAGCCCGGGTTGTAGTCCGCGGGGCGTTTCCGGATGCGGCCCATGACATGCACCGACATGGTCTCCTCGCCGGACAGGATGCGACGCGCCTCGGCGATGCGCTGCTGGTTGGTCAGCCGGATGACGAATTCCTTGCCGGAATAGTCGGTGAATGCGACGTCCGCCATAGTGTTCTACCTCGATGTATGGTTCGACATAATTGAATGACCGCCCGATGATTCGGACTATGCGCGCGGCACGGTGCGCGCCGTGACGACGAGCTCCCGGACCGACATGGCCCCGCGCGCCACCGGGGCGAGCACCCGGCCGTCGGCCCCGATCAGCACCCCCGAGGGCGTGCCGCGCACCCGGTAGCGGAGCGCGGCCTCGTTACCCTGCTGCACCAGCACCGGAATCTCGCCCAGCCGCTGCTCGCTTCCCCAGGCGGCGTGCTCGGCGACCTCACCGTTGCCGACCACCACGATCGACAGCGCCGCCTCGGCCCGGGCCTGCCAGCGGGGCAGTTCGCGGGCCAGGGCCGCACACAGTTCACAGGCGGGGTGCACGAACACGAGCAGCAGGTGCCGCCCCGAGGCCAGCAGTTTCTCGAGCCCGACGCGCCCGCCGCGGGTGTCCAGCAGTTCGAATTCCGGGGCGAGCGCGCCCACCGGCAGACCCTCCGCGCCGAGGGTGGACAGCGCCTGCTCGTCCAGTCGGCGGCGCAGCGCGCGAACCTCACCGGTCAGCCGGATCAGCGGGGCGGCCAGCGCGGCCGCGAGCACCGTGCCCACCGCGCGATCGGCCGAAAGCTCCTGGGGGACGCGGGGATGGGCGAAGGATCCGGCGGCCGCCGCCACCGTCAGCGCGATCAGCAGCGCGTTCCGGAGCACCGTGGTGCGCCCGATAGGGGTTGTGCTCGTCGCACCGAAACACGAACAGGCCGGTCGTTTTCCACGCCGGAGCAGACCGATGACCGCGGTGGTGAACACCAGCAGCAGCGCGGTGCCCGCGAGCGCCGCGACGGCCGCGGTCCACGGCGGCAGCACCGCCACCGCGATCGCCGCCTCCGCCAGCGGCAGCGCCCAGCTCACCGCCGGCGCCCACCGAACCGGAATCCCGAACTCCGCCACCGCCGTTCGCGTACCGGACCGATCGGCCAGTTTGCCGTACGCCGACAGCCCGAACACCACCGCGACCGCCGATCGCGCCGCCCACACCCCGTATTCGACGAGCATCCTGGCACCATGTCACATGCGATACGGATGTGAAATACGAATGGCCAGAACGATATTCATCCGGTGATCGCGCGGGCCCGCTCCAGGATGCGCAGCGTGGCCACCGCGTCGCGCGGATCGACCGGCACGGGCGCGCCGTCGAGCAGCGCGTCGGCCACGCCCGCGTAGAACGCCGGATAGTCGCCGGGCTCGCTGGGGATCGGTTCGGCGCCGCCCTCGGCGCCGAACAGTCCCCAGCGCTCGGGTTCGACCGTGCCCCAGGGCGTTCCGTCGCCCGGGCGGCGCCCGGCGCGCAGGGCGTCCTCCTGGGGGTCGAGTCCGTAGGTCACATAACCGTTCTCGGAGCCGAGTACGCGCAGGCGCGGGCCCAGTTGCGGGGCTACGGCGTTCATCCACAGGTGGGAGTGGACGCCCGAGGCGTGGGTGAGCGCCAGGAAGGCGTCGTCGTCGGCCTGCACGTCCGGTCGGCGGGTGTCGAGTTCGCAGTAGATGCCGGTGACGGGGCCGAACAGGGTGAGCGCCTGGTCGACCAGGTGGCTGCCCAGGTCGTAGAGGATGCCCGCGCCGTCATCGGCCGCGCCCACCTCCCGCCAGCCGCCCTTGGACACCGGCCGCCAGCGCTCGAACCGGGACTCGAACCGCCGCACCGTGCCCAGGCGACCCTCGTCGATCAATCGGCGCACGGTCCGGAAGTCGCTGTCCCAGCGCCGGTTCTGGAACACCGTGAGCGGCAGCCCGGCCCGCTCGGCCTCGTCGATCACCGATTCGGCCTCGGCCACGGTCAGCGCGAAGGGCTTGTCCACCACCACCGGCAGCCCCGCCGCGAGGGCCTGCCGCGCCAGCGGCGCGTGGGTGCGGTTCGGCGTCGCGATCACCACCAGGTCCAGGGCATCCGGATCGGACAGCAGCGCGTCGGCCGACGCGGCCACCCGGACCCCCGGATGGTCGCGCCGCGCCTGCTCCGCCCGCTCGGCCGACGAGGTGACCACCGCCGCCACCCGCAGGCGCGGCTCGGCCGCCACCAGCGGCGCGTGGAACACCGCCCCGGCCAGCCCGTATCCCACGATCCCGACGTTCAGCCGCCGCATGAGCCTCCCTTTCTGCCGAATCACCGGGAACCCTACTGCGACGCGGGTCGGCGGGCCGCCACCAGGACGGCGACCAGGGTGAGCGCACACCCGAGCACGGCGGCGACCGGCAATCCGGAACCGGACGGAAAAACGAGGTCCAGGACCAGGGCGGTGGACAGCTGCCCGGCGACCGAGGCCAGGCCGAGGAGCAGAACCCCTATCCGGCGCACGACCAGGGCCGCGAGGGCAATGAACGTCACGCCCAGCAGGCCACCGAGATACAGCCACGGTTCGGTCGGCGGGCGGGTCGGCAGGCCCTGCGCGGCCACCACCGGCGACTCCACAGCAATCAGCGCGACGGTGCCGCCGAGGAAGTTCATCAGGGTGGCCGAGAGCGGGCCGCCGACCGCGCCGACCCGGCCGTTCATGGCCTGCTGCCAGGCCAGGCTCATCCCCGCCAGCGCGGGCAGCACGATCAGCAGCGCGGCCGGAATCCCGTGCAGGAGCGAGTCGTCCGGGGAATCGGTCCGATCGGTGCGCCCGAGCGCCGAGATCACGACGGCGACCAGGGCCAGCCCCGCCCCACCGAGCCGCACCGCCGTCACCGGCGTCCGCCCGCCCGGCCCGAGCCCCAGCCGATCCACCAGCACGCTGCTCGTCAGCTGCCCCGCCACCACCGCCACGGTGAACGCCGTGACCCCCACCACCGCCACCGTAAGCCCCTGGCACGCAACGAAGAACGCCCCGCACAGCCCCCCGAGCAGCTGCCACCACCGCAACGTCCCATCGCCCACGGCCGCCCACACCAGCCGCACCCCCGCCCGCAACCGCCCGCTGACGGCGAACACCACACCCAGCAGCCCCAACCCCAACACGAAACTGACCGCCGCCGCGGCAATCCCATCGTGTAGCCGCTCCCCCAACGCCCCGTTCACCCGCCCCTGCACCGCCACCCCGGCCCCGACCAGCCACCCGAACCCGACACCAACCCGCGGCCACCCCACGTCTCGATTCTGCGCCTCGATCCCCTCGGAGGCCCCTCGTTACCGGGGTCGGCTGCCGAAATCGCCGTTGTCGAAGGGGGTGTCCATGGGGATCCAGCCGTTGCCGGAGTATTCGTGGTCGGGGATGCCCGCGCCGACGAGGCCGCGGTGGTCGTTCAGGTCGTTGACGAGTTCGGCGACGGGATGGGAGTCGCTGTAGTGGTAGCCCTGGGCCAGGGCGAAGCCCAGTTCGGTGAGGACGGCCGCCTGGTACTCGGTTTCCACGCCCTCGGCGATGACCTGGAGGTCGAGCGATTTACTCAGGGCGGCAATGACATTCAGCAGGGGTGGGGCGGGGGAATCGGAGCGGATGGCGGCGACGAAGGACTGGTCGACCTTGAGGATGTCGCTGGGGATGGTGGCGAGGCGGCTCAGCGAGGAATAGCCGGTGCCGAAATCGTCGATGGCGATGCGCACGCCCCGTTCGCGTAACTTGTGCAGATTCCCCAGGGCCGTCTGCGATTCCGCGGCCAGCTCGCTCTCGGTGACCTCGAGCACCAATTGCTCGGCGGGCCAGCCGGTGTCGGCGAGGATCCCGGACACCCGGTCGGCGTATTCGGATTCGGCCAGCTCCAGGCCGCTCACATTGACGTTGAGGGTCAGGTCGAGCTGGGCGAAGGTCTCCTGCAGGCGGGCCGCGTCGGCGCAGGCCCGGCGCAGCACCAGCTCGTCCAGGTCGGAGATGAGGTCGTACTCCTCGGCGACCCGGATCAGGCCCTCGGTGGTCACATCCGGCTGCGCGCTCGACGACCAGCGCAGCAGCGCCTCCACGCCGACCGCCTTGCCGCCGCCCTCGGTCAGGCTCACGATCGGCTGGTAGTGCACGTCCAGCGCGCCCTTGTCGATGGCCTCGCGCAGCTCCACCGCCAGCGGCAGCTGCCGCGACGACTCCAGCACCGTCCGGTTGCGCCCGGCCTGCTTGGCCCGGTACAGCCCCACGTCGGCGCGGCTCACCAGCAGCGAGCCCGATTCGCCCGGCTGCCAGGAGGTTACGCCCGCCGAACAGCCGGTGGTCACCGCGGCGCGCAGCTGCTCGGTGAGCAGGATCGCGGCCTGCTCGGTGGTGCCCGGCAGCAGCAGGGCGAAGGCGTCGCCGCCGTAGCGGGCCAGCCGCTGATCCGACTGCAACAGCTTCGACCAGGTGTCGGCCACCCGCTGCAGCACCGCGTCGCCCGCCCGATGACCCAGGTGGTCGTTGATCTTCTGGAAGCGGTCGAGGTCGACCAGCACCAGCGCCAGCCCCTGCCCGGTGCGGGTGGCGTGCGCGATGGCGTTGGTGAGCGCGCGGTCGAAACCGCGCCGGTTGAGCAGCCCGGTGAGGGTGTCGATATCGGCGTCGGAGGCCATCCGGGTCAGCACCCCGACCACGATGCCCACGCCGACGGTCACCCCGGCCGGGATCATGCCCGACCACCACGGCAGACCGCGCGAGGGCACCACCCACAGGCACAGCGCGACGGCGAACACCACGTGCGCCGCAACCCATTGCCACGCAAAGAAAATCGCGGCGTCGCAGGCGATGAACACGTAGAACGCCGCCAGGCTGATGCCGCCGACGGTGTTCGGGAACCAGTGCACCGCAACGGTCACCAGCACCGTCGCCACCGCGACGTAGCCGTGGTGGATCGAATGCGGCAGCCGCGGACCCCAGATCAGCAGGCTGATGCCGAGCAGCAGCGAGATCGCCGCCGCGGTGCCCACCACCGGGCGATTACCCTCGTCGCCCGGGGCCACGGCGGTGATGAGCAGACCCAGGACACCACCCATGACGTAGAACGCCCCGGTGGTCCGGGCCATGAGCATTGCTGTCGCCAGCGCCGATGCTGCCCGCACCCGCGTGCGGGTATCGCCGCGAGACCGGATTCCTCGCACGCTGCCTAGCCTAGACACAACTGTCCTGGGCAGTAGTGACATCGACAGGAATCGACCGGCAAAGTCGCCGATTCGATGCCCCGGCGGCGCACGACCGTCGCCCGAGACCGCATTGACGCACCTCGCGAATTATCAGCTACCGCAATGGTTCCAGTACGTCCGTACCGACGAACGGCACCAGCGCCTGCGGGACCCGCACCGATCCGTCGGCCCGCTGGTGGTTCTCCCACAGCGCCACCAGCCAGCGGGTGGTGGTCAGAGTTCCGTTGAGCGTGGCCGCAATCTGCGGTTTGCCGTTCTCGTCCCGATAGCGCACCGACAGCCGGCGCGCCTGGAAGGTGGTGCAGTTCGAGGTCGAGGTGAGCTCGCGATAGGTCCCCTGGCTGGGTACCCAGGCCTCGCAGTCGAATTTGCGGGCCGCCGAGCTGCCCAGATCGCCCGCGGCGACGTCGATCACCCGGTACGGCACCTCGATCGCGGCGAGCATGTCCTTCTCCCAGTTCAACAGCCGCCGATGTTCGGCGTCGGCGTCCTCGGGGCGGCAGTAGACGAACATCTCGACCTTGTCGAACTGGTGCACGCGGATGATGCCGCGGGTGTCCTTGCCGTAGCTGCCCGCCTCGCGCCGGAAGCACGACGACCAGCCCGCGTACCGCTTGGGACCGGCACTCAGGTCCAGGATCTCGTTCGAGTGGTACCCGGCCAGCGGCACCTCCGAGGTGCCCACCAGGTACAGATCGTCGTCGGCCAGGTGGTACACCTCGGCGGCGTGCTGACCCAGGAATCCGGTGCCCGCCATGATCTCCGGGCGCACCAGCACCGGCGGGATCATCATGGTGAAGCCGTTGGCCGTCGCGCGCTGGGCCGCCAGCTGCAACAGCGCCAGCTGCAACAGCGCGCCGTAACCGGTCAGGAAGTAGAACCGGGCGCCGGACACCTTCGCGCCGCGCTCCATGTCCAGCAGGCCCAGCGATTCGGCCAGCTCCAGGTGGTCCTTCGGCGCGAAGTCGAATTCGGGTGCGGCGCCCACGGTTTCGAGCAGCACGAAGTCGTCCTCGCCACCGGCGGGGGCGCCCTCCTGGACCACGTTCGAGATCGCCCGCTGCGCGGCGTCGAGCTCGGCGTCGGCGGCGCTCTCGGCGGCCTCGGCCTCCTTGACCTTCGCCGACAGCTCCTGACCGAGCGCCAGCAGCGCGGGCCGCTCCTCGGGGGACGCCTTGCCGACCTTCTTACCCAGCGCCTTCTGCTCGGCGCGAAGATTGTCGGCGGTCGCGACCGCGGCCCGGCGGGCGGCGTCGGCCTCGAGCAGGGCATCCACCAGCGCCGGGTCCTCGCCGCGAGCGCGCTGCGAGGCGCGCACCGCCTCGGGATTCTCGCGCAGGAAACGGAGGTCGATCATGGGTCCTCAGCCTAGTGGGCGGCGTCCACCGAAATTCCACAGGTCCACAACCGGTCGTAGCGGCGGCGCGCACGCGCTGCCATGATGGAGCGCGATGCCTTCCGATGATGTGCCACCACCGGCGCCCGAGTCCGGACCCGCGTCCCGCGGGGGCTCCGGCGTGCGCAAACGGTTTCCGATCGCGGGCCGACGCATCGCGACCGGGCGCGTCCACCTGCCCGCGCACCGGCTGCGCTGGGGGCTGCTGGCGGTGGCGGTCGGCGCCATCGTCGCCGCGACGATCACGCTGGTCATCTCCGGATTCCGCAGCCCGCACGGCCTGGAGGCACACGACCCCGGCTCCCCGCAGCCGACCGGACGCTCCAATTCGGCCTTCGGCACGGCACACTCGGGCGACTGCCTGACCTGGACCAACCCGAAGACCCTCGACCTGTCCAAGGTCAACTGCTCCGACAAGCACCTGTTCGAGGTCACCTCCGACATCGACCTGAGCCGCTACCCCGGCCGCGAGTTCGGCCCCGGCTCCCGCTTCCCCGACTCGCTGCGGTTCGCCGAATTGCGCGACGAACACTGCGGCCCCGCGGCCGCGTCCTATCTCGGCGGCAAGCTCGACCCGCGCGGCCGGTTCGTGGTCGGCATGATCAATCCGGGCGAGCCCGCCTGGCGCAACGGCGACCGCACCATCCGCTGCGGCCTGCAATTGGTCAGTGCCACCGGCAATGCCACCCAGCAGACCACCGGCCGCGTCCGCGACGGCGACCAGTCGCGGGTGTTCGACGCCGGCGTCTGCATCGGCATCAACCAGAGCCTGCCCACCAACGAGCCGGTCGACTGCGCCAAACCCCATGCCTACGAGGTGATGTCGACGGTCGACCTGGGCGCGCACTTCACCGGCGGCCCGCCGAGCAACGACGACCAGGACAAGTACATGCAGGAGGAGTGCTCCAAGGTCGCGGGCGACTACCTCGGCGGCCAGGACGCGCTGATCAACAAGACGCTCACCATCTTCTGGGACAACCTCGACACCCGCAGCTGGCTGGTCGGCAGCCGCAAGCTGAACTGCCTGGTGGGCAAGGGTTCTCACGAGGGCTTCTCGTCCGTCACCGGATCGGCCAAGGGCGACATCCTCATCGACGGCCAGGCCCCGGTGCCGCCGCCGAGCTCCGGCCGCTCCACCCCCGCCCCGCTGCCGGGCGCCGCGCCCGCGCCGATCCCGCCGGGCCAGCGGTAGGGAGCCGGTCGCCCCGATGCCCGTCTCGATGCCCGCCGACCGATTCGAGGAACTGGTCGGGGACGCACTGGATCTCATTCCGCCGGAGCTGGCCCGCGCCATCGACAACGTGGTGGTGCTGATCGAGCCGCGCCACCCCGAGGACCCGCATCTGCTGGGGCTGTATCACGGCATCGCGCTGACCCAGCGAATCGACAGCCACTACGGCGGCGCGCTGCCGGACACGGTGACGATCTACCGCGACGCGATCCTCGAGATGTGCGACAGCGAGGACGAGGTGATCCAGGAGGTCGCGATCACCGTCATCCATGAGATAGCTCACTACTTCGGGATTGACGAAGAACGCCTGCATCAGCTGGGATGGGGCTAGCCTTACTCGCAAGCGCAAGAGCGGGTCAAGCCGGAAGAAACTCCGGACTCGAGGGAACCGGATCGCGGGCCGTCGCGTCCAATCAACTCGTAGGGGGAATTCTCGTGGTTCCACCGACGGGTCGGTAGACGCCGGCCCGACAGTTGCTTTGCCGCCACAAGAAGGAGTTCGAGCCATGGTTGGCCACGTACTTGTTCAGCCCGAAGTCGTCCTCGCGGCCGCAGCAGAACTCGACCTGCTGGCCGAACGCCTGGCCGCGGTGTCCGCGCTGAGCGGACCGGCCACCCATGTCCTCCCCTCCGGCGCCGAGGAAGTCTCGCTGCTGGCCGCCACCCACTTCAACCAGGCCGCGATCACCCACGATCAGTCTGTGGCACAGGGCATTCTGGAGCTGCACCACGCCGCCGCGACGCTGCGCACCCAGCTGGCCCAGTACCTCGCACAGGACGTGGTGAGCGGCGCGGGCATCAGCGCCGCCGGAGCCATCGTCTAGAAGCCTGTCGCCGACCATTCTTTCAGGGGAGAAACAATGACCGTAGGGATCACCGGGGTGTTCTGGTTGCCCCGCATGGCGGAGGCCAACTCCATCTCGCTCAACGCCGGCGCACACGCCGTCCCGATCGCGGCCGCGTCCACCGCCTGGGGCGCGCTGACGGCCGCCTGGGTCGACGCGACCGCGACCGTCGCCCGCGTCATGGCCGAACTCGGCGTCGGCCTGCAGGGCGTCAACGGCATCGCCGCGCTCGCCCGCCTCACCGGTTTCACCGGCTGGGCCGAACAGCAGGGCGTGCTCGCCGCCGCCATGGGCGCCAAGACCGCGGCCAACGCGACCGCCTACACCGTGGCCTCCATCGCCATGCCCAGCCTGCCCGAGATCGCCGCCGTCGACGGCACCCTGGCCGCCGCGTCCAACCCGGCCGGTGCCGCCTCCGGCGCCTTCGAGGTCGCCGAGGCGGCCAAGAACGCCATGGACATTCGGGCCGCACTGGTCATGGAGACCTACGAGGCCGCCACCTCCGCCCTCGTCACCACGCCCAACCAGTTCCTCATGCCGCCGCCGATCGCCAACGGCGCCGGCGTGGCGGGCGGTACGCAGGACGCCGCGCAGGCTTTCCAGAACGGCTCCGCCGACCCGGTGCAGGCCGCCGTCGGCGCCGCGCAGGCGGTGCTCACCAATCCCGGCGTCGCCAGTGCCGCCACCCAGGCCGCGCAGTTCGCCGGTTCGGTGGCCTCCACCGGCGTCACCACCGCCGGCAATGTCGCGGGCAGCGCGATCGCGGCCGCCGGTCACGCGGCGCCCGCCTCGGTCGGCACCGCCCCGATGATGATGGGCGGCATCGGTTCCGCGACGGCCGCGGCCGGTGGCGCGGCGGCCACCCGGGCGGTGTCGTTCGGCGGCGGTTCCACGGTGTCCATCGGCAACGGCGCGGGCAGCCTGAAGCTGCCGGAGGGCTGGGGCGCGAACGCCATCGGCGGAAACCCCACGGCCACTGCCGTTCCCGAGTCCGCGACCGTCGGCCAGGTCGGCGCCCCCGCCCCCACCCGGCCCGCCAACGCCACCGGCGGCAACCCGCTGCTCGGCCGCCAGATCGAGGACGAAGACGAGGACGACCACAAGGGCAACGACTACCTGCGCGGCGAGCACTTCGCCGACGGCCGGGTCATCGCACCGGGCGTCATCGGCGGCGACTTGGTCGCGGGAGAACGCTAGGTGACAGTCCTCGGCGCGGGCCACGGACCGTCCATGCTCGAGGCGGTCGTGCTGTCGCTCGACGAAATGCAGTTCCTGCTGGAGACGCTGCAGATCGACGAGGTTCCCGTCGTGCTCGACGCGATCGGCCGCTACGACAATGTGGTCGACCACGACGCCGCCATGGCCGCGGCGGCCGAATCGCTCACCGCGCGAGAGCTTCTCGTCGGCGACGCGGTGCACCGCGACCTGGCGGACCGGCTGCGCGCCCTGTACCGCCCGCACTGGGCGATCGCGGTGCGCTGGGTGGTCGACGGCGTCGTGAATCGGTTCTGCCTCGCCAAGGGCGACGACCTCGAGGTCGTCGCCCTGCGCGGCCCCGACTCCTACGTCATCGACGAGGCCGGGTCCGACCTGCCCGGGACGATCATGGCCGCGCTCGGCCCCGCCGAGGCACTCGAGCTGTACGGCATGAACGCACCCACCGAGCAGCTCGCGCCCATCTTCAACGACACCGGCGACTCCGCGGCCACCGCCCAGCGCCTGGCCAAGGTGGGCAAGCCCGCCACCGACGCCCAGACCCTCGCCTCGGCCCTGGTCGAAATCCAGTCCTACGCCGAAATAGTCGGCGTCATCTACGGCGACGGCACCCGAGACGTCGCCGACAACCACGTGGCGGTCTTCAACACCCGCCACGGCCGCATAGTCCTCACCGGCACCACCGCCGACGACGGCACCAAATGGCTCTCCCTACACAGCGGCACCCAACCCCGCCTCCGCACAGCCCTCAAAAACCTCATAGAAAGCCTCCCCCTCCGCCCCGAATTCAAACCCAACCCAAGCCTGACATAAGCCAGCCGACCGAGGGCCACCCCACCGAGTCGCCGCCCTGACCAGCCCACCGATCGTGATCCCTCGTCGGCCCACCGGGTTGTCGCCCCTGGTCAGCCCACCGAGTCGCCGCCCCCTCGTCAGCCCACCGAGTCGCCGCCCCCTCGTCAGCCCATTGGGTCGTCTGCGGTGGGCTCGGCTTCCGCGTCGAATGGTGGGGTGTAGCGACCCCAGCGCGTGCAATCCCAGCCGAGGAAGGTGCCCGAATCGGTGTAGCGCGGGGCCAGTTCGATCGTTTCGGTGTTGTCGAGATGATTGTTCGTGGCGAAGGGCAGGGCTATGTCGGCGATTACCCGGGCTACCAGGCGCATGGCCGCGCCATGGCTCACCAGCAGGATGTCGCCGGGCTCAGTTCCGGTGGACAGGTAGCGGGTCCGAATGTTTTCCAGCGCAGGCAGATACCGGTCCAGGACCTCCTGGCCGGTCTCGCCACCCGGTACCCGCAGCTGTAGGTCGCCGCGGTGCCAGGCGCGATACACGCGCTGGAAGGTCTCGTGCGCGGCTTCGGAATTCAGGCCCTCGAGGTCGCCTACCTGCACCTCGTACAGGCCGTCGATGGACTCGGCCGCCACCCCGGTCACCGATTCGATGTGCGCCGCGGTCTGCCGGGCGCGCAGCGCGGTCGAGCAGAACAGTCGCCGCGGCGGCGCGGACAGGTTCGTGCCGAACGACTTCGCCTGTGCCACACCGCGTTCGGTGAGCGGTAAGCCCGGCACCCGGGTGTCCAGGATCTTCGCGACATTGCCCTCGGTCTCACCGTGCCGCACCAGCACCAGGCGCCCGGGCGCGGGATCGGGTCTCTCGGTCATAGGTCGGCCACCCCCTTCTTCAGATCCTCCAGCCAGGTCGCGGCCGGTTCGTCCGGCGGCGGCGGGGTGCCGCTCGGCGAACTCGCGGGCCACGAACCCAGGTAACGAATGCGGCCGGCGGTGCGGTGCAGCGCCTTGAGCGCCTCCGCCACCGGGGCGTCCTCGATGTGCCCGACGCAGTCGAGGTAGAAGCGATAGGTGCCCATGCCGGTGCGGGTCGGCCGGGACTCGATGCGGGTGAGATCGACTCCGCGCGCGGCGAATTCGGCGAATACCCGCATCAGCGACCCCGGCTCGTTGGCCAGCTCCAGCACCACCAGGGAGGTGCGGTCGGCGCCCGTGCGCGGGGGCGCGGCGCAGGGCCGGGTGACCAGCACGAACCGCGTCACCGCCCGATCGTGGTCGGCGACGCCCGTGGCCAGTACCGACAGCCCCAGCCGCTCGCCCGCCAGCGCCGTGGACACGGCCGCGTCGGCGTGCCCGGCCGCGACGTCCTCGGCCGCAGCGGCATTGGAGGCGGACGTGTACAGCTTCGCCTGCGGCATCCGATCGGCCAGCCACATCCGGACCTGCGCCGCCGCCACCGGATACGCCGCGACCGTGCCCGCCTCGGCAAGGGTGACCCCGTCCCGCGCCACGATCGTGAACGCCACATCCAGCTCGGTCTCCGCAACGATCTGCAGCCGCGACCCGACCGTGAGCGCATCGAGCGTCGTCGAAATGGACCCCTCGACCGAACTCTCGATCGGCACCACCGCCCCGTCCACCTCACCGGACCGAATCAGCTCGAGCGCCGCCCCCTGACTGGGCGCGGCAATCCGTTCCACCGCCCCCTCGAACACAGCGGCGGCCTCCAGCTTGGCGAGAGCCATCTCGGTAAATGTTCCCGAGGGCCCGAAATAGGCGATACGCGGCACGAATACGACATTACCGAGAGCTCCCCCGCAAGCCCGCCGTTTGCACGATTGTCACGCCCCGAGCCGAGCGTCCACGAACACCACCCACAGCGCTGTCACCACCAGCCGACGCATCAGCACCGCTTTGCTGAGCACCGATTGTCGGCGAGCACCACGCCGGTGTCGTGGTCATCACCAGCGGCCGGAGCGCCCGCGCTCTCGGTGGGCACCGGGTTGGCGGCCAACGAGCAGGTGTCAGTCGGGGGTGAGGGTTGTCAGGGCGTGGGTGATGGTGGTGGGGGCGGGGGTTTCTATGGCGAGGAGGACGGTGCGGAGGGCCTCGATGGCCGGGGGCTGGAGGGTGCGTAGGAAGGGCAGGTCGGGGGTGGTCAGGGCGGTTCGGATGTCTTCGCCGCAGAGGGCGGCGGCGGTGGCGGCCACGATGGCGACGGCGCGGTTTCCGTCGGCGGTGCGGGCTATGAATCCCGAGTCCGTGTGGGCGATGCCGACGAGGAATTCCGCGATCGATTCGTCGGAAGTGTCCAGGTCGAGGACCGGGGCGGGCGGAGGGTCGGAGATCGGCTGGACCAGATCGTCGACCAGGCGTGCGGGCCGGGTGGGCATGCTCAGGGACAGCAGAACCGGTTCGGCGGGGGTGGAATCGTGCGGCACGGTTTCAACCGTAGAGACCGTAACTCTTGCGTAGGCACCGCCTGTCCCTTAGCTTAGGTTTACCTAACTCACGGTTGGTCATCTCAGGCAGGGCCCGGATCGAATCTTTCGGAGGTATGCATGCGCCGCACCACCACGACCGCCGCACCGACGACCGCCGAGCGGGTGCGCAGCGCCTGCGCCCACGCCACCCAGGCGACGCTGGCGCTGCCCGGCACCGATCCCGTCGGCACCGCACTGCATCATCTGCGGCCGTGCGGCGACGCGGTGATCGCGGTGCCGATGGACTCCCCGGCACTCGCGGTGGGCCCCGCCGGTTCCCCGGCGGTGCTGGAGCTCACCGATCTGGCGCCGCTGCCACTGCGCGAGCCGGTGCGGACGCTGGTCTGGCTGCGCGGCAAGGTGCGCGCGGTGCCGGACTACGCGCAGCGCGCGCTGACCACCGAGGTGGCCGCCGAACATCCGCATCCGGCGCTGCTCGACGTCGGCCACAGCACCGTGCTGCTGCGGCTGGTGCTGGATTCGGCGGTGGTGGCCGATGCCACCGGGGCCGCGGCGGCCTGCCTGGACCAGCTGCGGGCGGCGCGCCCGGATCCGTTCTGGGAGTTGGAGTCCGCGTGGCTGCAGCACATGAGCGCCGACCACGCCGATGTGGTCGACCAGCTGGCCCGGCACCTGCCGGTGCGACTGCGCGGCGGGCGGGTACATCCGCTGGCCATCGACCGGTACGG
The DNA here is from genome assembly GCF_013186535.1 of Nocardia terpenica. Taxonomy (NCBI): domain Bacteria; kingdom Bacillati; phylum Actinomycetota; class Actinomycetes; order Mycobacteriales; family Nocardiaceae; genus Nocardia; species Nocardia terpenica. Next base: position 1,356,735 of record NZ_JABMCZ010000002.1, read on the forward strand.
GGTCACGCTGCGGGTGGAGGGTCCCGACGGCGACCACGACGTCCGCCTACCCTTCGACGCCCCGGTCGACGACGTGCAGTCCTTGAGCCGGGCCGTGCGCATCCTGGCGGGTTGCCCCTTCCTACACGGCATGCGCCGCGGGTGAGCGACGCAATGTCACGATGACGGATGCCGCGTCGTCAATGTCGTGTTGCCCCACAACCGACCAGACGAGGAAGCATCCATGAGCATCGAGATCACCAACCCCGCCGAGCTACACGATCCGACCGCATTCGGCTACAGCCACGTCGCCCGGGCACGCGGCGAGCTGGTCTTCATTGCGGGCCAATATGATTCCGACGCCGAGGGCCACACCACCACCACCACCGACTTCGCCGAACAGGTCGCCCGCGCCTTCACCAACCTCGGAATCGCCCTGCGCTCGGCCGGATTGGACTACACCGACGTAGCCCAACTACGCACCTTCATCGTCGACCACGACCCGACCAAACTAACCATCCTCGGCACCAAAATCGCCGAAATCTGGGGCACCCACCCACCGACACAAACCCTCAACGGCGTTGCAGCCCTGGCCCTACCAGACATGCTCTTCGAAGTAGACGCCATCGCCATCCGCAACTGATCAAGCACACCCACCACCCGCCGCGCGCACCCCATCACCCCGACATGCACCCCCAGCCATTCCGGCACGGGTGGCCCACAACTCCAGCGCGCGGCCATCATCCCAGCGCGCGCCCCATCACCACGGCATGCGCGCCCCATCACCCCGGCATGGTGGCCCGCAATCTCAGCATGTGCGGCCCACCATCCCGGCAAGCGTGGCCCACGACTCCGGCGTGCACGGCCCATCACCCCGACATGCGCGCCTGGCCAGTCCGGCATGAGTGGCCCGCCACCGCAGCATATGCGCCCCATCACCCCGGCATGGGTGGCCCGCAATCTCAGCATGTGCGGCCCACCATCCCGGCAAGCGTGGCCCACGACTCCGGCGTGCACGGCCCATCACCCTGGCATGCGCGCCTGGCCAGTCCGGCATGGGTGGCCCGCCACCCAACATGTGCGGCCCATCTCCCTGGCATGCGCGCCTGGCCAGTCCGGCATGCGCGGCCCACCACGCCGACCTGCGCGGCCCGCCAGCCCAGCATGCGCGGCCCAACCCAGCGTGCACGCCTCGTCACTGAGGCATGCGCAGCCGTCACCCCTTGCCCGGCCAGGCACTCCGGCGTGTGCGCGTCCATCCCGGTGTGTGCGCCCCTTCATGCCAGCATGTGGGCGCCGTCGTCACGGTGTGGTCTTGGCTGGGTGCTCGGTGGATAGATTGGCGGGCATGGTGTGGCCTACTGATTCCGGGTTTGCTGGGCGGGGGAGCGTGGTGGGGCGGGAGCGGGTTGCTGTTCGGGTGGAGATTTTGGTGGTGCTGGTTGTCACCTTTGGGCTCAGTGGGGCTAGTGCGGGGTTGTCGCTGTTGCAGAGTGCGTTGGCGCCCGGGGGGATTGGGGGGCAGGCGGTTGCGCTGAATCCGTCGCGGGCCGCGCAGTCGACTATTGATCTGCTGTTTCAGCTGTTGAGTGTGCTGCGGCTGTTGGGGTGGGGGGCGCTGGGGCTGTATCTGTTGTGGCGCAGTGGGATTGGGCCGCGTGTGGTTGGGCTGGCGCGGGTCCGGTGGCGGGGGGATGTGCTGCCGGGGGTGGCGCTGGCGGCGGTGATCGGGGTGCCGGGGCTGGGGTTGTATCTGGTTGCGCACGCGCTCGGGGTGAGTGTGACCATTGTGCCGAGCTCGCTGGGCGATCACTGGTGGCGGCTGCCGGTGCTGGTGCTGTCCGCGGCGGCCAATGCCGTCGCCGAGGAGGTGCTGGTGGTGGCCTTCTTGATCACCCGGCTGCGTTCACTGGGGTGGACGGAGAATCGGTCGCTACTGGCCTCGGCGGTGCTGCGCGGCAGCTATCACCTGTACCAGGGGCTCGGCGGTGGGCTCGGAAATCTGGTGATGGGCCTGGTGTTCGGCCGATTCTGGCAGCGCACCGGTCGGTTGTGGCCGCTGGTGCTGGCGCACGCCACCATCGACACCGTCGCCTACGTCGGCTACACGATCCTGCACGGGCACGTCTCCTGGCTGCCGTAATCGGCGGCGGGGTTCGGGGCGCCGCCGAATCGTGATGAACCGCGGCACCCGCCGGATCAGTAGCATCACGGTGATGAACGGCGACGACCCCCAGCAGCATGCGCGGACGCGCCGGGTGCCGCCGCCGGTCGGGCCCGGTCCGCATCGCACTCCCCCGCCCGGGCAGGACGAGACGAATGCCCCGCGCATCGAGCCGACACAGGTGATCCGGCGCGACGGCACGCCCGGACCCGCGCTGGCATGGTCGCAGGTCCCGCCCACCCGCAATCCCCCACCGCGCAATTCCCAGCCGCCCCGCAATCCCCCGCCCGGACCGCCGCGCCGCCCGATGAATCAGCCCGCCCACGCCCCCACGCAGCGGCCGGTTCCCTACCGCGAGGCACCCCCGCCCCCACCACCCGCCGGTCCGCGCCGCCGCGACCAGGGACCGCGACCGCCGCGACCGCGCCGCCGGAGGCATTGGGGCCGTTGGCTGCTCGTCCTGCTGCTGGTGCTGATCATCACCCCGGTCGCGGGGCTGATCTATCTGGACCGGTCGCTCAACCGGATCCCGGTCCTGGCCGACTACCCGGGCCGGGTCGGGCACACCGCGGGCACCAACTGGCTGCTCACCGGGTCCGACAGCCGGATCGGGCTGACGCCGGAACAGGAGAAGGAACTGTCCACCGGCGACACCGCCGATGCGGGCGGCGAGCGCAGCGACACCATCATGCTGGTGCACATCTCGCAGTCGGGATCGACCACGGTGGTCAGCCTGCCGCGCGACTCCTACGTGCCCATCCCCGGTCAGGGCCGCGACAAACTCAACGCGGCCTTCGCGGCGGGCGGTCCCCGGCTGCTGGTCCAGACCGTGGAGGCCGCGACCGGACTGCACATCGATCACTTCGCCAAGATCGGCTTCGGCGGCTTCGCGACCATGGTGGACGCGATCGGCGGCATCGACATGTGCCTGCCGCAGCCGATGGACGATCCGCTGGCCGGGATCAATCTGCCCGCGGGCTGCCAGCACCTGAGCGGCCCGCAGGCGCTGGGTTACGTGCGCAGCCGCGCCACGCCCCGCGCCGACCTGGACCGGATGAACAATCAGCGCCTGTTCCTGTCGGCCCTGCTGAAGAAGGCGACCAGCGCGGGCACCCTGGCCAATCCGTTCCGGCTGTGGCCGCTGGCGACCGGCATCACGCGCTCGCTGCAGGTCGACAACGGCGACCACATCTGGGATCTGGCCCGGCTGGGCTGGTCGCTGCACAGCAATACCGTCGCCACGACGGTGCCGATCGGCGGCTTCGAGAATGTGTCGGACAGCGGCAATGTCCTGCTGTGGGACAAGGACAGGGCGAGCCAATTCTTCGGAGCGCTGGCCGCGGACAAGCCGATCCCCGACGATCTGCTCACGCGGTAACGTCGGGACATGCCCTTTCCCGACCTGTTGCGCACCCAGATCCGGCACGAGTTCACCGCCGCCCAGCAGTACCTCGCGAGCGCGGTCTATTTCGATGCGCTGCGGCTGCCGCGGCTGGCCGGGGTCTGCTATCGCGGCGCCGAGGACAAGCGCGCCCACGCGCTGCGCATGGTGCAGTACCTGCTGGACCGCGACCTCGAGGTCCGCGTCGGCGGCCTGGACGAGATCGTGTCCGACTTCGAATCCCCACGCGCCGCAATCGAATTCCTGCTGAATCGGGAGCGCGAGCTGACCGAGTCGATCAGCACCCTCACCGGCACCGCCCGCCACGCCGGGGACTATCTGGGCGAGCAGTTCACCCGCTGGTTCCTGAAGGACCAGATGGACGAGGTGTCCCGGATGTCGACGTTGCTGACAGTGTGCGAGCGAGCCGACGGCAATCTGTTCGACATCGAGGAGTTCATTGCCCGCGAGGTGCGCACCCCCGCGCCCGACGCCTCGGCTCCGAAAGTCGCCGGAATGGCAAGAATTAATTAGGCAATACTTGCCTCAATAAGGGTGCACTTGGATGACATATCCTCTGACCAGCATTAATGTCGTGTCCATGTCCAGCCACCCCGAGCCCCCACGCAGCAAGTTCCATGCCCTGCTTCACGATCAGATCCGGCATGAATTCAATGCCGAGCACCAGTACATCGCGATCGCAGTATGGTTCGACAATGCCGATCTGCCGGTGCTGGCGAAACATTTCTACGCCCAGGCCATCGAGGAACGCAATCACGCGATGATGATCGTGCAGTACTTCCTCGACCGGGATATGAGCGTGGAGCTGACCAGCGTCGACGGCGCCGTGTCGAAGTTCGAGAACGCCCGCGAGCCGATCGCGCTGGCCCTGCGGCAGGAGAAGACGGTCACCGATCAGATCGTCCAGCTCGCGGGCACCGCCCGCGAGGAGGGCGACTATCTCGGCGAGCAATTCATGCAGTGGTTCCTGAAGGAGCAGGTCGAGGAGGTGGCGCGCATGACGACGCTGCTGACCGTCGCCGAACGCGCCGGTTCGAACCTGTTCGACCTGGAATATTTCGTGGCCCGTGAGATGAGCGACCCGAGCGACGCCTCGGGCGCGCCCAGCGCGGCGGGCGGCGCGGTGTAGTCCACTCCCTACGAACGAGGCTCGGCTCCGCATCTCGCGAAGCCGAGCCTTTCAGTTTGCGGCCGCAGGGAATTCGGCAATGCGTGAGAAATACACGTCCGCTGAAATTCCCGGCGGGAATCGGGCCTGTTAGCGCAGAGTTACCTGGCGCGACCGCAGGCCGTCGCGGGAGCGCCGCTCGTCCGAGGTGAGCGGGGCGTCGGAGGCCAGTGCCTCGGCCAGCCGGGCGCCGAACTCCGTTGCGGGAGCGGCCCATTCGCTGGCGTGCCGCTCGCGATCCAGGTCGAACACCGGGACCAGCAGGCCGTGCGTGCGGAACGAGCCCGCGAACCGGGAGCCCTCGCCCAGGTGCAGGCCACCGGCGGCGTGCAGGCGGGCCAGCGCCAGCATGAGCGCGTCCTCGTCCTCGGGCCGGACCCAGCGCACGTGCGCCTTCTCCCCGGCGTCGACCCACCAGGCCGCACCGATCGCGTCCGCGCCCAGCTCCAGCCGGGCCGACGGCATGATCGCCTGATTGGCCTGCTCGATGGTCGCGGCCACCTGCGGATCCGGCTGCACGCCCGCGGGCACCCACCAGTTGAAGTCCTGGTGCACGGTCAGGTCCAGGCCCGCGGCCGGATCGAGCACCTCGGCCAGCGGCGCGCCCGCGGTCTCGGCGGTGGCGGCGAGCGACTCGCCCGGCTCGGCGGACTGCGTCCACAGGATGGCGGCGGCGAGGTCGGCGGCCGGGTCACCGGACTGGAACTGCACCTGCACGCCCACGAATCCGGTCGGCTCGTCACCGGCGCGCACCAGGGCGGCCACGGCGCCGGGGAGCACGGTAGCCAGCGTGACCGGGCGCTCGGCCGCCACGCTCGGCGCCAGCTTCAGCGTCGCGGTCGCCGACGGCACGAACTCCCGCAGCGCGACCAGATCGCATTCGGCGGCCAGCCCGGCGAACGGGCGCGTCACGGCCTGCGCCGCCTGTTCCTGCGCCGCCCGGCGCTCGGCGAGGCGCTGGGCCCGGTTCCCTCCGGGCTTGGGACTGTTGCGCTTGCTCTTACCCACGAACGCAGAACCTACAGTGTCGGACCGGCCGGATCACGCAGGGGCACACCCGATGCGGCCGTGGCAACGGCGTGTCTCAGACCGACGCGAGCACGGCCTTGGTGCGGCCGGGGTGGTTGGTGGCGACCCAGCTGACGCCCAGATCGGCGCACAGCGTCACGTCGTCGGGATCGTCGACGGTCCAGCAGTAGGTGGCGCGGCCCGCGGCGGCGGCCTTGTCGACCAGGTCCGGGTGGTCGCGCAGGGTCTTCACCGAGGGGCCGACGGCGGTCGCGCCGACCGTGGTGGCCGCGCTGCCGCCCAGGTAGCGCGACGACTCGCCGAGCAGCACGGTGGGCAGCAGCGGCGCGGAGCGGCGGATGCGCCAGACCGCGGTCGCCGCGAACGACATCACCACCGCGCGGGAGTGATCGGCCGAGGCGGGCGCGGCGATGTTGAACCGCTGCAGTTCGGCGAGCACCTTGGCCTCCACCAGGGCGCCGTAGCGCACCGGATGCTTGGTCTCGATGAACAGCTTGGTCGGGCGGCTGCGCCAGTCCAGCACCAGGGTGATCAGCTCGCTGAGGGTGAGCACCGGGGACGGCTCGGCGGCGGTGCCGAAGTTCAGCTCGCGCAGCTCGTCCAGGCTCAGCTCGCTGACCGGTCCGGTGCCGTCGGAGGTGCGGTCCACCGTGCGGTCGTGCACGCACACGAGATGACCGTCGCGGGTCAGCCGGACATCGCACTCCAGGCCGTCCGCGCCCTCCTGCAACGCCAGCTCGTAGGCGGCGATGGTGTGTTCCGGGCGTGCCGCCGAGGCACCCCGATGCGCGACCACGAACGGTGCGCGACTGCCCCGGTTCACTGCGCCATGACCTCCTCCTGCTGTCGCACGTCGGACTCGTGCGGCGTGCCCTCATCTTTCCCGACGACCGAATCCCGCGCGCGCTCGGCGGTTTCCGGCACCGGATGCACCGGCTCGATGACGGGCACGATCGGACCGGCGGCCGCCACCCAGCGCTTCGGCGCGCGCAGGCGACCGCGCAGGTCGAGCCCCTCGCACTGGCGCATCACCCACAGCGACAGCACCGCCACCGCGGCGGCCGCGAGATCGGTGTAGACGGCGAACAGCACGCCGTCGGCCCGGACCTGCAGCGAATCCGCGGCCCGCCAGCACAGCGCCGCGACCACCAGCACACCGTCCAGAATCCAGGCGCACCACCAGATCCGCACCGCCCGCAGCATGCGCGGATCGCCGCCCCGGGCCCGGACCAGTTCGGTGAGGAAGACGCCCGGCCACAGCAGATTGACCCCGGGGATCAGGCAGCCGCACAGCAGCGCCGTGATCGACCGCGGCTCGTGCCGCCCGGCGGCCTGGTACGCGGCGGCGCGGGCCCGAATCAGCCAGCCCGCCAGCGCGATCGCGCTCAGCAGCGCCAGCGCCAGGGCCAGCCCGGCGGCGAAATAGACGGTGAAATCGGAGACGAACAGCAGCGTCGGATCGACCAGCCGGGTGCGGTTGTACATCAGGATCAGGTAGCGCCCGAGCTCCGCGACGGCGGCCACCGCGAAGACCGCCGCGGTCGCGGTCAGCAGCCCGGCGACCCGCTCGGTCAGCGACGAGAATCGTTGGCGCGCAACGGGAGCCGGTTGCGGGGGGAGGTCGCGCAGGCCCCAGCGCGGGATCTCGCGATAGCGCGGGGTCGCCGCGGCGGTGGCGGCCCGTGCCGCGCGCGCCGCCCGGGCGCGGTGGTCGGGCGAGCGCGCCACCCAGCGATAGTTGCGGCGCTCGGCGGGGGCGTCGACCGCCGCGGGCGACAGCAGCACGCCGCGGCAGCGCGGGCACCAGTGCAGCGGCCTGCCCTGCACCGCCCAGCGCGCGCCGCAGCGGGCACAGGGTTGTACGACCGTACTCACCGGGCGCCTCCCGTTTCCATCAGTAGATCTTGGCCTCGTGGCCGCCCTCGGCCGTCAGCGGCCGACCGGCCTTCTGCCAGGCCACCATGCCGCCGACCACCTGGACGACATTGAATCCGACGTGCTCGAGGTACTGGGCGACCTGCAGCGACCGCCCGCCCTGGCGGCAGACGACGTAGATTTCGGAGTCGTAGTCGAGCTCCTCGGCGCGGGCGGGCACGTCGGCCATGGGAATGTGGATCGCGCCGGGCGCGTGGCCGAGCTCCCATTCGTCGTCCTCACGGACGTCGAGGAGCACCGCCGTGGGCGCGGAGCCCGATGCGGCGAAGGGCTCGGCATCGTCGAATTCGGCGGGCACGGCGTCGACCCGCACCGAGGGAATGTCGGGGCTCGTCACGGTTTCGATCCTGCCACGCGGCCTCGGGACGCGGGGAGTGCCCGGGACGGGCGGACCCGGACCTTCGGTCTGTTTCGGCCCCTAGTACGCTGTCCTACGTCTTGGAGATCCCCCGTCTGTGCATATCTCGAGCACAGTTATCCACATAATCCACAACCTGATCCACAGGTGAGCCGGGTACAGACCGATCGGTCGCCGGTGATCGGCGCTGGTCCGGGCGACGCGCATGCGGGCGACCGATCCGGGACTCCCCTCCTCATCCCGGAGCGGCCGACCGCCGCGCCGGATGCGGGGCTCCGCCTGGATACCGGTCCCTGCCCCGGTCGCCACGAATCCCGACACATGCTTCGACGCGGCATACCACCATTCGGTTCCATCGGATTCGAAAAAAACGACAACACTAGCGACAAACGGAAATCCGGGGCTCTCGCAGACCCTGTCGGTAGCCTGGGTCACATGGACGCGAGCAGGGGTCTGGTGGACGGATTGAATACGACCGGGCTGAACACCGCACTCGCCGAGGCCACCTGCCTCGGTGTCACGGTCGACGCCGCGGCCGCGCGGTGCCGCCTGGAACTGGAGGTGCTGACGCTCCCCGACGACGGGGAACCGCCCGCCGAACGGCGGGTGCTGCTGACGCTGACCGGCGTCAGCCGGGTCGCCGCCTCCTTACGCATGCAGCGCTGGGACGACCTGGAACCGCACATCTTCCCGCTCACCGTCGAGGAGCTCGGCGAGGCCATCGCCAGCTTCGGCGGCAGCGCCCTGCACGGCTGGGAATTCATCGACGTCGACGACAGCGGCTGGGCCATCTGGCGCGAGCTGCTGAGCTTCGACACCATCGTCGGCAACTACCCGCCCGTGCACGTGCTGGAGTTCTCCCAGCAGGAGGGCGTCGACCCGCGCGAACTGGATGTGCGGGTGTGGTTCGAGGACATCACCGTCGAGACCGCCGACGGCCGCACGCTCACCGCCAAGGAGTTCATCGCCGGCGGGGTCCGCTGGTGGAAGGCGCACGACGCCTGCGATCCGCGCACCATGCTGCCGGACGTCGCGCCGCCTATGTAAAGGCGATCGTGCGTTATGTAAAGGCGATCGTGGGTGTCGACAACCTCACCGATCCGCTCGACTCGGAATTCCGGGGGCATGACCGCTGGTTGCATCCGAGCGGGTGTACGAATGATGGTTGGGTGCGCCACACGCAGGGCGCACCGGGCCCGACATCATGAGGAAGGGACATCGTGGCTGAGTACACGCTGCCAGATCTGGATTACGACTACGGCGCCCTGGAGCCGCACATCTCCGGGCAGATCAACGAGCTCCATCACTCCAAGCACCACGCCACCTATGTCGCCGGCGCCAACGCGGCGCTCGAGAAGCTCGAGGCCGCCCGCGAGTCCGGTGACCACGCGGCCATCTTCCTGAACGAGAAGAACCTGGCCTTCCACCTGGGTGGGCACGTGAACCACTCGATTTGGTGGAAGAACCTGTCCCCCAACGGCGGTGACAAGCCGGTCGGCGAGCTGGCCGCGGCCATCGACGACCAGTTCGGCTCGTTCGACAAGTTCCGTGCGCAGTTCACCGCGGCCGCCAACGGCCTGCAGGGCTCCGGCTGGGCGGTGCTCGGCTACGACACCCTCGGCCAGAAGCTGCTGACGTTCCAGCTGTACGACCAGCAGGCCAACGTCCCGCTGGGCATCGTTCCGCTGCTGCAGGTCGACATGTGGGAGCACGCCTTCTACCTGCAGTACAAGAACGTGAAGGCCGACTACGTGAAGGCGTTCTGGAACGTGGTCAACTGGGCCGACGTGCAGGAGCGCTTCGCCCGGGCCGTCGCGCAGGGCAAGGGCCTGATCTTCGGCTGAGATCGCGCCACCCGCGGGCCCGCGAACCCGAAGGTTCGCGGGCCCGTTCGTGTTTCCGGGTCCGTACTGGCACTCTCTGGTACTTGTGTGCCAGACATCGTCTGCGTCATTCTCGGGTACTCACTCAGCACGGACGGGCTCGTCCCCGAGCGAGCCGCCTCCGATCTGGGCACGCGGGAGGCACACGATGGAAACGAACGATCAGGTTCGGGTGACGCCGTTCCAGGCGCACGGCGCGCTGCGGGGGTTCCTCATCTCGGGCCGCTGGCCCGACACCACCAAGGAATGGGCACAGCTGCTGGTCCTGGCCGTGCGGGTGGCCAGCCTGCCCGGCCTGCTGACCACCTCCACGGTCTTCGGCGCGCGGGAGGAGCTCCCGGAGGACCCCCAGCCGGGCACCGTCGGGCTGGTGATGGCCGAGGGTCCGGTCCTCGGCGAGCGGGCCGTCGAACCCGGCCGGTTTGCCGACCATGTGCCGCCCGCCCTGATGATGCTGCATCCGCCGTCGGAGACGCGGCCCTCGCTGCCCGAGTGCCTGGGCGCCGCGTCCGGCTGCGTGCTGCTGCCCGGGGTGCCGCACCTGGGGCTGGAACACCGCGCGGCGTGGGTGGAGGCCGAGCTCGACGGCACGGTCACCTCCATGGTCAGCCGGGTGGGCGTGGACCCGATCAGCGATCCCGACACCGCGGTTCTGGCCATGCTGCTCGCCGCGTGACGGGTTACCGAAAAATTCGGCGTGGACCGCCAAACTTATTGTGCGCATTGCGATTTCGACGACACCGAGTTGGCGAAACGGACGAATCGGCGTAGGCTGGCCGGTAGCGAAGGGGAGTAGCCCCCAATCGTGTGGTCGACATACTGATCCGGCTCGGGTCCGGCCACGCGAACCGGTCCGGAATCCGGTGGGCGAGACCTTCGGCCGATGACAAGACCAACCGATTCATTCGGGAGCGTTGTCGGCTGGAGGCGCCCCGTCTTCGGCCGACAGGCCGAAGACCTGGGAGCCGACATCATGATCGCCACCGTTTTGCTGAGTTTCGGCGTGCTGTTCGTCGCCGAACTCGGCGACAAATCGCAGCTGATGGCGCTGACCTTCGCGCTGCGCTACCGGTGGTGGATCGTCCTGGGCGGCATCGCCGCCGCCAGCGTCGCGGTGAACCTGATCGCGGTCGGCGTCGGCCACTTCCTCGGCGCCGCCCTGCCCACCGATCTGATCGCGATCTGCACCGGACTCATCCTGATCGCCGTCGGCGTGTGGACGCTGCGCGAGACCCGCAGCGCACCGGACGAGGACGAGACCGACACCGAGTCGGCCGCGGCGCAGGCGACGCCCGGCCGAGCGTTTTTCGTGGTGCTGTCGGCCTTCCTGCTCGCCGAACTGGGCGATCGGACCATGTTCGCCACCGTCGCGCTCGCCTCCGACCGGCCGTGGGCGGCGGTGTGGGCCGGGTCGGTGGCCGGGATGGTCGCCGCCGGTGGGCTGGCCATTCTCATCGGCATCACGGTCGGCAAGCATGTGCCCGAGCGGCTGATCGCGCTCGGGTCCGGGCTGCTGTTCCTCTACATCGGCGCGGCCACCCTGCTGTCGGCGCTGGCCCCCGAGCTGGGCCGGGTGCCGGAGCTGACGATCGCCGCGGCGGCCCCCGCGCTGGCGGCGGCGGTGCTGTGGCTGCTCGGCCGCTCGACGCCCCGGCCGCGGCGGGTCGAGCGGGAGCTCGACCGGCGCTGATCAGGCGGTCGGATCGGCGCACAGCGACGCGCCGAACAACTCCCCGCTGCGGCGCACCATGTCCACCAGCGGCTGCCGCAGGGCGAGCAGGCCGTCGATATCCTCCGCGGCGACCCGGGCGGTCACCATCGCGCCCAGCGCGGCGACCAGGGTGTGGCAGGCGAAACGCTGCTCCTCGGTGCGGGCGCCGAAGAGGTCGGCCAGCCGCGACACGAACTCCTCCTGCATCGCCGCCCGGCGGGCGATCGCCTTCGGCCCGACCGCGTACACCTCGACCAGATACAGTCGCGCGTAGGCGGGTTCGGCCGCCACGCCCTCGAGATAGGCCCCGAACAGCCGGTCGACCCGATCCGACAGCGACACCCCCGGCTTGCGGTCCGGTTCGGTCGTCGAGCCGATGCGGGACAGGAGCAGCTCCACCGCGCGCTCGTAGGCGGCCTCGAAACAGTCCTCCTTGGAACGGAACTGCTCGTAGAAGGTCTCCCGCGACACCCCGGCCCGCTTGATGATCGCCGCGACGGACGTTCCCACATAACCGTTTTCGGCCATCGCGGCCGCCATGGCGCTGAGGATGCGCTCCCGCTGCGAGCGAATCACCGTCTCGCGCGGCAGGCCGTGTCGGCCGCGGGGTAACTGATGGGCGGTGATGGCCGACTCCGGCATGGCGGCTCCGTGTTCGCGATCGAGATCCTGCGCTGGTCGCTTCATTCTGCTCGCAGGTTAGGGTGCGTATCGACGGAAGGCCAGCGAAGGGCCGTCACGAACGAGAGGACCAAACACCGTGGAGATTTCGGGATCTGCCGCGATTGTCACCGGAGCCGCGTCCGGCCTGGGCGCCGCGACCGCCAAGCGCTTCGCCGACCAGGGGGCGACCGTCTTCGGTCTGGACCTGCAGCAGTCGATCGATCGGGCCGGCGACAACGTTCCGGCCGGCGTCAAGCTGCTGCCGACCGATGTCACCAGTGGTGACGAGGTGGCGGCCGCGGTCGCCACGGTCGTCGAATCCGGTGTGCCGCTGCGCATCGTGGTCAACTGCGCCGGTGTGGGCTGGGCCGGGCGCATCCTGTCCAAGAACGGGCCGCACGATCTGGAGCTGTTCCGCACGGTCATCACCGTGAACCTGCTCGGCACCTTCAATGTGATGCGACTGGCGGCCGACGCCATCTCCAAGACCGAGCCGGTCGACGAGTACGGGCAGCGCGGCGTCGTCGTCAACACCGCGTCGGTGGCGGCGTTCGAGGGCCAGATCGGCCAGATCGCCTACTCCGCCTCCAAGGGCGGCGTCGCCGGGATGACCATTCCGGCCGCGCGCGACCTGGCGCAGTTCGGGATTCGGGTGAACACCATCGCCCCCGGCATCATCGACACCCCGATGCTGGCCGGTGTCACCGAGGAGTACCGCAAGGGCCTCGAGGCCGGGGTGCCGTTCCCGTCCCGCCTGGGCCGCCCGGACGAGTACGCGCAGCTGTCGCAGTACATCGTCGAGCACGACTACCTCAACGGCGAGACCATCCGCATGGACGGTGCGCTGCGCATGGCGCCGCGCTGATCCCGGCCAAAAGCGCGCCGGGATCGTGGGGCTTCGGCCCCCGCGCCGGGATTGTGGGGCTTCGGCCCCCGCGCCGGGATCGTAGAGAGTGGGGGCTTCGGCCCCCACACTCACGCGGGACCGCTCGGCGACGGGCGCAGCCACAGCGTGGCGCGGCGGGTGGTGGCCACGGTGGCCTCGGCGATGGCCTTGGTCATGAAGTGGCCGACGGCGGTGGTGACGAACAGGACCGCGATCGCCAGGGCGGTGTGCTCCCAGGTCAGGGCCAGCAGGATGCGGTCGATGGCGCCGCGGGGCTGCACCACCGGCTCCCAGCTGTTGAGCCGGGCCCAGCGGCCGAGGAAGATGCCGACCGCGCACAGCAGATGACAGGTGAGGATCGCCGGGATCTTCCACGGCGAGCGACCGGTCGCGTCCAGATAGCGGCCGAGCTCGGCCAGGGCCAGGTGATAGGCCAGAAAGCCGGAGGCGATGAGGACGGCGTAGAGCGGCAGCACCGTGCTGACCACGGGACCGTCTCCGACGACGCGGATGTCCCAGCGCAGGTGCACCAGATCGGTCACCACGTAGGGAGCGTTGGGCAGGAACAGGACGAACAGCACCGCGCCCGCCCAGCGCAGCGGTGACCGCGACAGCGTCTGCCCGTCCCGCCCGGTGCGGAACACCAACAGCGCCAACACCACCGGTATCCAGGCCAGCACGGTGTTCCAGCTCATCCAGAAGATGTCTCGGTGCAGCAGGCCCAGCAGACTCGGGGCCACTGTGTCGACCACGTCCATGAGTCCATGATGCCGAGGGTGATCGAGGTATGGGCGGGAATCGATCCCGGCCAAAAGCACGCCGGGATCGACTGACGGGACCACGCCGGGATCGACTGACGGGACGAAGCGGGATCGACTGACGGGACGAAGTCAGAGAGTCTTCGTCAATCGGTCCGCCAGGACCTTGGCGAAGGCCGCCGGATCCTTCAGCTCGCCGCCCTCCGCGAGAACCGCTGTGCCGTAGAGCAGTTCGGCGGTGGCGGTGAGGTCCTCCGCGGTGCCCGCGTCGGCGGCCTCCCGGTTCGCGGCGTAGGCGTCGCGCAGGCCGGTGACCAGCGGGTGGGACGGGTTGAGCTCCAGGATGCGCTTGGTCTCCGGCAGGGCCTGGCCCGAGGCGCGGTACATGCGCTCGAGCTGCGGGGTGAAGTCGAAGACGTCGCCCACGACGCAGGCCGGGGACGTGGTCAGGCGGGAGGACAGGCGGACCTCCTTGACGCTGTCGGTGAGCGTGTTCCCCAGCCACTTCAGCACGTCGCCGAAGTCCTTCTCCTGCTGTTCGCGCAGCTGCTCGGACGCCTTCTTCTCGTCCTCGGTCTCCAGGTCCACCTCGCCCTTGGCGATGGACTGGAAGGGCTTGCCGTCGAACTCCGGCACCGAGCCGACCCACATCTCGTCGACCGGATCGGTGAGGACCAGCACCTCCAGGCCCTTGGCCAGGAACGCCTCCAGGTGCGGCGAATTCTCGATCTGCTGCCGGGATTCGCCGGTCATGTAGTAGATCTTGTCCTGGCCGTCCTTCATCCGCTCCACGTACTCGGCGAGCGTGGTGGGCTCGGTCTCCGACGCGGTGGACTCGAACGACGAGACCTGCAGGATGGTTTCGCGGTTGTCGGTGTCGGAGAGCAGGCCCTCCTTGAGGACTCGGCCGAACTCCGTCCAGAAGGTCTGGTACTTGGACTTGTCCTCGGCCCCCTGCATGTCCTTGACCGTGGACAGCACCTTGCGGACCAGCCGCTTGCGGATCATCCGGATCTGCCGGTCCTGCTGCAGGATCTCGCGGGACACGTTGAGCGACAGGTCCTGCGCGTCCACCACGCCCTTGACGAAGCGCAGGTACTCCGGCATGAGCTCTTCGCAGTTGTCCATGATGAACACCCGCCGGACGTACAGCTGCACGCCGCGCTTGTGCTCGCGCTGGAACAGGTCGAACGGCGCGTGCGTCGGGACGAACAGCAGCGCCTGGTATTCGAAGGTGCCCTCGGCCTTGAGCGGGATGATCTCCAGCGGGTCGTCCCAGGCGTGCGCGACGTGCTTGTAGAACTCCTTGTACTCCTCGTCGGAGACCTCGCTGCGCGGGCGCGTCCACAGCGCCTTCTGCGAGTTCAGGGTCTGATCCTCGAGGATCGTCTTCTCCTGCTTGTCCTCGCCCTCACCCTCGGTGACGGTCCGCTCCACCTGCATGCGGATCGGCCAGGCGATGAAATCGGAGTACTTCTTGACGATCTCGCGGAGCTTCCACTCCTGGGTGTAGTCGAAGAGGTGGTCGTCCTCGTCGGCGGGCTTGAGATGCAGCGATACCGAGGTGCCCTGCGGCGCGTCGTCCAGGTTCTCGATCGTGTAGGTGGAGCTGCCCGCCGCGGACTCCCAGCGGGTGGCGGAGCTCTCCCCGGCGCGGCGGGTGGTCAGGACGACCTTGTCGGCCACCATGAACGTGGAATAGAAGCCGATGCCGAACTGGCCGATCAGCTCCTCGGCGGCCTGGTCGGGCTTCGCCTCCAGCAGCTGTCTGCGCAGCTCGGCCGTGCCCGACTTGGCCAGCGTTCCGATCAGATCCACGACCTCGTCGCGGGACATGCCGATGCCGTTGTCCCGGACGGTCAGGATCCGCGCGTCCTTGTCGATCGACAGCTCGATGTGCAGGTCGGAGGTGTCGACATCGAGGTCCTTGTCCCGGAACGACTCCAGCCGCAGCTTGTCCAGCGCGTCGGAGGCGTTGGAGACCAGCTCGCGCAGGAAGGTGTCCTTGTTCGAGTAGACCGAGTGGATCATCAGTTCGAGGAGCTGATGGGTCTCGGCCTGAAATTCCAGTTGTTCGACGTGCTCAGTCACGACCAGATATTACGACGAACGCGGACGGGCGTACTCGGGCCCGCGAAAGTCGGCCATGGCCGGGACGTCCGTCTCCGCGCTCGGCGCGCCGGGGCGGCTCGGCGTCATCCACTCGCGCAGGGCCCAGGTGGCGCGCACATCGTCCTCGTTGTATTCGAGCAGGCGGGTGCGCTGGGTGAGGTCGCAGTCGCCCTCGTAACCGACCGCGAGGCGGTACCAACTCATGGACGCTTCGCCGCCCGCTTCCGGATCGCGCCAGCGGAAACCGGCCACCGGCGCGATCTTCTTCAGCCCCTTGCCGTTCGGGCAGATGAACTGCTCGGAGACGGCCTGGAACATGTCCACCCACTGCGGGCCGTCGACGAATTCGCGCACCTGCGCCTCGGTGGGCACGCCGGGCAGGCCCGCGAACCGGCGCGCCGACTCGTACATCCACTTGTCCTCGGCGGTGCGCGAATAGCAGTAGGCGGCAAAGGTTTTCCCGGCCGCGGCGGCCTCGGCGCGCACCTGCATGAGCCAGGTCCAGAACTCGGCGAACGAGCGGGCCTCGTCGGTGGTGGGCAGCGGGTCCCAGGTGACGAACGGGCGGTACACGCCGTCGAGCAGGGTGCCCCACAGGTAGGCGCCGAACTCCTGGAAGCTCTCCAGGTCGACGTCCACCTCGACGTCGGCGCGCTGCACCCGCACCCGCTCCAGGCGGCGGACCAGCGGCGCGCCGGAGATCCACGCCCGCGCGGTGACGACCGTCTCGATGAACGGCTCGTACTGCCAGTCGTCGGGGTCCTCGCCGGTCCAGCCGGCCAGGTCCTCGACGGTGTCCACGCCGTGGCGGCGCAGCAGTTCGGCCCGGGAGCCGGGGGCGACCAGGCTGACATCGCGGTGCTCGGTGAGCCAGCGCTCGCAGCTGGGCTCCTCGGCGGTGGCCGAGCGCGTCCACCACGGGCACTGCCGGCATTCGGGCACCTTCGACGGCACGGTGGGCAGCTCGCCGCGGACCACCGCGATGCGGTCGGCGTAGCGGCGGTCGTAGTCGTCGAGCAGCGGGCCGAGCTCGTGCACCAGGATGCGGTCGAAGTGGTAGCCGATCGCGCCGCCGACCAGGGCCGGGCTGGCCAGCCCGTGGCGCTGCAGCATGCGGTAGAGGTGGGCGAGCCGCTGCTGGTCGCGGGGCTGGGTGCGCAACCGCACCGACCGGTCCGGCTGCGGGTCCCAGCGGTACAGGTCGGAGGTGAGCGGGTGGAAGTCGGCCGGGTCGGGCTGGCGGGGATCGGTGACCTTGTGATTGACCACGATGACCGGGATGTAGCCGCCGCGGTCCGGGTCGAGCAGCAGGATCTCCGAACCGCCGCGGCGGCCGGTGTCGCCCTCCTGCGGCAGCAGCGCGCCCCAGATGCGCGGCGCGCCCGCGGCGCAGGCCCGCATGGTGGCCTCGGCCCGCGCGGCCGCGGGCTGTGCCGGGTCGACGACGACCCACCGGTCCGGGGCCGCGGCGACCAGCGTGTCGCGCACGCGGTCGCGGTGGGCCGCGGCGGCCTCGCGGCGCTGCTTGACCCCGGCGTCCTCGACGACGCCGCGCAGCACCTCCGGGTGGGTGGCCTCCAGGTGCAGCCGGTGGCGGCAGCCGATCAGCGCCCGGGCATCGATGAAGGCCACCCGATCGGATGCCGAATCGATTGCGGCGGAACCATTTTCGCTACCGATGCCCGCATATGGCGCGGCGGCGCGGCGATCGCCGCTCCCGCCGTCGTTTTCGCGACCGTTCCGGTCACCGCTGCCCGAGTACACGTAAAGCAGTATGGCCCCGACCCCCGACACCCCCGTGAACCGCATCGCACGGAACGATTCCGAATACATCAGGGAACGGTCGCGACGCTGCACCGAAGCAGTGGGCAATCGACACGGCGGCGGCCGAAACCGATATGGTTGCCCCGAACCGTGTGGCACGTGACGACGGAGGCTTCCCATGGGGTTGTTCACCAAGCGCAAGCGGCGCTCGGACCGCAAAGCCGAGGCGAAAGCCCTCAAGCACAAGGCCACCCTGGAGGCCAAACTGAGCGCGCGCAACGAGCGCAAGCGCGATCGCGCCGAGGCGCGCACCCGGCGCGATGTGGCCAAGCAGCAGGTCGCCACGCTGAAGGCCGAGGAGAAGGCCGCGCTGAAGCGGGCCGAGCGGGCCGAGCGAGAGCTGTTGTCCGCCGGTCAGATCAAGAAGTATCTGGGCGCGGCCCGGGTGCTCATCCCGGTGCTGGCGCCGCTGGCGTACCGGGCGGCGACCTTCATCCGCGGGCAGATCGACACCCGGCGGGCGCATCGACTCGGCATCGGGCTCGACCAGCTCGGCGACTTCTCCGGGCACGGCGCGCGGTTGCAGGCCCGCATCGCGGGCACCGAGGCCACGCTGGCCGATATCGAGAAGAAGGCCGCGGGCGACGCCGAGGCGCAGAAGTTCGCGTCCGCCACCCGCGACCGCCTGGACAGCCTGACCGCCGCCGTCCGCACCGCCGAGCAGATGCCCGCCGGGCGTCGGCGCGCCGTGCACGCCTCCATCTCCGACGAACTGTCCGGCGTCGAAGCCGACCTGCTCGCCCGCCTCGGCGTGCGCTGACCCGAGGACGACAATGCCCGCCGGGCCCAGCCGGATTCGCGGTGCCCTCGTCGGTGCGACCGTGGCCGCGCTGGCCGTCGCGGCACACGGGCCCACCGGCGGCTACCCGAATTCGACCGCGCTGACGCTGCTGGTCGCCGCCGCCGCGGCGACCGGGGCGCTGGCGAGCGCCCTGCCCGCGCCGCGCGGGATCGGCGGCCGCGCCGCGCTGTTCGCGACGGTGGCCGCCGGGCAGCTGTTCGGGCACCGGGCGCTGAGCGGGCTGGCCGGGCACGGGCATGAAACCGGCCGTGCGGCAAGCCTTTCCGTGCTGGGCGTGCGGATACCCGGGGGGTGGATGACGGTCGCGCACGTGCTCGCGGCGCTGGGTTGCGTGCTGCTGATCGTGGCCGCCGAACGGCTGTATTCCCTTGTGTCGCAGGCGGTTCGGACGGTAACCGGCCGCCTCCGGACGCCGCCGCCATCGGTCGGGATCGCTCGCCGAGGGGCGGGCGAGCGGCATTACGACTCGCACCACATCACCGCTCTCGGTTCGCGCGCACCACCGGTCCCGGCCTGACCCGCCGACCACTCCCCTCGACCGAGAAAGCAACTCACTCATGCCCACTGCGATTTCGCGCGCCCTGCTCACCGCGGGCGCCGCCGCCGGACTGGCGGTGCTGGCGACCGGCACCGCCGCCGCCCACGTCGTCGCCGACGCGCCCGGCGCCACCCAGGGCGGCTACGCGGTCGTCACCTTCCGGGTGCCGACCGAATCGGAGACCGCCGCCACCACCAAGCTGGCCGTCACCCTGCCCGGCCTGAGTTCGGCTCGCACCGAACCGATTCCGGGCTGGACCGCCAAGCTGGACAAGAACGACAAGAACCAGTACGTCACCGTCACCTGGACCGCCGACCCCGGCAACCCCGGCATCGCCCCCGGCCAGTTCCAGCGCTTCGCCCTGTCCGCGGGCCCGCTCCCCAAACAGCGGTCGGTAGGCTTCCCCGCCACCCAGACCTACAGCGACGGCAAGATCGTCACCTGGAACGAGCCGACGGGCCCCGACGGCAAGGAGCCGGAGAACCCCACGCCCACCCTCACCCTCGCCGCCACCACGGCCTCCGACAACCAAGCCGAGCCCACCGCCAGCCCCACCACCCACGACAGCGACAACACGGCCCGCTGGCTCGGCGGCATCGGCCTACTCCTCGGCGCCTTCGGCGCAGCCCTCGGCCTCGGCGCCCTCATCCGAAGCCGCCAATCATGACCCGCCACTCCCTCTCCCACCCCGGCGCACCCTCCCGCCGCTCCGGCCACCCCTCCCGCAATTCCATCTCGTCCTCTCGCAACCCGAGCGTGCCTTCCCCCGGCCCCGACGTGCTCTCCCCCCGCAGTCCCGGCGTACTCTCCCGCGGTCCCGGCATGCTCTCCCGCGGTCCCGGCGTACTCTCCCGCGGTCCCGGCGTACTCTCCCGCGGTCCCGGCGTACTCTCCCGCGGTCCCGGCATGCTCTCCCGCGGTCCCGGCGTACTCTCCCGCGGTCCCGGCATGCTCTCCCGCAGTCTCGGCGTACTCTCCCGCGGTCCCGACGCACCCTCCCGCGGTCCCGGCATGCTCTCCCGTGGTCCCGGCGCGCTTTTGGCCGGGATCATCGCAACCCTTGCTCTGCTCGGTGTTCTCCTTACCGTCGGGGCCGGGACGGCTGCTGCGCATTCGACGCCGGTGTCGTCCAGTCCGGCCGATGGGGCGCAGGTCGATTCGGGGCCGGGGCGGGCCAGTATTACGTTCAATGAGAATTTGCAGCCCAGTTTTCCGTCGCTGACCGTGGTGGGGCCGGACGGGAATTTGTGGAGCAAGGGGCAGCCCAGCGTTGATGGGCCGACGGTCAGCATCGAGGTGGGGGAGCTCGGGCCGGTGGGGAAATACACGATGGCGTATCGGGTGACGTCCGCGGACGGGCATCCGGTCAGTGGCACACGGACATTCACGCTGACGAAGCCGGGGACGGGGACGCCGGGGCCGAAGGCCAGCGCGGCGAGCAGTAGTTCCGGTGACGGCGGTGGCTCGGGTGGGGTGCCGCTGTGGGTGTTCATCGTGGGGGCGGTCGTGCTGTTCGGTGCGGGACTGGCGTTCGCGCTGTTCGGCGGGCGGAAGGGCCGTAAGCGGTCGTGAATCGGGTGACCGGCGGCACTGCGACCGCCCTGCGGTCGGCGCTGCTGCTGGTCGTGCCCGCGGGACTGGTCGGGGTCGCGGTCGGCTGGGCGCTGGCCGCGCCGGATCCGGTGCAGTCCGAGGCGCCGGTGCGCGCGCTCGCCGACTGCGCCGGGGCCACGGTGCTCGGGCTGGCCGCGCTGCCCCGACTGCACGAGCGGCTGCGCCCGGCGTGGCGGCTGCTGGCCCTGCTCGCCGGGCTCTGGCTGGTCACCGAGTTCGCGGTGCTCGTCTGCGAGGCGGCTCAGGTGGTGGGGGTGCCGGTGGGCAGGCTGCGGCCGGGGCCGTTCGGCGACTACCTCGTCCACATCAGCGGCGGTCAGGTGGGGATCGCGATCCTCGTCGCGACCGGCGCGGTCACCGGCTACTGCGCGCTGGCGTATCGGCGGCCCGACCGGGCGGCGGCCGACCTGGTGCTGGTGTTCGCGGCCGTGGCGCTGGTGCTGCGGCCGATCACCGGGCACATGTCGCAGCAGGCGTTCGGTTCGGTGCTGGCGGCGGTGCACGCGCTGGCCGCGGCCGGGTGGTTCGGGCTGCTGCTGGCGCTGGCGCTGGTGGTGCGCACCCGCGGCGAGTGGGCGGTGATCCTGCCCCGATATTCGGAATGGGCGCTGCCCGCGGTGCTCGCGGTGACGGTGACCGGGATCGTGAACGGGCTGGTCCGGCTGCACGGGCTGACGCCGCTGGTCGACACCGGCTACGGCCGCATCCTGCTGGCGAAGACGGTGCTGCTGGCCGGGCTGCTGGCGCTGGGCTGGTGGTGGCGGCGGTCCTGGGTGCCCGCGGCCGCCGAGCACCGGATGCCCGCCGACGCCTCGCTGCGCCGCGCGATCGTCGAGGTGGTGGCGATGGCGCTGGTGTTCGGTCTGGCGGCCGCCCTCTCGGTGACGGCGTAGCCTGCGGGCCGCCGGGCACCCGGTTACAGTGGCGCGCATGACCGAAGTGAAGATCGTGGCGGAGTGCGCCGCGTCGGCCGAGACCGCGTTCGCCTACGTCGACGACTACCGGAATCTGCCGAAGTTCATCACCGAGGTCCACGAATTCACCCCCTGCACCGACCGAACCGCGGGCCTGGGCGCGACCTTCGACGGCGCCATCAAACTCGGCCCGGTCCAACTGCATTCGCGCATCGAGATCGTGCGGTGGGAGCGGGACACGGCGTTCGGCGTGAAGTCGATCCAAGGATTCGAGATCGAGTCCACGTTCGTGTTCCACGCCGAGAGCGAGCACGCCTGCGTGGTGGATGCCATCGTGGACTACCGGGTGCCCGGCGGCCTCGCCGGAAAGGTGCTCGGCAAGACCATCGAACCGTTCGTGAAGATCGCGGTGAAGCACGCCACCCACAACCTGACCACCCAGATCGCCGAGTACCACCTGGCCCGGCAGGGCTGACCGACGTGCCCAACCGGACGAAACCGACGCTCCCGCAACGCATCGGCTACAGCTGCGGGCGCACCCTGCCGCCCGCCCTGGCCGACTGGGTGCGCGCGGATCTGATCGGCCCGGGCGCGACCCGCCGCTACCTGACCCGCATCCTCGTCCCGATCCTGCCGGTGCTGGCGCTGTTCCTGCTGATGCCCGGCCCGCTGTGGATGGGTCTGGCCATGATGGCGCTGCTCTACATCCCGCTGATCTACTTCACCGTCGCGCTGATGTACGTGTACCGGCGGCACCGGCTGATCAAGCACGGCCTCGACCCGGCCCTCGCCGACTCCGACGCCCGCGCCCGCGCCGCCGCCGACCGACTGGCCTACGAGCGGCGCCACAGGCGGGCGTGACGGCGATTCGGAGAAAGGTCTCAGCAACCGCACATCCGGTCCATGGCAAGCTTGCACGCGTGACCGAGTCAGCAAATCTAGTCGCCACGGCCGATCTCGCCGACGAGATCGGTCCGGACATTCGTAGCTGCGATACCCAGTTCCGGCAGTTCGGCGGCCGGGAGGCGTTCGCCGGGCGGATCGTCACCATTCGCTGTTTTCAGGACAACCTGCTGGTCAAGCAGACTCTGGGCGAGCCCGGCGCGGGCCGGGTGCTGGTGGTCGACGGCGGGGCCAGCGTGCACACCGCCCTGGTCGGCGACATCATCGCCGGGCGCGGCGTGACCAACGGCTGGGCCGGGGTGATCGTCAACGGCGCGGTCCGCGATTCGGCGATCCTGCGCACCCTGGACATCGGCATCAAGGCCCTGGGGACCAACCCGCGCAAGAGCACCCAGACCGGGTCCGGCGAGCGCGATGTGCCGGTGGAGTTCGGCGGGGTGAGTTTCGTTCCGGGCGAGATGGTCTACAGCGATCACGACGGGATCGTCGTCCGCGCCGAATGACACCGCCGCGGGACCGCTAGCCGCCGACCACCCGGACCCTGTGCCCGGCCAGGGCGACCACGTCCCCGGTGTGCAACTGGCGGCCGCGGCGCAGCTCGACCTCGTCGTTGACGCGCACCAGACCGGCGGCGATGACCGTTTTCGCCTCCGCTCCGGTGTCGATGAGGTTGGCCAGCTTCAGGAACTGCCCGAGCCGAATGACATCGTCCTCGATCGGCACATCGACTGGATCCGACATGGGGTACATCTTTACGTCCGCGGCCGCGGGGGCGCACGCCGCCCCCGGGACGCACGCCGCCGGCACCCGGCGAAAGGATCGAACATGATGGCGCGGCAAGCGAACTCGCCCGCCGACGTGCTGCCGTCCGAGAGCACCGGCCCGCACACTGGTTCGGTGACCTCCACGCAGGACCGGCAGCACCAGCGCACCGAGCACGGCAAACCACCGGCGCCCGGGGTGCCGCATCGCGGGCACGGGCGGCTGAGCGAGGTCCCGCACACCGTGGGCCTGGTGCTCGGCGTCTTCGCCACCCTGTGCGCGCTGTGGAGCATCTCCCCCGGCCTGCGGTTCATCACCCAGGTGCCGCGGCACTACATCGACAGCTACTACTTCGACGCGCCCGACACCAGCCTGGTCACCGCCCTGATGGTGGGCCTGCTGGCGGGCGCGATCGCCACCCGCAAGCGGATCGCCTGGTGGCTGCTGGTCGGCTATCTGGCCATGTTCGCGGTGGTCAACGCGTTCGACGTGGCCGACGAGCACGACCCGAACGCGTTGGCGGCGCTGGTGATTCACGTCGGCGTGATCGGCCTGCTGATCGCGGCCTGGCCGGAGTTCTACACCCAGGTCCGCCGCGGCGCGCTGTGGAAGGCGCTGGGCGTGCTGGTCGCCGGGGTGGCGGTGAGCTGGCTGCTGGGCTGGGGCCTGGTCGAGCTGTTCCCGGGAACGCTGCCGCGCGGCCCGGAGCGGCCGCTGTGGGCGGCGTCGCGGGTGGTGCCGGCGATCCTGTTCGGCCCGGACAATTTCGACGGTCACCCACCGCATTTCGTGAATCTGCTGCTCGGCCTGCTGGGCGCGGTGGCGCTGCTGGCGGCCGCGGTGGTGCTGTTCCGCTCGCAGCGCGCGTCGAACGCCCTGACGGGACTGGACGAATCGGCGCTGCGCGGCCTGCTGGAACGCTCCGATGTCGAGGATTCGCTGGGCTACTTCGCGACCCGCCGCGACAAGGCGGTGGTGTTCGCGCCCAGCGGCAAGGCCGCGGTCACCTATCGCGTGGAGCTGGGCGTGTGCCTGGCCTCGGGCGATCCGATCGGCGTGAAGGAGTCCTGGCCGCAGGCCATCGACGCGTGGTTGCGCCTGGCCGACCAGTACGGCTGGGCCCCGGCGGTGATGGGCGCGAGCGAACTCGGCGCGACCGCGTACCGGCGCGCGGGCCTGTCCGCGCTGCGCCTCGGCGACGAGGCGATCCTGGACACCCGCTCGTTCTCGCTGGCCGGACCGGAGATGAAACAGGTCCGCCAGGCCGCGAATCGGCTGCGCAAGCAGGGTTTCACCGTGCGCGTGCGGCGGCACTCCGAGCTGAGCGACGACGAGACCCGGCAGATGATCACCCGCGCCGACACCTGGCGCGACACCGAGACCGAGCGCGGCTTCTCGATGGCGCTGGGCCGGCTGGGCGATCCGTTCGACGGGAACTGCCTGCTGGTCGAGGCGGTCGACTCCGGGGGCCGGGTGTGGGGTCTGCTGTCGCTGGTGCCGTGGGGCCGGGCCGGGGTCTCGCTGGATCTCATGCGCCGCGATCCCAAGGGCCCCAACGGGATCATGGAGTTGATGATCTCGCAGCTGGCGCTGTCCTCCGAGCAGTACGGCATCACCCGGATCTCGCTGAACTTCGCGGTGTTCCGCTCGGTGTTCGAGGAGGGCTCGCGCATCGGCGCGGGCCCGGTGCTGCGGCTGTGGCGCAGCCTGCTGATGTTCTTCTCGCGCTGGTGGCAGCTCGAGGCGCTGTACCGGTCCAATGTGAAGTACCAGCCCAAGTGGGTACCGCGGTTCTTCATCTTCGAGGATCGCCGCCAGTTCCTGCGGGTCGCCATCGCCAGCGCCCTGGCCGAGGGCTTCCTGCCGCGCCTGGGCAAACAGCCGGACGCCATGACGCACACCGGTATCCGCTCGGCGGTGCCGCCCAGCATGACCGGCCTGCACGCCGACGGCAGCCCGCCGGACCTGCCGCCCGAGGAGCTGGAACCGGCCCAGCCGCGCCGCCCCGAACAGGTGCGGGTGCGGATGGACAAGGTGGCGCGGCTGGAGGCGGCCGGGGTGGACGCCTACCCCGTGGCCTATCCGCCGACCCATTCGGTGGCGGCCGCGCGGCGCTCCCCGAAGGGCACCACGGTGCGGGTGTGCGGGCGGCTGTTGCGGATTCGCGACTACGGCGGCGTCGCGTTCGCCGTGGTGCGGGACTGGTCCGCCGACATCCAGGTGGTCATCGACCGCGGCCGGGTGGGCGCGGACCGGGCCGCGGAGTTCGACGAATTCTTCGACCTGGGCGATCTGATCGAGATCAGCGGCCAGATCGGGCACAGCCGCCGCGGCGAGCTGTCGCTGCTGGCCCAGGACTGGCGGATGATCGGCAAGTGCCTGCATCCGCTGCCGGACAAGTGGCGGGGCCTGTCCGATCCGGAGGCCCGGGTGCGGCAGCGCTACGTCGACATGGCCATCAATGTCGACACCCGCGAGGTCCTGGCCAAGCGCAGCGCGGTGGTGCGCTCGCTGCGGGACTCGTTGAGCGACTGGGGTTTCCTCGAGGTCGAGACCCCGGTGCTGCAGCAGGTGCACGGCGGCGCCAACGCCGCGCCGTTCACCACCCACATCAACGCCTACGACCTGGATCTGTACCTGCGCATCGCGCCGGAGCTCTACCTCAAGCGGCTGTGCGTGGGCGGCATGGAGAAGGTGTTCGAGCTGGGCCGGGTGTTCCGCAACGAGGGCGTGGACTACAGCCACAACCCGGAGTTCACCATTCTGGAAGCCTATGAGGCGCACAGCGATTACAAGCGGATGATGCACGCCTGCCGGCAGCTGATCCAGAACGCCGCGATCGCCGCCAACGGGAAATGCGTTGCGCTGCGGCCTGGTCCGAACGGCGAGCCGCGGGAGGTGGACATCTCCGGCGACTGGCCGGTGAAGACGGTACACGGCGCCATCTCCGACGCGCTGGGCGAGACCATCGACCCCGACACCGGCGTGGAGCGGCTGCGGGTGCTGTGCGACAAGGCGGGCGTGCCCTACCAGTTCGGCTGGGACGCCGGGCAGATCGTGCTGGAGATGTACGAGCATCTGGTCGAGGAGCGCACCGAGGAGCCGACGTTCTACCTGGACTTCCCCACCTCCGTCTCGCCGCTGACCCGCGCCCACCGCAGCATCCCCGGCGTCGCCGAACGCTGGGACCTGGTGGCGTGGGGCGTCGAATTGGGCACCGCCTACAGCGAACTCACCAATCCGGTGGAGCAGCGCCGCCGCCTCACCGAGCAGTCCCTGCTGGCCGCGGGCGGCGATCCGGAGGCCATGGAGCTGGACGAGGACTTCCTGCACGCCCTGGAGTTCGCCATGCCCCCCACGGGCGGCCTCGGCGTGGGGGTGGACCGGGTGGTGATGCTGATTACCGGGCGCAGCATTCGGGAGACGCTGCCGTTCCCGTTGGTGAAGCCGAGGTGACTCAAAGAATATGAACCGCCGTGACTTCGCGCTCCAGGCCGTCCAATTCGGCGTCCGGGTCGTCGGCGGGCTTGCGTAACACCGCGATCGCGACGACCAGCGCCACCGCGACCAGGCCCGCACCGACGGCGAAGGCGAGGTGGAAGCCGCTGGTCAGCGCCTCCGGCTGCGGGACTCCGGCGGCGAGCTGATCCTTGGTGCGGCTGCCCGACAGGGTGGCCAGCACCGCCAGCCCGAGCGCGCCGCCGACCTGCATGGTGGTGTTGGCCAGGCCCGAGGCCATGCCCGCGTCCTTGGCCGGTACGCCCGACATGGCCAGGTTCATCAGCGCCGGGAACGCCAGTCCCGCACCGACACCGAACAGCACCATCACCGGGAACACGTGCACCCAGTAGTTGCCCGCCACCGGCGCCTGCGTGAACAGGCCAAGCCCGATCAGCACCAGCAGCAGCCCGGGAATCAGCGTGGTGCGCGCCCCGAACCGCATCACCAGTCGCTCCGAGTACCGCACCGACAGCGTGCCCATGATGACGGTGACCGGCAGGAACGCCAGGCCGATCCGCAGCGGCGCGAAGCCGAGCACCTTCTCCATGTACAGCGTGCCCAGGAAGAACATGCCGAACATGCCCGCGACGGTGACCACCTGGATGAGGTTCGCGCCGGAGACGTTGCGGGAGCGGAAGATCCGCAGCGGCATCAGCGGATGCCGGGTGCGTGCCTCCCAGCCGACGAACGCCGCCAGCAGCGCCAGCGCCAGCGCGCCCAGCAGCAGCGTGCGCCCCGCGGTCCAGCCCAGCTCGGCCGCCGGTTTGACGATGGTGAACACGCCCAGCATCAGCGCGCCGGTAATGAGCACCGCGCCCGGGACATCGGTCCCGTCGGTCAGCCCCGCGCCCTTGTCGTTGTGGAGGACGCGCAGCGCGCCGATCCCGATGGCGATGCCGATGGGGATGTTGATCGCGAAGATCCAGTGCCAGCTGAGCTCGGTGAGCACGCCACCGGCGAGCAGCCCGACCGCCCCGCCCGCCGAGGCCACGAACGCGTACACGCCGATGGCCCTGGCCTGCTCGCGCGGCTCCGGGAACATCGCCACGATCATGCCCAGCACCACCGCCATGGTCATCGCGCCACCCGCGCCCTGGAGAAAGCGCGCCGCGATGAGCATCGCCTGACTGCCCGCGATCCCGCACAGCGCCGAGGCCCCGGTGAATACCACCAACCCGCACAGGAACATTCGCCGCCGCCCGATCAGATCGCCGAGCCGCCCCGCCAGCAGCAGCAGGCCCCCGAACGCGATCAGATAGGCGTTGACCACCCACGCCAGCCCGGCCTGGGAGAAGCCCAGATCGTCCTGGATGGCGGGCAGCGCGACATTGACGATGGTGGCATCCAGCACGATCATCAGGGCGCCCCCGCACAGCAGATACAGCGCGGCCCAGCGACTCCTACCCATGACTTTCCTCCCGATGGTCGAACCGGGCACGCTATCGGCCGCTCTCCGCCGGAACAACCCAATTTCCACGCGCCTCGCCTGTACTGACGAAGTCGTCCCCACCGATTAATCGGTTCCACCCCACACTGTCTGTCGCCTCACCCTCCGCCGTAATCCCGGCAACCATCACCGTCTGGTCCCGGCAGCCATCACCGTCTGGTCCCGGCAGCCATCACCGTCTGGTCCCGGCATGCTTTTGGCCGGGACCCCACCCCATACGGCACAGTGGAACCGTGCAGCTCGTCCTGGTCCGTCACGCCCAACCGCGGCGGGAGTTCACCACCACCGGCCCGGCCGATCCCGATCTCACCGATCTGGGGATCGAGCAGGCCGCGCGCGTTCCGGCCGCCCTGACCCGGCTCGAGGTGGCCGGGCATCGCATCACGCGCGTGGTGAGCAGCCCGCAGCGCCGCGCGCGCGAAACCGCCGGGCCGACGGCCGACAAGCTCGATCTCCCTCTCGACATCCATCCCGGCCTCGCCGAATACGATGCCGATCTCCGCCTGTACATCCCGATCGAGGACGCCAAGCAGCAGTTACGCGCCACCTACGAGCGGATCAAGGCCGGATACCTGCCCGAGCAGATCGACGGCCCCGCCTTCGTCGACCGCGTGCGCGCCGCCGTCGACGAGATCACCGCCGCCGCAGGCCATTCCGATACCGTCGTCGCCTTCGCGCACGGCGGCGTGATCAATGTGCTGCTGCAGGACGTGCTGGACCTGGACCGCCCGCTCACCTTCCCGATCGACTACTGTTCGATCACGCGAATCCTCTACTCGCGCACCGGCCGCCGCACCGCGGCCACCGTCAACGAGAACGGCCACGTGTGGGATCTGTTGCCCCGCAACCTCGCCGCCGACTGATATTCCCAGCCGATTACCAGGGCGACCGCATTGCCGTCACAGCGGCGCATCGTTCGATGGGACCTCGTGAGCCGCCGTGCGGCGCGACTCACGGTCCGAGAGAAAGGTAGTCCGTTGGTCTCCTCGAGGAAGTCCCGCCTGGCCGTCCGGTTCGCCGCTGCGGTCGCGCTCGCCGTGATTCCGCTCGCGGCGGTGGCCGCTCCGGCACTGGCCGACACCCCCGCTCCGTCCGGTACGGCCGTGGACTGGGACGGCTGGCATCACCACCACCATCACCACGGGTGGCAGGGCGGCGGGTGGCCCGGCGATGGTTGGCAGGGCGGGCCCGGACCGATCTGGCCCGGCGGCCCGGATCTGCCGTCGACCGGCTCGGCGTAGAAAACGAGGGCCACTCCCCGCGCCAGGGAGTGGCCCTCGTTGTGTCCGTGCCGATTACGACATGCCCGCGATCCAGTGGTGCATCCACTGGACGGCCGTCTCTCCGCCGCCGACGTTGTAGAAGCCGTAGGAGGTGTGCGCCCCCGACCCGTAGAACTGCTCGAGCTGCTTGACCCGATCCTTGTTGGCATCGTCGGTGAGCTGCGACTGCAGGGTCGGAATGCCGCCGTGCGACATCAGATCGCCGATGATCGACCCGGCCTCGAGCTGGTAGCGCCACAGGTTCGCGACGTTCGCGCCCGACGCCTGGGCCAGGAACCCGGCGAAGCGGGTCACGTAGTCCTGGTCGTCGGTCGAGCAGTACAGGTCGCCCTGCGCGCAGATGGTGCGCACGCGATCGCTGAGGAAGCCGAAGCCGCCCACCCGCATGCCGCCCGCGCCGGAACCGCCGACCGGCGGGCCGACCTGAATGTCGGTGGGCGAGCGCCGGGGGTCGGAGATCAGGCCGACGCCGTCGACCCGATCCGGCGGCACGACGCCGAGCCCGGTCCCGATCTCGGCGGCCAGATCACCGGCCGCGTCCGCGCCCTGGCTGTAGCCCACGATGGCGTAGTGGGTCGCCGGGCAGCGCGCAGCCATGGCGCCGATCAGGCCGCGGCCGTTGTCGATCGCCTGCTTCTTGGACTCGCCGTAGACGTCGCCCTCCCAGGGGAAGGCGGTCGCGGCGTAGTCGACGTAGTCGACATCGGTCGACGACGGCAGATTGTTGGTGACCCCGGCGAGCATGCCGTGGCCGACCATCTGACTCGGCCGGTGATCGCCCGTCTCCCAGGTGCCCGGGACGGCCACCACGTACAGGCTCGGGCAGCCCGGATCCGCAGCGGCAGAACCGGTTCCGAGCGTGATACCCGACAGTACCGCTGCTGCCGCACCCGCAGCCGCGACAATCCTCTTCAACCGCATACCGCTCCAGTTCAAGCGTGCCCGGTCCCGGGCATACCGATCCGTTTCCTCGATCATGGTGGGGTGTCAGGGTTGCGATCTCGTTAACCGCAGGCAAAACACTCCGCCGCATAGGATAAAGGGCCCTTGTCACTCCCGCCATTCAGGTGGTCCAAGCCGTCCGATTTCCGATCATTGTCGCTGCAAGGTCACCCGCTCGGGGCGAAATCGGACCGAACACGCTGACGCACAGCACAATCCGGACAACGGCGACGGACTGGACGGACGGTACGACACGGGCGCCCGCGAACCGGAGTCCGCGGGCGCCCGTCGCCGTGCTCGCTAGCGCTGCGCGACCGCCGTCGGCGCGATCGGCGCGGGCAGCGCCGAATCGCCCTCGAGGTACCGGTCCACCGCGGCCGCCGCGGACCGGCCCTCGGCGATGGCCCACACGATCAGCGACTGACCGCGGCCCATATCACCGGCGACGAACACGCCGGGAACCGTGGTCTGCCAGGCGCTGTCGCGCATCACGTTGCCGCGCTGGTCGTAGCCGACGCCCAGGTCCTCGAGCAGGCCCGGCTTCTGCGGCCCGGTGAAGCCCATGGCCAGCAGCACCAGATCGGCCTCAAGGGTGAAGTCGGTGCCCTCGATCTTCTCGAAGCGTCCGTTGACCATCTGCACCTCGTGCGCGTGCAGGGCGGTCACCCGACCGTCCTCGCCCGCGAAACGCTCGGTGTTCACCGAGAACACCCGCTCGCCGCCCTCCTCGTGCGCCGAGGACACCCGGTACATGAGCGGGTAGGTCGGCCACGGGGTGGAATCGGCCCGCTCCTGCGGCGGGCGCGGCATGATCTCGAACTGGTGCACGCTGGCCGCGCCCTGGCGGTGCGCGGTGCCCAGGCAGTCGGCGCCGGTGTCGCCGCCGCCGATGATCACGACCTTCTTGCCCCGGGCGTGGATGCGCGGCAGGCCGTCGGCGTCGGTGATCGGATCGCCCAGCTGCACCCGATTGGACAGCGGCAGGTACTCCATCGCCTGGTGCACGCCGTCCAGGTCGCGGCCCGGAATCGGCAGATCGCGGGCGATGGTCGCGCCACCGGCCAGCACCACCGCGTCGAACTGCTCGCGCAGCTGCGCGGCGGTGATGTCCACGCCCACGTTCACGCCGGTCTTGAAGACGGTGCCCTCGGCCTCCATCTGCGCCAGCCGGCGATCGATGAAGCGCTTCTCCATCTTGAATTCCGGAATGCCGTAGCGCAGCAGACCGCCGACGCGGTCGTCGCGCTCGAACACCGTCACGGTGTGACCGGCGCGGGTCAGCTGCTGGGCCGCGGCCAGCCCGGCCGGGCCCGACCCCACGACGGCGACCTTGCGACCGGTCAGCCGGGTCGGGTACACCGGCTGCACCCAGCCCTCGTCGAAGGCGTTCTCGATGAGCTCGACCTCGACCTGCTTGATGGTCACCGGATCCTGGTTGATGCCCAGCACGCACGACGACTCGCAGGGCGCCGGGCACAGCCGCCCGGTGAACTCCGGGAAGTTGTTGGTGGCGTGCAGGCGATCGATGCCGTCGCGCCACCGGTCCTTGTACACCAGGTCGTTCCACTCGGGGATCAGGTTCCCCAGCGGACACCCGTTGTGGCAGAACGGAATACCGCAGTCCATGCAGCGGCTGGCCTGGGTCCGCAGGGTCTCGTGCGGGAAACCGCCCTCGTAGACCTCTTTCCAGTCCATCAGGCGCAGCGGAACCGGACGGCGCTTCGGCAGCTCCCGGCTCGTGTGCTTCAGAAATCCTTGCGCGTCAGCCACGAGCGGCCTCCATGATCGCCTCATCCACGTCCCGGCCCGCCTTCTCCGCCTCGGAGATGGCGAGCAGAACCTTCTTGTAGTCGCGCGGCATCACCTTCACGAAGTGATTCACCTGCTGCGACCAGTCCCCCAGAATGCGCTCGGCCACCGCCGAACCCGTCAGTTCCCGGTGCCGCACCACGATGTCGTGCAGCCAGGAGAACTCGTCACCGGAGAGCTGTTCGACATCCACCAGTTCGGGGTTCAGGTTCTTCTCGAAGGTGCCGTTCGGGTTGTACACGTAGGCGATACCACCCGACATGCCCGCGCCGAAGTTGCGGCCGGTCTCGCCGAGCACGACCACCCGGCCGCCGGTCATGTACTCGCAGCCGTGGTCGCCCACGCCCTCGACCACCGCGGTGGCGCCCGAGTTGCGCACGCAGAACCGCTCGCCGACCACGCCTCGGATGAACGCCTCACCGCTGGTGGCGCCGAACAGCAGCACGTTGCCCGCGATGATGTTCTGCTCCGCGACGAACTCCGCCGGGGCGCCCAGCGGCGGCCGCAGCACCAGGTGTCCGCCCGAAAGGCCCTTGCCGACATAGTCGTTCGCGTCGCCGAAGACCCGCAGCGTGATACCCGCCGGGACGAACGCGCCGAAGCTGTTGCCCGCCGAACCGGTGAAGGTGATGTCGATGGTGTCGTCGGGCAGGCCCGCGCCGCCGTACAGCTTGGTCACCTCGTGGCCGAGCATGGTGCCGACGGTCCGGTTCACGTTCGTGATCTTGGTTTCCAGCCTCACCGGCTTGCCGCGCTCGAGCGCGTCGCTGGCCTGGGCGATGAGCTGGTTGTCCAGCGCCTTGTCCAGGCCGTGGTCCTGCGGCTTGGTGCAGTGCCGGTCCTGGTACATGAACGCCGTCTCGACGTCGTCGAGGATCGGCGACAGATCCAGCTTGCTGGCCTTCCAGTGCTCCTTGGCCCTGGCGGTGTCGAGCAGGTCGACCCGGCCGATGGCCTCGTCCAGCGAGCGCAGGCCCAGCGCGGCCAGGTGCTCGCGCACCTCCTCGGCGATGAACAGCATGAAGTTCTCGACGAACTCCGGCTTGCCCGTGAACCGCTGGCGCAGCACGGGATTCTGCGTCGCCACGCCCACCGGACAGGTGTCGAGATGACACACGCGCATCATGATGCAGCCCGACACCACCAGCGGGGCCGTGGCGAAGCCGAACTCCTCCGCGCCCAGCAGCGCGGCGACCATCACGTCGCGGCCGGTCTTCATCTGGCCGTCGACCTGCACCACGATCCGGTCGCGCAGGCCGTTGAGCAGCAGGGTCTGCTGGGTCTCGGCCAGGCCGAGCTCCCACGGGCCGCCCGCGTGCTTGAGCGAGGTGAGCGGCGAGGCGCCGGTGCCACCGTCGTGGCCGGAGATCAGCACCACGTCGGCGTGCGCCTTGGACACGCCCGCGGCGACGGTGCCGACACCCGGCTCGGCCACCAGCTTCACGTGGATGCGCGCCTGCGGGTTGGCGTTCTTCAGGTCGTGGATCAGCTGCGCCAGATCCTCGATCGAGTAGATGTCGTGGTGCGGCGGCGGCGAGATCAGGCCGACACCCGGCGTCGAGTGCCGCACCTCGGCCACCCACGGGTACACCTTGTGCGCCGGAAGCTGGCCGCCCTCACCGGGTTTCGCACCCTGGGCCATCTTGATCTGGATATCGGTGCAGTTGGTCAGGTAGTGCGCGGTCACGCCGAAGCGACCCGAGGCCACCTGCTTGATCGCGCTGCGCCGCCAATCGCCGTTCTCCTCGGCCTCGAAGCGCGCCGGATGTTCGCCGCCCTCACCGGAATTCGAGCGGCCGCCGAGCCGGTTCATGGCGATCGCGAGGGTCTCGTGCGCCTCGGCGGAGATGGAGCCGTAGCTCATCGCGCCGGTGGAGAACCGCTTCACGATCTCCGACGCGGGCTCGACCTCCTCGATCGGGATCGGGTGGCGGGTCTCGTTCTTGAACTTGAACAGACCGCGCAGCGAGGCCAGCCGCTCGGACTGATCGTCGACGAGCTTGGTGTACTCCTTGAAGATCTTGTACTGGCCGGTGCGGGTGGCGTGTTGCAGCTTGAACACCGTGTCCGGGTTGAACAGGTGGTACTCGCCCTCGCGCCGCCACTGGTACTCGCCGCCCACCTCGAGCTCGCGGTGCGCGCGCTCGTTGTGGTTCTCCAGGAACGCGATCCGGTGCCGGGCGGCGACCTCGTCGGCGATGTCGTCGAGACCGATGCCCTGCAGCGGGGAGTTCAACCCGACGAAGTACCTGTCGCACAGCTCCTGCGACAGGCCCACGACCTGGAACAGCTGCGCGCCGCGGTAGGAGGCGATGGTGGAGATGCCCATCTTGGACATCACCTTCAGCACGCCCTTGCCCGCCGCCTTGTTGTAGTTCGCGACGGCCCTGCGGTAGTCGGCCGCGAGATCGCCGGTGCTGCCGGGCATCCGGAGCGCGCCGCGCTCGAGCATGTCCTCGATCGACTCGAAGGCCATGTACGGGTTGATCGCGGCCGCGCCGAAGCCGATCAGCAGGGCCATGTGGTGCACCTCGCGGGCGTCGCCGGTCTCCACGACCAGGCCCACCTTGGTGCGGGTGCGCTCGCGCACCAGATGGTGGTGCACCGAGGCGGTGAGCAGCAGCGACGGGATCGGCGCCAGCTTCTCGTTGGACTCGCGGTCGGACAGCACGATGATGCGCGCCCCGCCGTCGATGGCCGCCGAGACCTGCTCGTTGATCGCCTGCAGCGCCTTGCGCAGGCCCTTGCCGCCCTTGCGGACCGGGTACAGGCCGTGCACGACCACCGAGCGCAGGTTCGGGCGGGAGCCGTCGTCGTTGATGTGGACCAGCTTGGCGAGCTCGTCGTTGTCCAGGATCGGCTGGGTCAGCGTGATCTGGCGGCTGGATTCCGCGGTCGGGTGCAGCAGGTCGGCCTCGGGGCCGATCATGCTGCGCAGGCTGGTGACGACCTCCTCGCGGATGGAGTCCAGCGGCGGGTTGGTGACCTGTGCGAACAGCTGCGAGAAGTAGTCGAACAGCAGCCGCGGCCGGGCCGACAGCACCGCGATCGGGGTGTCGGTGCCCATCGAGCCCAGCGCCTCGGCGCCGGAGGTGGCCATCGGCGAGATCAGCAGGTTCAGATCCTCGGTGGTGTACCCGAAGATCTGCTGCCGGATCCGCACCCGGTCGTGGACCATGTGCACGTGCGGGCGGCCGGGCAGGTCCGACAGCTTGGTCGGGCCGTCGTCCAGCCATTCCTGATACGGGTGCTCGGCGGCCAGCGTGGACTTGAGCTCGTCGTCGCCGATGATGCGGCCCTGCGAGGTGTCGACCAGGAACATGCGGCCCGGCTGCAGGCGGACCTTGCGGACCACCTTGGCCGGATCGATGTCCAGCACGCCCACCTCGGAGGCCATCACGACCAGGCCGTCGTCGGTGACCCAGATGCGCGACGGGCGCAGGCCGTTGCGGTCCAGCACGGCGCCGATCACGGTGCCGTCGGTGAAGCACACCGAGGCCGGGCCGTCCCACGGCTCCATCAGGAACGAGTGGTAGCGGTAGAAGGCGCGGCGGGCCGGATCCATGGACTCGGCGCGCTCCCACGCCTCCGGGATCATCATCAGCACCGCGTGCGGCAGGCTGCGCCCGCCCAGGTGCAGCAGCTCCAGCACCTCGTCGAAGCGCGCGGTGTCGGAGGCGCCGGGGGTGCAGACCGGGAAGATCTTCTCCAGCCGGTTGCGGCCCTGGGAGTCGGTGCCGAACACGTCGGAGTTCAGCAGCGCCTCGCGGGCGCGCATCCAGTTCTCGTTGCCGGTGACGGTGTTGATCTCACCGTTGTGCGCGACCCGGCGGAACGGATGGGCCAGCGGCCAGGACGGAAAGGTGTTGGTGGAGAAGCGCGAATGCACGATGCCCAGCGCCGATTCCACCCGGTCGTCCTGCAGGTCCAGGTAGAACGCCCGCAGCTGCGGGGTGGTGAACATGCCCTTGTAGACGAAGGTCTGGCCGGACAGGCTGGGGAAGTAGACGGTCTCGCGGCCGACCGCGCCCTCGCCGGCGCCCTGCTTGCCGAGCTCGTGCTCGACCCGCTTGCGCACCACGTAGGCGCGGCGTTCCAGGTCCATGCCGGTCAGCTGCTCGGTCGCGTCCTTGGGCGAGGCCAGGAAGATCTGCCGGAAGGTCGGCATCGCGTCGCGGGCCAGCGCGCCCAGCGAGGAATCGTCGATCGGAACCTCGCGCCAGCCCAGGACGGCCAGCCCTTCTTCCCGGACGATCTTCTCGACGTGGTAGCTGGCGCGCGCGGCCTCGCGACGGGCCTGCGGCAGGAAGGCGATACCGGTGACGTAGGAGCCCTCGGGGGGTAGCTCGAAATCGACGACCGCGCGGAAGAACTTGTCCGGGAGCTGGATCAGGATGCCGGCGCCGTCGCCCGAATTGGGTTCGGCACCCGCGGCACCGCGGTGCTCCAGGTTCAGCAACGCCGTAATTGCCTTGTCGACGATGTCGCGGCTGCGGCGGCCGTGCATGTCGACGACGAATGCGACACCGCAGGCGTCGTGTTCGTTCGCCGGGTCGTAGAGACCGATGGGTCCAGGGGACCTGTGGCCAGGAAGTTGCGTCATGCCTCTGCCTTCAAAAAAATCGGCCTTCGAAGAAATCGGGGCCTTCTTGGAGACCAGCGGCGCTGATGGTCATCCCGTGCAGTCAACTCTCCAGTTGTCCACCCGCTTCGGTGTTTCAGACGGGTGCTCGGCGGTCGCGAAACTTCTAACGTTTTCGCTACACACCGCGCCTTTTTCGCCCGGTAGGCTTTGTGTGCCACGGCTCGTGGCCGAATCGGGCGACGTAGCCGGACATTTCGTGCCCGGCGTCCAGAGCAAACGATAAGTCAGGACCTGAGCCCAACCAACTTAGGTTGTGCTAATTACAGCGATTACCTGGGCTTCTTCATCGGTCCTCCACTACCTGCGCGTTCTCCAGTGTAAAGCAGGGAACCCGGATCACTGAGTCACATTCGCCACTGCGACCGGGGGAGACGCAGGCCGACCCCCAGACGCCGCAGCGCGCCATGGAATGCCCTCTCACCTGCGTCGAATCAGGATTCCCACCCGAGCGGGCAGGCAAACCGGATTGTCGGGCGGCTAACACCCCGGACACGCGAGCGTGACATTCCGGATACCGGAACGACGAGCGCCACCAACGTTCCGACCGTACGGCCTGGTTTTGCCAACAACCATCCAGCACAACCCCAGCAACCCACCTGTGCGATATATCACAACGCAATCGGTTCCCGGCCAAAAGCATGCCGGGATGACGAGTGACCACGCCGGGATGACGACTGGCAGTGCGCCGGTTGACGACTGGCAGCACGCGGGTATGGCGGACCGGTGGTACGCCGGATGGCGGCGGGGTCAGGGGGTGGGGCAGAGGGCGGAGACGGCGCGGACCAGGGCGGCCTCGTGTAGGGGGTCGGCGCGGCCGTCGGTGAAGACGGGAAAGACGCTCGCGGCCAAGCGTTCCGGGCAGCGGGTGTCGGTCAGGTCCGCGCGGTGGTCCGCCAGCTGGCGCAGGATCTCGTCGTTCACGCGGTCGATGATCGGGCGGACCGCGGCCAGGTCGGGCGGCGAGGCGGGGGCGGCGGACGGGTCGAAGCGCCAGCGCGCGATCAGGCCGCGCTGCACCATCTTGTTGGCCTCGATCTGGCCGAAGAACACCTGGCGCACCCAGGGTTCCGGCAGGCCCAGCCCCGCGCCCTCGCGCGCCATCGAGTCGTAGACCTGCGCCTCGCGGGCCGGATCGTCGACGACCGGATCATGGCCGCCGGCGGCCGCCCACTTGGCGGCGATCACGGCGTCGGCGGTGTTCAGGCGCTCCAGCACCAGGCCGACGAGCCCGTCCAGCCCGTTCCACGCCTCAGCGTGGGCCACGGCCGTCCGATCGACGGTCGGCGTCAGCACCGCGACGGTCGTCCCGCAGGCGATCGCGACCGCCGCCACCAGCGCGGATATCCGCATGTCCGGACCTCCCGTCGTCGAGCCTCGCGAAACGAGTCACCCCCTGAGGGTAGGAGCGAGCCTGCCCGGCCCCGAGACCGGCCACCACCCCAGTGTGACGATGGCCACATCCCCCTCTTCCGCACTCGATGGAACCGGACGGGCCTGTCAGGCTGAGACGACGAATCAGCGACGGCTTCGCCACGTACCCGAAAACCCCTGGGACATCGAGGATGTGAGCTCCCCATGACCGCCCTCACCTGGCTCGGCGGCGCCGGTACCGAGGTCAGCGATCGGCACGAGCGCTCCGGATATCTCGTCACCGGCATCGTGGTCGCCCTGTTCGCGGCGGCGTCGGCGGTGGTCGTCGGGCTGGCGGCGCACGCCGCCCACTGGCCACTCGCGGTCACCGCGATCGCGGCCCTGCTCACCGTCGGCGTGGTCGGGGCGGTGTCGCGGGCGCTGGCCACCGCCTCGGTGCGGCTCGACGGCACCGGCGACGCGACACCGGCGTCCTTGCGCGGCAGCTTCTTCCGGCGCATCGACGGCGCGGCCGCGACCCGGATCGCGATCGCGGTGGTGACCGGGGTGATCGTCGCCGAGCTCGCGAGCACGGTCCTGCTCGGAGGCACCGTGGACCGGCAGCTGGACGAGCGCGCCGGGCGGGCCGTCGACGCGGCGCCGGGCGTGCTGACCGCGCGCGACCAGCTGGACCGGGCCCGCGCCGATCGCACCGCGCTCGACCGGATCGTGGCCCAGGCGCAGGCCGATGTCGATCAGGCCCTGATCGTGGCGCGCTGCGAATACAACCCGACCCCGCAGTGCCCGCAAACCAAGATCACCGGCGTGCCCGGGCGCGGCCCCGAGACCCAGGCCGACACCGCGGCGCTCGACGACGCCCGCGCCCGGCTGACCGCCGCCCAGGGCCGAATCACGCCGCTGGACAACCGGATCGCCGAGCGGCAGCAGGACCTGGACCGCGCCCGCGCGGCGGCCTTCACCGCGGGCGATCGCGGGCTCGGCGCGCGTTGGCTGGCCATGAACGACTACACCGCCGGGCACCCGGGCGCCCTGCTGCTGCGGCTGGCGACGATCGTCGCCGCCGTGGCCGGGGCCCTGCTGCCGCTGCTGCTGCGCCGGTGGCGGGGCGAGACCTCGCTGGACCGGCACGCCACCGCCCGGGCCGTGACCGACCGCGCCGAACAGCACGCCGATACCGCCATCGCGGTCGCCCGCGCCGAGGCGCGGGCCGAGACCGAGAAGCTGCGCACCGAACAGGAATTGGCGGCCGCCCGGCTGACCGCGCACGCCGACACCGCCATCGATCGGGAACGGCAACGCCGCCGCATCGTCGCCGCCATCGGCAATATCGAGATCGGCATCACCGAACCGCAGCGCCGCGCGGTGGCCGAATTCGAGGCCCTCGCGGCCCTCCCCGCCGCGGACATCGAGAGAAAGGACGCCCCCGTGCCCGACGAGCCGCCGGCGAATCTGCCCGCCCCGGTTTCGACCGTCCCCGCGAAAAAGGGTGGTGGACTGGAACTTCCGGTCATCGGCACGGTGCCGTTCACCGACACCGCCGCCCGCTGGATCCGCCCGATGGTCCCCTCGTTCGTCACCTCCGCCCTGGACTCCGCCTTGGACACCGCGACCAGCCCGCTGCGCACCGTGCGCCAGGCATTCGAGGAGGCCGAGGAGATCACCTTCACCCTGCGCCGCACCCGCAAGGTCACCGTCGACACCGCGGATTCACACGGCGGGCACCCTGAACACGTCCCCGCGCAGGCCCTGCCCACCGACCGAAGCGCCGAGCTGTCACCCCGCACGGGTGCGCCCGAACTGGACCATCGGCGTGCGCGCGAGCTCCCACCGGGCGACTCCCGGGGGTAATCCGGATCACAATCCAATCGGGTTGGTGCGCCGTATGTTTCACGTAGAACAGTGGCGGTCGGCTACGCGGTGACCGCGAGCGCCCGCAGCCCGCGGATCGCGAATTCCGGACGTCGCACGGGCTCCGCGGCGAGCTCGAGGGATGGCAGCCGCCGGACCAGTTCGAGCAGTACCGCGGCCACCTCGACCCGCGCCAAGGGCGATCCGAGGCAGTAGTGGATCCCGGCGCCGAATCCGAGGTGCGGATTCGGCGAGCGCGCGATGTCGAGCCGGTCGGGATCCGGGAAGACTCGCGGATCGCGGGCCGCGGCGCCGAGCAGTGCGGCGATCCTGTCCCCGGGCGCGAGCCGATGCCCGGCGATCTCCGTGTCGGCGATCGCGGTGCGCGAGAACATCTGCAGCGGTGGGTCGTAACGGATCAGTTCCTCCGTCGCGGTGGCGGCGAGACCCGGATCGTCGACGAGCCGCAACCACTGATCCCGGTGGCGCAGCAGGGCCAGGACGCCGTTGCCGAGGGTGTGCACGGTCGCCTCGTGTCCGGCCATGAGCAGCAGCGCCGCGGTCGCGACCGACTCGTCGTCGGCGAGTCGCCCACCCGCATCGGTGACCGCCACCAGATCGCTCAGCAGCCCCGGTTCCGGGCGGGCGCGGCGGCGGGCCACCAGATCGCGCAGATAGTCGACGAATTCCGCCGCGGCGCACTCGGCTTCATCGCGTCGAGACTCCGCCACATGGGGTTCGTACATCTTGACGATCGTGTTCGACCACGGCCGCAGCCGAGCGCGATCCGGCTCGGGCACGCCGAGCAGATCGGCGATCACCTCCACCGGCAGCGGCGCCGCGACGTGGTCGAGCAGATCGGCCGAACCGTTTTCGGCGATGGCGGCGCGCAGCCGGTCGACCGCGGCCTCGGCACGCCGGTGGACCGCGGGCCGCAGCCGGTCGACGTGGCCGCGGGCGAATGCGGCCGACACCAGGCCGCGCAGCCGGGTATGCGTCGGCGGCTCGCTCTCCAGCATCGAATGACGGTGCAGGAGATTGAAGTTGGGAAATCGGTCGGCCGGTTGCGCATCGGTCCAGAGCCGTCCGAGCGCCCGATCCCGCAGCACCCGCGCGGCGGCCCCGTGCGAGACCGCGATCGGCAGGCCGAGCCCAGGGTGCGGATGCACCGCGCCGCGCTCGCGCAGCCGCGCGAAGGTGGGGTAGGGATCCGCCAGGAACTCGGGATCCTCCGGATCGAAAGGCGGTTCGTTCGCGCTGGGTGACGGCATCGAGACAGCGCTCATGACCGTCACTGTAGGTGGACAATCGATCGCGGGCTGCCCGGTCCGGGTGGCGGATCGCGCCGAACTGGCTATCGTGACTGCAGGCGAAGGAGGTGGCGCGGTGACTACTCCGGCACAGCCGTCCGAACTCGAGCTGATGCGGCCGCAGACCTTGGGCCGGCTCGCCGAGGACGGCGTGCTGAGCATGGCGGACGTGTCCTATCTGGCCAAGGTCTCCCCCAGCACGCTGTCCCGGCTCTGGAACGACGACTCCTGGCTGGAGCGCGTCTCCGGCGCGACGCTGCAGCAGTTGATCGGCGTGGTGCCGGGGCTGGCCGAATACGTCACCCTCCGCAGCTACGCCAGTCGGCTGACCGCGGCCGCCCGGGCGTGCGGCGAGGCGGGCATCCCGGTGCGCACCGAGGGCCTGCGGGAACTGCTGGCCGCGGGATGCTCGGCCCACCATGTGTCCACGGCGCTGGAGGCGGCGCACAGCGTCATGCGGCTCGATGTCCGGGCCGCGGTGCTGAATCTGTCGCACTGCTGGGGCAATACCCGGGACGCGGCGCTGGAGGCCCTGTTCGTCGGCCCGGGCGGGTTGCTGATCGATCCGCACCCGCTGATCGCGAAGGCGATGCACCTGGTGGACATCCTGGTGCGCGACACCAATTCGCTGCACGCCACCATGGGGTACGGCATCCTGGTGCACAAGCTGACCAAGCTCACCGGCGCGGTGCCCGCCGACGTCTCGCCCGCGGCGCGGAAACGGTCCTCCGCCTTCACCTATCGCAGCGGCGTCATCGGCATCCTGCTGCACGACGACGACGTCGACGCCGCCGAGGCGTACCGGCGCAGCCTGGACAGCAATCCGCTACTGCGCCGCAACGAGCTGTGGTCGATGGCCACCTACTGCTCCGATATTCCGCCCACGCTCGATTTCTCCCTGCCCACCAAGGGAATTCTGTGGCGCACGACGACGGAGATCGTGCAGGATATCCGCGGTCGCAACGATGCCTACCTGCACTACCTGCTGACGGCGGCGATCCCGGTTATGTTGGAGCACGATCCGACGTTCGGACAGAAACGGCCGCTGCTCGTCGAGACGGTGCGCGATCGCCTGGACCGCGACGCCGACCGGCGAACGCGGCGGGCCGGCAACGCGCTGGTCGACCTCATCGGGGAGGTGGGGTCCGGGTGAGAGGTGGACATGCTAGGCGACGAACGAGTGTCCTCGGCCTATGAACGGAACGCGGAGTTCTGGATTCACATCGTGCGCGAGCGGCTCGATCAGTATCAGACCCAGTTGACCGACCCGGCCCTGCTGGCGTCGATCGGATCCGTCGCGGGGCTGCGCGTCCTGGACGCGGGCTGCGGTGAGGGCTATCTGACCCGGGAGCTGGTGCGCCGCGGCGCCGCCCACGGATACGGCGTCGACACCTGCGCGGAGTTCATCGAGGCGGCCCGCGCCCATCCCGAATACTCGGCGGCGTCGAGCACCTTCCTGCACGCCGACGTCGCGGACCTGCCGCTGGCAGACCGCAGCGTGGACCTGGTCGTG
This sequence comes from Nocardia terpenica, assembly GCF_013186535.1. NCBI lineage: Bacteria > Bacillati > Actinomycetota > Actinomycetes > Mycobacteriales > Nocardiaceae > Nocardia > Nocardia terpenica. The sequence goes on from NZ_JABMCZ010000002.1 coordinate 1,399,809, forward strand.
GTGAATCGCCTGCCCAACGGAATCGCGGAGCCGGGCAAGCGTTTCCACGAATTCCGGCGGGTGCTCGACCCCGCGGGCCGGTTGATCCTGCTCGGCATGCATCCGTGCTTCTATGCCGCCCGCGCCGAGCGCACCGCGGCCAACTCCTCGGACTTCCCGATCGACGCGTATTTCGGCGTGCGGACCGTCGAGCAGAATTTCAGTGTGGCGGGCACGGTGTCGCCCGCGCCCTCGGTGCAGAGCTTCTACTCGCTGGAGGCGTACATCGGCATGGTGACCGCGGCCGGATTCGCGATCACCGGTGTGCGGGAACCGCATCCGACCGCGGCCCAGCGCCGCGCCGATCCGTGGTGGGACGAGAACTTCAAGCGCCCGCTGTTCCTGTTGCTGGAATGCGTGCCTAACACAGCCCTCGCATAACGCGCAAGACCCTTCCCGTCCGTGAAACCGTGCTGGTCCGGACGCTCGCGGCCCGGCATTGTGAACACAGGCGTTCGACTACTGTCGCGCCCCAGTTCCACAGCGGTGTCCAATGGCGCACACCGCCGTGGTGACGGCGAAGGCTGCGGTCCCGCACCTCGGTCGGAGGGGACGTCGTCACCACGTTCCACAACTCCGGCAGCGCCGTGTCATACGAGGGGTACACAGCGCACGCGGTTCAGTGGGCCGAGGACAGCTCTTCGGCGGGTGTGTCCACCCGGTCGCCCGCGGCGGACTTCCCGCCCGCGGAGCGGAACGCGAAGATCGCCGTCACCAGCAGGATCAGGGCCGTGCCGAGCGCGGCCAGGTGGATGCCGGAGACGAACGCCTCGTGCGCCGACCGCAGCAGGGTCGCACCGGCCTGCGCCGGGAGCTCGTGCGCGGCCGCCACTGCGCCGCCGAGGGATTCGCGCGCCGCGCCCACCTGCGCCTGCGGCACCGCGGACAGATCCAGGCCGTTGCGGAAGACCGCCATCACCACGCTGCCCAGCACCGCCACGCCCAGCGCGATACCGGCCTCGTAGGCGGTCTCGGAGACCGCGGCCGCCGAACCGGCGCGCGCGGCCGGGGCCGAGCCCACCACCAGATCCGACGACACCGTCAGCGCCACACCGACTCCCGCGCCGACGAGCAGGAAGCCCGCCACGAACGGCGTCACCGACGCCGCGGGATCGGCGCGCAGCCACACGAACAGCGCGGCGCCGAGCGCGGCCACCGCCAGCGCGCCGCCGAGCACCCGACCCGGCCGCCACACCCGCACCAGCCACGCCGAGGTGAGCGCCGCGACCATGCTGGCCAGCATGCCGGGCAGCAGGAGCAGCCCCGCGTCCAGCGGCGAACGGCCCAGCACCAATTGCAGATACTGCGAACCGAAGAACAGCACACCGGCCAGCGCGAACACCGCGAGCAGATTGGTCAGCACGGCCGTGCGGAACCGCGGCAGCGCGAACAGCCGCAGATCCAGCATCGGATCGGCCAGCGTGCGCTGGCGCCGCACGAACAGCACACCGGCGAGCACACCGACCGCCGCCACGCCGAGCTTGCCGAGATCCATGCCGTGCGCCGCGATCTCCTTGACCGCGTACACGATCGGCACCAGCGCCAGCATCGACAGCCCCGCGCTGAGCAGGTCGAAGCGGCCCGGATTCGGATCGCGCGACTCCGGCACCAGGATCGGCCCCAGCATCACCAGCACCACCATGACCGGCAGGTTGATCAGAAACACCGAACCCCACCAGAAGTGCTCGAGCAGCCAGCCGCCCAGCAGCGGGCCGAGCGCCGCACCGCCGCCCGCCATCGCGCTCCACACCGCGATCGCGGTGGTGCGCTGGCGCGGATCGGTGAACATGGCGCGGATCAGGCCGAGGGTGGCAGGCATCAAAGTCGCGCCCGCGACACCCTGCAGCACGCGGGCCGCGATCAGCATCTCCGGGCTCACCGACCAGGCCGCGACCGCCGACGCCACACCGAATCCGGCGGCGCCGAGCAGCAGCAACCGGCGCCGGCCGATCCGGTCGCCCAGCGTGCCCATGGTGACCAGCAGGCCCGCGAGCACGAACGAGTACACGTCGATGATCCACAGCAGCTGCGGCGTGCTGGGGGCGAGGTGGGCGCTGATGGCGGGGACCGCGATGTCGAGCACGGTCGCGTCCACGGAGATGAGCAGCAGGGCCAGCACCAGAACGCCGAGCCCGGCCCAGTCCCGGGCGGAGGCCCGGCGCGGGGTCGCGACGACGCGGGGGGTGTCCATGATCCTTCTCGACTTCCGTCTTGTTTTAACCGTCTGGACGGTACAGTAACAGAATTACCGTCCGGACGGTACAGTGAGCGCCGTGACGACGACCACCCGCGATCGCATCCTCGACGCGCTCGAGACCCTGCTGCTGGACAAGGGCGCCTCCCAGGTCACGCTGGAGAACGTGGCCGCGGCCGCCGGCGTCTCCAAGGGTGGGCTGCTGTATCACTTCAAGAGCAAGGACGCGCTGCTGACCGGCCTGGTGCGCCGCCTCGGCGAGCGCTCGGAGCGGCAGCTGGAAACCGCCGTGGGCCAGGGCAAATCGGTGGCCGAGTGGTATCTGCAGAGTCCGAATCCGGACAACGAGTCCGACGCGCTGGAGCTGGCGCTGTACCGCTCGATGATGGCGGCCATGCGCACGGTCGACGCGCACGGCCACGGCGAGCGCGCCGACGACGCCGACGCCATGCAGCGGGCCCTCACCGAGGTGATGCGGTCCTGGCACGACGGCCTGGACGCCGAGATCGGCGATCCGGTGCACGCCGAGATCATCCGGCTGGTCGGCGACGGTGTGTACCTGCGCGCCCTGCTGGCCCTGCCACCGGTGGATCCGGAACGCTACCGCGCGGTGGTGGCACGCCTGCTGCAGCGCTGAGCACAACCGGCCGAATCGCCGCCCGGCCGGATAAACTCGGGCGCGTGTGTCCAGCCGCCGCCGACGGGTTCGGACCGTCCGTGCCGCCGGACGGAGAATCGATTCCGATCCGGCCGCTGCACTTCCGTGAGCTGCTGGATCTGCCGTTCGCCCTGATCCAGTCGCGCATCCGGGCGCTGGCCGGGCTGATCGGCGCGGGCTGGCTGATCGCCGCGGTCGCGTCGTTCGCGCTGACCGCGCTCGGGGCCGTCGCCACGCACGGCTCCGATACCGGAACCCTGTGGTCGGCAATCGTTTCCGTGGCGGTGTTCGCGTGGCTGCTGCGCTGGTACATCCGCGGGGTGACCGTCTCGATCGGGCTGGGGCAGGTGTTCGGCGGCCCGCTCGCCTGGCGCGGCGCGGTGGCCGGGCTGGGCGCGAATTTCGGCCCGCTGCTGCTGGATCGGCTGATCTACAGCGTGCTCGGCGTCGGGGTGCCGGTCCTGGGGGCGCTGCTGGTGATCACCCTGCCGCCCGCGCTGGCCTGGCTGGCGCGGCTGCGCGCGGCCCGGCTGGTGGCGATGCCCGCGCTGGTCGCCGAGTCGGTGCCCTACCGCGCGGCCGTGGCGCGGGCGAAAATGCTTGCGGGCGGCGCGCAATGGCGGCTGGCCGGGCTGTGGCTGGCGCTGCGCGGGCTGGTGTGGGTGCTGGCGGTGCCGCTGCTGGGGATTCCGCTGTTCTTCTCCGATGTCACCGGCACCCGGCGCTGGACGGTGACCGCGCTGATCATCGGCTGGGTGTTGCTGATCGTGGCCCTGGCCGAGGCGGTGGAATCGGCCGCGGCGGTGGTGGCCTACGTCGATCGGCGCTGCCGCCGCGAGGCCCTCGATATTGCGATCCCGGTGTCCGACAACGGATTCGCGGGAGCGCCCCGATGACCGACGCCGAGCGGCCGGAGCCCGCCGCGGACCGGCCCGATGCGCCCGCTCCCCCGCCACCCGCGCTCGGCCCGGCGGGCGGGCACCGCGCGGCGGCCGAGGCGGCGGCCGCGCGCCGGGATTTCGACACCGCGCTGCGGGAGCGCTTCCGCGCGGTGGTGCGCGGCCTGGAGCAGGGCGGCCTGCTGCAGGTGCGACGGTCGCGGACCGCGGACGAGACCGCCGACGCCGCGGTCCACGCCGCACCCGCCGACACCGCCGAACTACCCGGCGCGGCACGGACATTCGACGAGGTGGTCTACGGCGGCCGGGCCGCCACCGCCGACGAGTACCGGCGGCTGGCCGAGGCCGACCTGTTCTCCGGCGCCCCGCCCCCGCCGCCGGAACCGGTCGAGACCGCGGCGGCCGAGCGGGGCCGACGGTGGCGACCGCCGCCGCTGCCCCCGCTGCCGAAGCTGCTGCGCGATCCGCGCTTCTGGGCCGCGGTCGGCGGCGCGGTGCTGCTGGCGCTGATCGTCTATCTGCTGCTGCGACTGGGCTCGGCCCCGAAAGCGCCACCGGCGCACCATGTTCCGTCGCCCGGCGCGCCTCCCGAGCCGGGTCGGCCGGATTTCGGCGAGGGCCGCAAGTCGATCTTCCAGCAGGCCCCGCCCTGGCTGGCCTACGGTGGCCTGCAGTGGCTGATCTGCGCCGGGATCGTGGTGTGGTGGCGGGCCCGGCGGCGCGGCGCGCTGGTCGGCGAGCCGCGCCCGGTGGAGGTTCCGGCGAACGAACTGCTCGCCGGGCAGGCCGCGCTGTACCGCAAGGCCCGCGACCACACCTACGTCGCGGGCAAGCTGCGGGCGGCGACGCTGCGACGGATCCGCCCGGCGCTGGACCTCGCCGCGGACGCGCCGCCGGACCGGGTGGTCGGCGCGGTCGCCGCGCGGCTACGCTCCGATCCGATCCCCGTGGGGTCGGCACTGTTCGGCCCGGTGCCGGACGAGGCGACACTGCTCTGGGTCGCGGCACAACTGGACCGGATCGAATCGGAGGTCGGATGACGCACACGGACACCACCCCCACGCCGACCGCCGAGGACGCACACCGGGCCTTCGGCGCGCTGCGGGCCGAGATCGGCAAGGCCGTCGTCGGCAACGACCAGGCCGTCCTGTTCCTGGTGCTGGCGCTGCTGTGCCGCGGTCACGTGCTGCTGGAAGGCGTTCCGGGTGTGGCGAAGACGCTGCTGGTGCGGGCGCTGGCGACGGCGCTGGAGCTGGAGCACACCCGGGTGCAGTTCACCCCCGACCTGATGCCGGGCGACGTCACCGGTTCGCAGGTCTACGATCCGCATTCGGCCGAGTTCACCTTCCGCCGCGGGCCGGTGTTCACGAATCTGCTGCTGGCCGACGAGATCAACCGCACGCCGCCGAAAACCCAGTCGGCACTGCTGGAGTCGATGGAGGAGCGGCAGGTGTCGGTGGCCGGGATCCCGCAGCCGCTGCCGGATCCGTTCGTGGTGGTGGCCACCCAGAACCCGATCGAGCAGGAGGGCACCTACCCGCTGCCCGAGGCGCAGCTGGACCGCTTCCTGTTCAAGGTGAACATCCGGCTGCCCGAGCGCGACGACGAATTCCGCATCCTGCAGCGGCACGCCGCCGGTTTCGATCCGCGCGATCTGGCCGCGGCGGGACTGCGACCGGTCGCCGGGCCCGCCCACCTCGCGGCCGGGCGGGCGGCGGCGTCGGAGGTGACGGTCGCCCCCGAGGTGCTCGCCTACATCGTGGACCTGTGCCGGGCCACCCGCGCCTCCCCGGCCGTCCAGCACGGCGCCTCGACCCGCGGCGCGACCGCGCTGCTGGCCGCGGCCCGCGCCTACGCGTGGTTGATCGGCCGCGGCTTCGTCATCCCCGACGATGTGAAAACCGTTGCGGTGGCGGTGCTCCGGCATCGGCTGCAGCTGCGCCCGGAGGCCGAGCTGGACGGGGCGACCGCCGAGGGCGTGATGTCCTCGCTGCTGCTGTCGGTCCCGGTTCCGGTGTAGGCCGTGGTCGTCACCGGTCGGCTGGCCGTGGTCGCGGCCGCGGCGGCGCTGATCGCCACGCTGCTGGTGCCGTCGTGGCCGGGGGTGGCCGCGCTGACCGCCCTGCTGGTCGCGCTGATCGCCGTCGACGTGACCGCCGCCGGGCGCGGCACGGAGCTGGAGCTGTCGCGGCCGGAGCTGACCAGCGTGCGCTCGGGCCGCCGCGCCGAGGTGGAGCTCACGGTGGTCAATCCGGGTCCCCGGACCGTGCGCGGAATGCTGTGGGACGCCTGGCCCGACAGCGCGGGGGCGGTGCGGCGCACCCATCGCCTGCTGCTGCCGCCGAATACCAAGACGCGGCTGACCACCACGCTGGCGCCGGAGCGGCGCGGCGACCGGGTGGCCGGTCCGGTGACGCTGCGCCTGTTCGGCCCGCTGGGCCTGGCCGGTCGGCAGGTCCGCCGTGCGGTGCCCGCCCGGGTGCGGGCGCTGCCGCCGTTCCACAGCGAACCGGCGCTGGCCTCGAAGCTGCGGCACCTGCATCGGCTGGAGGGGCGCACCGTGGTGAACATGCGCGGCCAGGGCTCCGAATTCGATTCCTTCCGTGAGTATGTCGCGGGCGACGACGTCCGGGCGATCGACTGGCGGGCCACCGCCCGCGCCGCCGATGTGCTGGTGCGGACCTGGCGGCCGGAACGCAATCGGCACCTGATCCTGGTGCTGGACACCGGCCGTGCCGCCGCGGGCCGCATCGGCGAGGGCACCCGGTTGGACGCGACCATCGAGGCGGCGCTGCTGCTCGGCGGCCTGGCCGCCGCCGCGGGCGACACCGTCGACCTGCTCGCCTACGACCGGCAGGTGCGCGCCGAGGTGCGCGGCGCGCTCGGAAAGGCCCTGCAGCCCAGGCTGATGCACGCACTGTCCGGCGTGGTCCCCGCCCTGGTCGACACCGATGCCCCCGGCCTGGTGCGCGCCACCCTGGCCCGCGCCCGCCGCCGCAGCCTGGTGGTGTGGTTCACCAGCCTGGACGGCGCCCTGATCGAGGAGAATCTGCTGCCGGTCCTGCCGGTCCTCACCCACCGCCACCGCGTCCTGCTGGTCTCGGTCACCGACCCCGAGTTGACCGCGGCCGCCACCCACCGCGCCACCCCCACCGAGATCTACACCGCGGCCGCCGCCGAAACCCTGCTGGCCGAACGCGCCCTGACCCGGGAATCCCTGCGCCGCAAAAACATCGACGTCATCGCCGCCGCCCCCGACCGCCTCCCGACCATCCTGGCCGACGCGTACCTGGAGCTGAAGCGGTCCGGCGGCATGTGACCCGCTCCGCCCGGTCGTTCCGGCACGCAACCCGTCGTTCCGGCACGCAACCCGTCATTCCGGCATGCAACCTTCATTCCGGCACGCAAACCCGTCATCCCGGCACGCAAACCCGTGATTCCGGCATGCTTTTGGCCGGAATCCACCGGCAGCCGGTCAGATTGGGTGGTGCCAAGCGAGATTCGACGGAGGTACCGGCATCGGATAGCCGGGTGCGGGTGGTGGGGTGGGCAGGTCGAGGGCGCGGCGCTGGCGTTCGGCGAGGAGGGCGCCGAGCAGGTGGACGGGCGGACAGCCTGCGGGCGCGACGATATTCAGGTCTCGGCAGACCGTGGTGGCCAGGTCGTGGCCCAGGCTCTGCTGAACCTGCGGGGTGAGGGTGGGGCAGCGGGTGAGGTACTGGCGGATGGGCAGGGCCAGGTCGTCGGACAGGCCGGACAGGTCCAGGCGCCGGGTCCACTCCGCGAGCCAGGGCGGGGCGACGGCCAGGGCCGGGTCCGGCAGCCGGACGCGGTCGTGGATGACGACGGTGTCGGCCAGGATGTCGCCGACCCGGCGGGCCCGCGGCGAGCACAGCGAGGTGATCACCGCGATCGCCCCGAATCCGCCCAGCACCCAGAAGTCCACGATCAACCCGGCCAGCCCGCGGGTGAGCGCGTGCCGGAAGTCGACGGGTCCGCCGTCGCCGCGGACCACCCGCAGCCCGAGCGCCAGCTTGCCGACGGTGCGGCCGCGCAGCAGGGTCTCGCAGACCACCGGATACCCGGCCCCCACCGCGACGATCATGATCAGCGCGGCGGCATCGAGCCAGGCGCCGTCCAGCTCGGACTGGAACAGCAGCCCGAGAATCCAGATCAGCAGCAGCCACGCCACGGTCAGCTGGATCAGCAGGTCGATCAGAAATGCCGCGGCCCGCAGGGGAATCCGCGCGATCGGCAGCTCGAGGGCGACGGCCTCGCCGGTGGTGAAAACGGCCATACTGCCGCTCAGCCTACGGGCTCGGCCGGGTCGACGCGGCCGTAGCATGGTGCGCGGGAGGCAACCGATGGATGTGGACGCGTACGCCTATGCGCACCGGCGGTCCTGGGACCGGCTCGACCGCCTGGCGCGGCAGCGCCGCCTGTCCGGCCCGGAGGCCGACGAGCTGATGGCGCTGTACCGGCGGACCTCCCAGCAGCTGGCCCGCCTGCAGTCGCACGCCCCCGATCCCGAGCTGATCGGCGGCCTCAGCGCGGTGCTGGCCCGGGCGCGCGGCCGGGTGCTGGGTTCGCGCGTCGACGCCTGGCGCGAGGTGGGCCGATTCTTCACCCACCGTTTCCCGGCGGCGGTGTATCGGGCGTGGCGCTGGTGGGTCGCGGTGAGCGCCGTGTTCGTCTGCGTCTCGGCCGGTTTCGCGATCTGGGTGTCCGGCTCCGGCAATGCCCGGCAGCTGCTGGGGCTGCCGCGCGACACCGAGGACCTCACCGGCCCCGGCGGCGCGTTCGAGAGCTACTACTCCGATCATCCGCACGACGCCTTCGCCGCCCAGGTGTGGACGAACAATGCCTGGGTGGCGGCGATGGCCCTGTTCAGCGGCCTGCTGGTGCTGCCCGCGCTGCTGGTGCTGTTCGGCAACGCGTTGAACGTCGGGGTCTCGGCGGGCCTGATGGCCGATGCCGGACGCCTGGATTCGTTCTTCGGCTTCCTGCTGCCGCACGGGATGCTGGAGCTGACAGCGGTTTTCGTGGCCGGGGGCGCGGGCCTGAAGCTGGGCTGGACGCTGATCGATCCGGGCGGGCTGAGCCGGGCCCGGGCGCTGGCCCGGCAGGGGCGCGCCACGGCCACCATCGCGCTGGGTCTGGTTGCGGTGCTGCTGATTTCGGGCCTGATCGAGGGCTTCGTGACGCCGAGCGGATGGCCCGCGCCGGTCCGGATCGGCATCGGGCTGCTGGCCGAATCGGCATTTCTCGCCTATGTGTTCGGACTCGGCCGCCGGGCGGCGCGGGAGTCGATAGTTACCGATCGGCGCATCGCGGGTTGATCGGGCCGCGCGCGGGCCGCCGAAAGGCGCTGCGCGGAATTTCGAATGCGGCGGGAGAGCCCCGATTTGAGAGCCACTGGCCGCAGCGAGTCCAGCTCAGCTGCGGCCAGCGTTGGCTCCAACTCTACACAATCGTTATCGCCATGCAACCCACCACACGCTGCGCGGGCGTATAAGACTTCGGCCGAAACCCGCGGTCGGGCACCGTTGTTCGACGCGTACGGCAAATTCGTAGCACCCATTGTGTCGGCCGCCGGACGCCACCGATCGCGAATCCGCCCGATCCCTCCCCTTCACCCGATTTCCCATCCCGCAATCGACCCAAGTGGCAACATTTCAGATTTGCGGATTTATCACGAGAATCCCCTCCGCCCCACTCCGGGCGGCTACGAACTGGCCGTTTACCGTTTCGTCACCTGATGACCAAGCGGTTGCCAACGGTGAAACAGACCCAAAGTTTGTTATCAGCCGTCTATACAAGATCGGCGTTCAGCAATACACGGAAGTTGTCGTACGTCCACCCATTTACCTGCGGGTCAATACCAACCGGGATGCGTATAACACCGCCCGGCAACCCCGTCGGAGCCCCTTTCCGACCCCACCCGACCTGTTCCAAGTGAGACGAAGGTCACATCGAATCCGGGAACGAGTCCGGTCCGGCGGTCACCCGATGCGCAGGATTCCGCTGGTCGTGCCCTGCAGAATCCGACCATCCCGGGTGATGAGCGGCGCGGTCTGCAGCGGATCCTCGAGCATGGTGCCGGGCAGCGGGCTCCGCGCCGCGACCGCGCCCGTCCGCGCGTCCACCGCGGTGGACTCGAAACCGTCCAGCGGCATGGTGTTCCCGGGACCGACCCGGGCCACGGTGTAGATCAGCCCGTCGGCGGCCGAGAGCATCGGCACCGCCGAGGAACGAATCGTGTTCTCCCACACGGTGTGACAGCCGTCGGGGCCGACGTCGACGCGGGTCATGCCGCCGGTGAACGGGGCGGTCGGCGGCACGGCGGGCCCGGCGCCCTCGGGCAGCGCCGGATACGGATAGCCGTAGGTGCTCGCCACGACCACCGTCCGGCCGAGGCCGATCGGCGCGTTCTCGGTGCCGGGCCCGCCGCGGGTGAGCACCGGTTGCGAGCACACCGGTTCCCCGGTGCCGGAACGGAATACGAGCAGGTTCGCCGCGTTCGCGGCATTGTCGACGATGGCCACGTAGTCGGCGCCGGTCTCGGGGCCGAAGTAGACGGGCGTGGCGCCGGTGCCCCAGCTGAGCTGACCGGGTTTGCGGCCGGGACCGCGATCGTAGGCGGCGCGCCAGTCGACGCGCGGCGCGCCGGACCCGTCGGCCGTCAGCTCGTAGAGCGCGAATGTCGTTGCGACGGCGACCCTTCCGTTCGGGGTGGCGGAGATGCTGTTGGCCACCTCCTCCCCCGCGGGCAGCGCCAGGCCGGTCACCCGCCCGGCGGGATCGACCCGGCCGACCACCGCGTGCGCGGTCGCGAACCACACCGCGCCGGTCGAATCCGGCACCAGCCCCACCACGCTGTCGTTCCCCGGCACCACCCCGGACAGGTCGACCGAATCGGCGATGCGCAGGCTCCAGCGGCCCGCCGCGTCCCGCTCGTGCGCGACCCGGATCAGCTGCCGCCGACCGTCGACCACCACGAGCCGGTCGGCATTGTCGAGATAGGCGTATACGCCGCCGAGCAGTCCGCCCGGCACCAGCGGCAGCGCGGCCAGCGGGGCGCCGAGGCCGAGCGGCCCGGTGGCGGCGGGATCGATCAGATAGACCGTCGGCGTTCGCCCGGCGACGGCGGTGCACAGCGCGACGACCAGTCCGTCGGAGCCCTGCATGATGGTCGGGCAGGCGGCGGCCAGCGGATATACGGTGGCCGCGACCGGTCGCGCGCCCGGGCCGGGCCGCGGGACGGCGTCGGAGGAACCGGCGTCGGCGTGCATGGTCGCCGAGCCGAGCGGACCCAGATACGGATTCGGCGCGGCGAACGGGCCCCACGCCGGGGCGGCCCGCGCGGTGGCCGCGACGCCCAGGACGGTCGAGACGGCGAGGGCGGCCACGGTCGCGGTCGCGCGGGCGGGGAGTCGAGCCATCGTCCGATCCTGTCTCGAGCATTTGCACAGGTTGGCGCCGGGCACGGGCGAGTCGTCTCGGGGCATTGACGGCTCCGGCGGCGAGACTCGCTGCCCGCCAATGGGTCCGAGAGTATAACTAGTCGGTATCGATGCGTGCTGCCCGGCGAGCGGCCAAGATATCGACGTGCGGACGAAATTCTCCTCGGAGCTGGCGGCGCTGACCGGTGCGCTGACCCGCCTGGCCGGGCTGGCCCGCGATGCGACCGAGCGCGCGGCGGTGGCCGTCGCCGAGGCCAATCTGACGGTCGCCTACGAGGTGTTCGCGGTCGGGGAAGAGCTACAGGCCCGCTACGGCGACTGCGAGAACCGCGCGGTGATCCTGCTGGCCCTCGAGGCCCCGGTGGCCCGGGATCTGCGGCATGTGGTGAGCGCGATCCAGATTGCCGACGATCTGTCCCAGCAGGGGTCGCTGACCACCCGCATCGCCGACAGCGTGGTGCGCCGCTACCCGGATCCGGTCGGGCCGCCCGGGGTCGTCGCCCTGCTCGGCGAGATCGGCCGCGGCACGGCCGAATTGACCGCGGCCGCACACCGCGCCATCGCCGCGCACAATCCGGCGCCGGGCCAGATGCTGGTCGCACCCGACGCCGCCCTGCCCGAACTGCATCAGCGGGTGCTGCGGCTGATCGCGGATCCGGAGTGGTCGCACGGCAGCGCCATGGCCGTGGATCTCGCGCTGCTCGCCCATCATTTCGAGCGTTGTGCCGAACACAGCGTGCGGATCGGGCGGCTGATCCAGTTCTTCCACACCGGAACCCCGCTGTCCGCCCAGCCGGACCAGTCGTAACAGCTGGGTCAGGACGCGAGGAGGACCGGCAGCTCGGCCAACCCGTGCGAGCGCCACGAATGCCGGTATGTCAGTTCGGCTTCCGGAATCGCCAGGCGCAGGCCGGGGTACCGGGCGAACACCTCCGGCACGACCGCGTCGACCACCAGGTCGGTGATCTGCGCGCCCAGGCAGTAGTGCGGACCGCGACCGAACATGAGGCCGGGCCGGTCGCCGCGGGCGGGATCGGAGTCGGCGCCGAACAGCGACAGCAGCACGGTGTCGCCGCGGGCGATGGCGGCATCGCCGAGGACCAGGTCGGTGGTCGCGAAGCGGCGCAGCGCGAACGGCAGCGGGTTGGCCCGCTCGATCAGCTCGGCCCGGCGACGCGGCCAGTCCGCGATATCGGCGGTGGTGAGCAGGGCGGCAATCAGGTTGCCGCACAGATACACCGCGTTCTCCAGCCCCGCCAGCATCATCAGGAAGGCGAGCGAGACCAGTTCCTCCTCGCTCAACGCGCCGTCCTCGTCGCGGGCGCGCACCCACCCGCTGATCAGATCCTCGCCCGGCGCGCGGCGCTTGGCATCCACCAGATCGGTGAATGTGGTTGTGAGCCAGCCGATCGCGTCCCGCAGCCGGACCGCGGACTCGGGCACGGAGGCATCGAAGGTGACCATGGCCCCGACCGCGTCCCGCAGCCCCGGCTGCAGGTCGACCGGAACGCCGAGCAGGCTCCCGAGCGTGAGCGCGGGCACCGGGATGCACAGCGCGGCCATGAGATCCACCGGGCCGGTGGGCGATTCGGGCAGCGCCGCGAAGACCGACCGCGCGATCGTGGCGACCGCCCGCGCCAGGCTCGCGCGCGAGTGGTGGGAGAAGGCGGGCGCGGCCAGGCGGCGGACGCGGGCGTGTTCCGCGCCGTCCATATTTCCCAGATTCCGGTCCAGCGCGGGCGGCAGCGCGAATCCGGCGTAGCCGCCGCCGGAGTGCCGCTTGTCCAGGCTCAGCCGCGGATCGGCGAGCAGCGCGGCGACCTCGTCGTAGCCCGCGACCACCCAAACCCGATGCCCACCCGGCAATTCCGCCTCGTGCACCGCACCGCGCCACCGCGCATGCTCGTCCCAGCGCGTGCGCGCCCCCACCCCGATCGCCTGCACCCGATCCGCCATCAACCGTCCTTGTCGCCGTTCGCTTCCGGAGAATAGGAGTCGATGCGCCCGACATGTCAAGCCGCATGAACAGCCTCGGTCGTCCGGACCGGTCGGCGAACCGGCGGCACGCCCGGCACTGCGAGCGACACTCCCGAAGTGACCAGGAAAACAAGAAAGCCGCGGACCCGAATACTTCCGTGGTCCGCGGCTTCCCGCTATCTGTGGGCGAAGGGGGATTCGAGCACCTCACGGACGGCAACCGTGCCACGATCGTGTATTCGAGTAGCTCGAATATGGCGTGCCCGCATGGATCATGTCAAGCAGTCACGTAGATCGATTCGTAACCTCACGTGGATGGTCCCGGTCGCTCGGCGCACCCCGTCCGGATCTGGGGTGTTTCCGTATGCAAGGTTGGCGCACCGATCACAGTCGGGCTGTCGGTGCGGTTCGGCACAATGGTGCCCGTGAATGCCGACCAACCGACCGTACAGCCATTCGCCCATCTGAGCGCCCCCAACGCGGAACTCTATCGGGATGTGCTGGTCACCTTCGCGCGGGCGCGGGATCGGTTCATCGTGCACATGCGGCCGGAGGATGTGGCGGCTGAGCTGGGTCGTCCGAGTACGCCGGAGACGGTGTCGGCCGCGTTGGAGCAGCTGGTCGGGTGGGGCAACCTGCGGTCTGATCCGGATACCGGCCGGGTCACCACGGTGGCCGACTTCCATCGGGCCCGATATCTTTACCAGCTAACTGTCGCGGGGCAGGCGGCCGAGGAGGCGCTGGCCGTCTACGACGCGGCACTGGGCCGCCGGGGTGCGCTGCAGTCGGTGGCGCTGGAGGACATCGCGAATCAGTTGCGCGCGTTGGTGGCGCTGGCGCGCGCAGAGGTGGCCGATATCGACCCGGCCAAGGTGCATCTGCTGCTGCTCGGTCTGGTGGAACGGTTTTCGGGGCTGGCCGACAATGCCCAGGCCTTCATGGCCTCGCTGCGCCGGGTGATCGACTTCTCCGACGGTGACGTCGAGGCGTTCGTGGCCTATAAGCAGCGGCTGATCGACTACATCAACCGGTTCATCGCCGACCTCGCCAACCGGGGCGCGGAAATCGCGGCGCTGCTGGAGGGTCTGACTCCCGATGAGGTGGAGCGTCTACTCCGGCTGGCGGTGGAACGCGAGGCCCGAGATGCGATGCCGGACCTGCCCGATACCGCGGACCAGGGCTGGGCCGCATACGAAGCGGCACTCTCCGACACGCTCACCATGTGGCACAACCGGTGGCGTGGCCTGCGCGAATGGTTTGTCTCGACCGACCCGCGCCACCCATCGCAGGCCCGCCTGCTGCGCTCGGCGGCGGTCACTGCCATCACTCAACTGATCGACACTGTCGCCACGCTGAACGAGCGGCGCTCCGGCCGCTCCGACCGGTCCGCCGATTTCCGAGCGCTGGCCCAGTGGTTCGCCGAGGCGCCCGACGACGCTGCGGCGCACCGGCTGTGGCGCGCCGCCTTCGGTCTGACCCCCGCCCGGCACCTGACCGTGACGGTGGAGACGGTGCAACAGTGGCAGCAGGTGGAGCCACCGCCCAGCACCCCGTGGGCCGAGGCGCCGGGCGTAGAGATCAGCCCGCAACTGCGGCGTACCGGCACCTATGAGCGGCGCGGCCAACCGGCCCGGGTCGCCGACCGCGATGAGGCCCGCCGGATGCTCGAGGAGCATGCCACCCGCGAACAGCGGGAGGTCACAGCCGCTCGAGCCAGGCTGTCCACCGGCGGCCCAGTCCTGCTGTCCCAAGTCGATGTGCTGGACACCCGCGTTTTCCGGCTGTTCCTGGGTCTGCTAGGCGATGCGCTGTCGGCGCGGCAGCCCGGCGCCACCGAGGTAGAGACCACCACCAGCGACGGCACGCTGCTGATCCGGCTGACCTCGGTTGCCGACGCGCCGGTTGTCGAGATTCCCACCGAGGATGGGGTTCTGCGCGGCCCGGAACACGTCATCGAGATCATCGATCTCATAGGCGCCGCACTGGTGGGGGCCTGATGGATCCGCAGGAGGAAGCTACCCAGCGCCGCCGGGCAATGCGAGCACTACTGACCAAACCGCTGCTGACGGTCGGTGCGGACGAGGACGCGCTGCGTCTGGTCCGCCGGCATGCCGCGCATCTGCGAGATTGGTTCGGTGCCGAGACCGGTTGGCGGCTCGTGGTGGATGCCGAATCGGCGCGGCTGTTCAAGGTCTCCGCCACCACTGACGACGCCACGCGTCCCGCGCAGGAGGGAAAGGGCAAGGCGCCCTTCGGCCGTCGACGTTACGTGCTGCTGTGCCTGGCGCTCGCCGTGCTGGAGCGAGCCGACACGCAGATCACCCTGGGCCGTCTGGCGGAGGGTGTGCTGGTTGCCGCTGGCGAACCGGAATTATCCGCGGCCGGTGTGGAATTCACACTGAGCCGCCGGGACGAACGGACCGACCTGGTGGCCGTGGTACGACTGCTGCTGGCTTGGGGCGCGTTGGAGCGGGTTGCCGGCGAGGAGGACTCCTACCTCAGCGACACCGGCGACGTGCTGTACGACGTCCGCCGCCGGGTGCTGGCAGCGCTGCTCACCACAGGCCGCGGACCGTCAACGGTTACGGAGGGCGGGTTCGAGCAGCGGTTGAAGGCACTGTCGACCGAATCGGTGCCCGACACAGAGGATTTGCGCCGCCGCACGCTGCGCCATCAGCTGACCCGTCGGCTGCTGGACGATCCGGTGCTCTATTACGACGACCTGACCGACGACGAGCGGGCCTATCTGATCAATCAGCGTGTCGCCATCACCCGCCGCATCGAGGATGCGACCGGTCTGGTTGCCGAGATGCGCGCCGAAGGCATCGCGATGGTCGATCCCGACGACGACCTGACCGACGTGCGCATGCCGGAGCAGCGCACCGACGGCCACGTCACACTGCTGATAGCGGAGTATCTGTCCGGGCGGGTCGGTGAGCCGGTTTCGATCGACGCCCTGCGTGCCCACGTGCGTGTACTCGCGCGTGAGCACACCTCGTACTGGCGCCGCGGCGTGACCGAGCCCGGCGCGGACGCCGAACTGCTCGAGATCGCCCTGACCAAGTTGCGGGCGCTGCGGCTGGTTGCGGACTCGCCGCCGGAAGCTGTGCGCGCGCTGCCCGCGATCGCCCGATATTCCGTGCAGGAAGCGGTGATTCGCGATGGCAGCGAGCCACGGATACGCCGCACGACACGAAAGGTACGGCCGCGATGAGCGACCTTCCCACACCGGCCCGGCAGCGCTGGCAGCCACTGCGGGCCGGGCTCGTGGACCTGTTCTACTACGACGTCGAGGAGTTCCACTTCCACGACGGCCGCCTGCTGCTGCGCGGCAACAACGGCACCGGCAAATCGAAGGTGCTGGCGTTGACGCTGCCGTTTCTGCTCGACGGCGAGCTGGCCGCGCACCGGGTGGAACCTGATGGTGACCGCAACAAGCGGATGGAATGGAATCTGCTGCTGGGCGGCAAACATCCACACACCGAGCGGCTCGGTTACACATGGCTCGAGTTCGGCCGGCTGACTTCCGACGGAACACCCGAATACCGGACCATCGGCTGCGGGCTCAAGGCGGTCGCCGGGCGCGGCATCGCCCGGCACTGGTTCTTCGTGACCGAGCAGCGCGTCGGCCATCGGGGCGCCGTGGGAGAGTTGTCCCTGGTCGGCCCGACGAAGGTGGCGCTGACCCGGGAGAAGCTCAAGGACGCACTCGGCGGTAACGGGGTCTACGACACGGCCTCCGACTATCGCCGCGCCGTCGACGAGGCGCTGTTCGGGCTGGGGCAGCACCGCTACGAGGCCCTGGTCAATCTGCTGATTCAACTGCGGCAGCCGCAGTTGTCGAAGAAGCCGGACGAGAAGCTGCTGTCGCGGGCGCTCACCGAGGCACTGCCACCGCTGGATCCGGTGCTGATCACCACGGTAGCCGAGGCGTTCCGCGGCCTCGACGAGGAACGCGAGGCGCTGCGGGGTCTGGCCGAGGCGAAGACAGCAGGCGAGGCGTTCTTGGGCCACTACCGCAGGTATGCACGAATCGCGGCGAAGCGGCGCGCCGAACCGCCGCGCAAGGCGCACAGTCGCTACGAAAAGCTGAACAGCGAACTGGCCGAAGCGCAGTCGGCGTTTGCCCGGGCTGAGGTCGCGGTGGCCGCTGCGGTGGCGGAGCGAGAGGCGGCCGGGCAGCACCGGACAACGCTGTCCGCGCGGCGCGATGCTTTGCACGACAGCCCCGAGATGCGCGACGCCAAGGCATTGAACCAGGCGAAGCTGGACGCCGAGCGGCTCGGCACGCTGGCGGCCGATCGGGAGCGCGATCTCGCGAATGCCGTAAATACGCTGCAGCGCAGGGAAAGTCAGCTCGCATCCGCGCGCGGGATGGCCGCCGCCGACGCCGACGCTTACCGCCGGGCCACCGACGGCGCGGCGCGGGCCGCGGCTTCGGCCGGGCTTTCCGCGGGCCACACCGAGATCCTCGAGGTGTTGGCGACGGATTCCGAGCCTTACCTGGCGGCGCAACGAGCAGGCGACCAGCTTGTCGATGCGACTCACACCGCGTTGACCACGCTGGCGAAGCTGCTGGACGCCGCGGACACCGCGGACCGGGCCGCACAACGTGCCCACGACGAGATGGATCGGATCACCGGCGAACTGCAGCAGGCCGTCGAGCGAATCTTGGAGGCCGAGCAAGACGTCACGGCCGCCGGTGCTGCCCTTGTGGCCGAGTTCACCGAATACCTTCGTGACGCACGCTATGTGCGAGTCGCGGACCTCGACACGGTTCAGGCAGCCCTCGATGCCTGGGTCGACACGCTCGACGGTCCGAACCCGGCCGCCACCGCGGTGGCCGAGGCGGTGCGACTGGCCACCGCCGCGGTCGCCCGGGAACAGCAGGGTGTGGAGGCGGCGACCGCGGCCGCCGCAGCCGAGCGCGACGAACTGGTCGAGGAAATCGCGCGACTGGAACAGGGCGGCCACGATGCGCCGCCCGCGCCGCCTACCCGGGATGAAGCTGCCCGCCGGACTCGGCCCGGGGCGCCACTGTGGAAGGTCGTCGACTTCACCGCCACGGTATCCGATGAGCAGCGGGCAGGTTTGGAGGCCGCGGTGCAGGCCGCGGGTATCCTCGACGCCTGGCTGGATCCGGATGGCACCCTGCGCGACGGTGCCACCGACGACGTACTGATCGCACCGGATACCGCAGCTCCGGATGGCGGGCTCACGGCCGTGCTGACCCCTGCCATTGATCGCGCCGACCCGCAGGCCGCGGCGCTGGATGAGCCCGCGGTCATCGCGGCGTTGGGCGCCATCGGTTTCGGG
Source organism: Nocardia terpenica (assembly GCF_013186535.1). Taxonomy (NCBI): domain Bacteria; kingdom Bacillati; phylum Actinomycetota; class Actinomycetes; order Mycobacteriales; family Nocardiaceae; genus Nocardia; species Nocardia terpenica. The sequence continues at coordinate 1,418,355 of NZ_JABMCZ010000002.1, forward strand.
CGCGACAGCGCCACCACCTGGGTGGACACCGACGGCAGCTTCCGGATCGGCGTGCTGCGGGGTTCCTGGCACAAGGCCGCGGCGGCGTATATCGGGGAGGGAGCGCGGGAGACCGCGCGGCGAGCCCGGCTGGAACGGCTGAACGCCGAGCTCCAACAGGTCGAGGCCCGGCTGGAGACATTGGCCGCCACGGCCATTGAGCTGGCCGACCGCCAGGAGGCGATCTTCGCCGAACAGCGGCGCCACCCGGCCGATACCGCCCTGCGGGATGCGCACAGCCGGGTGACCGCAGAGCACCGGGCCCGGCAACTGCTGGACGGCAAGCACGCCGAGGCCGCCGCCGAATACGCTCGCCGTGCGACACGTGCTCGCGAGGCATTGTCCGCCGCAACGGAATTCGCGCAGGACGTGCACCTCCCCGCAGATCGGTCGGCCCTGGCGGAGGTCCGGACCGCACTCGGTGACTATCGGGTGGCGCTGGCTGGGCTGTGGCCGGCGGCCCGCGCCGATGCGCGAGCACAGGACGCGGTACGCGACGCCGAGCACGAGCGCGAGCTGGCCACCGACCGACGCGACGAGGCTGTTGACGCGGCCGGGCAAGCCCGCATGGAAGCGGACAGTGCGGCCGAGCGGCACCGCACGCTCGTCGAGACCGCCGGCACAGCCGTCGACGAACTGTTCCGTGAGCTGGCCGCGGTCGAGACCGAGATCGCCGCCAGCGAGAAGGCCATCGACGCCGCGCTGGCCGCCGAGCAACGTGCCGTCGGCGACCGCGGGCGTGCCGAAGGGCAGCGCGAAACGCTGTCGGCACAACTCGATGAGGTGACGGCCGACCGGGAGCGGACAATCGCCGAACTGCGGGCCTTCGCCGCCACCGGCCTGCTCGCCACCGCGCTGCCCGACCTGACAGTCCCGGATGTGACCGCCGACTGGGCTCCGACCCCGGCGGTGACGCTGGCCCGCGCGATCGATGCCGAACTCGCCGACCTCGATGCGGGAGAACGGCCTTGGGAGCTGATACAGCAGCGGGTTTCCGCCGAGCACAAACTGCTCACCGACACGCTCTCCCGGCAGGGTCATTCGGTGGGTCTCACCGTCCGAGACGGCATCATCGTGGTGGATGTGCGGTTCCAGGGCCGCCAGCAGGACGTGCCGGGTCTGGTGGACGCACTGACGGCCGAAACCGAGCACCGCGCCACACTGCTGTCCGCCAAGGAACGCGAGATCCTGGAGAACCATCTGGTCAACGAGGTGGCCGGGCTGCTGCAGGAACTGATCTCCGGCGCCGAGGACCAGGTGCGGTCGATCAATGCCGACCTGGCGGCGCGACCCACCTCGACCGGTATGCGGCTGCGCCTGCAATGGCGCACGGTGCGCGGGGCGCCGGAAGGGCTGGAACGGGTGCGTGAGCGGCTGCTGCGACAGACCGCCGACGCGTGGAGCACTGCGGACCGTGCGCTGGTCGGCGCGTTTCTGCAGGAGCAAATCAACCGCGAGCACAGCGACGACACCACCGGCGGTGGCTGGACCGAACAGCTCACCCGGGCGCTGGATTACCGGTCCTGGCACGAATTCGGGATCCAGCGATATCAGGACGGTCAGTGGCGGCCTGCGGCCGGCCCGGCATCCGGTGGCGAACGGGCGCTCGTCACTTCGGTCCCGCTGTTCGCCGCGGCCTCCTCGTTCTACAGCTCCGCGGGGAACCCGCAGGCGCCACGACTGGTCGCGCTCGACGAGGCCTTCGCCGGTGTGGACGACGACTCGCGGGCCAAATGCCTGGGCCTGCTCGCCGCCTTCGACCTCGACGTCGTGATGACCAGTGAGCGTGAATGGGGTTGCTACCCACAGGTTCCAGGCTTGGCCATCGCGCAGTTGTCGCGCCGGGACGGGATAGACGCGGTGCTTGTCACGCCCTGGCGCTGGGATGGCAGGGAGCGCGTCGCGATGGCGCGGCCGATCTCACGACTGCCGGTACCCGCCGCCTCCCCCGCCGAGTCCGCTGGCGGGTTGTTCTGAGCGGCGTCGAGAGTTCCGCCGAGGCAGGCGATCCCGAGCGGGTGCGGCGGCTACTCGGCGGTGATGAGTTGGCGTGGCTGGTAAATCGGGTGCGGCACAGGCTGGAACGGGGAGAACCGGTCACCGGTAGCACCACCCTGGCCAAAGCGAGCCTGGAACAACGCCGTGCCGTCGAGCGGCTACTCGGCCGACGCGGACGTACCGGTGGATCGTTGACGGTATCGCTGGACGAGGTGGACGCCGTGCTACGGGGCAGCGGCGCGGCACCGGACGGGCTGGCGGGCGCGGTCCGAGTGCTGGTTGGGGTGGTGGTGAACCAGTCCGAGCGATCGGCCGCCGAGGCCCGGGAATGGTTGCTGGCTCAGGCTCCGCTCGACGAGCTCACCGAGCGCCGGCCCGAGTTGCGGGACTGGCGCGAATGGCTGGACAGTACCGGCCTGCTGCGCCGCTGCGCCGCCGACGCAATCGCGGCGCATGAACTGTGCGCCGGCTTGGCGCGGGTGGTCGATCGACTGCCCGCCAAAGACGTCGCGCTCGGCAGGCTTGCCGCCGACGCCACCGGAAAGGCGCATGCGCTCGATGACGGTCGGCCGCTCGCTACGCTGGCCATATCGGCTGCCCGAGCCCTGGCCGGGTCAGCACCGGCGGGGTCGGGGTCGGCGCTGGAAAGGCGGGCAGCATGGGCCGCGGTAGGCGTGCACCGCGACGAATTGTCCTCGACAGTGCTGGCCTTGGGCCTGCCCGGCGGACCGGACTCGGCCATGGGTCAGATCCTGGCGCTGGCGCGCACCGCGAGCGAACCCGTTGTGCTCACGCTGCGGCAGCTCACCCGCATCGAACCGGCGGTCCTCGGCGTCCGGTCAGCGCTGGTTCGGATCTGCGAGAACCCGATCGTTGTTGCATCCGCCGCCGACCGATTGGGATCGGTTTGCCCGCCGCTGATCTGCTTGTCCGGGCAGCCCTCCGCTGCCGCCCGGCACCTGCTGGAGATGCTCTCCGAAGCCGGCGCGGATTTTGCCTACCACGGTGACTTCGATTGGGGCGGCGTCCGCATCGCCAACTCACTCACGCGGCACATACCGTGGCGGCCTTGGCGATTCACCACCGCCGACTATCTGAATGCGCTGCCGCGGGCCACCGGCGGCACACTGTCCGGACGCCCGGCGGCCGCGGTCTGGGACACTGAGCTGGCCCCGACCCTGCGTCGACACGGCGTTCGCATCGAGGAAGAACTCGTGCTCGACGAGCTAGTCGAGGATCTCGCCACCCGGACTGGACACGGGCGAGCGGACCCAGCCAGTTCGGGCTCACCGCTAGCCCTTCGTACCATCTCTCCTCGTAATTCAGATATTCTGAATTCATGAGTACGATGACAGCTGCCGAGGCATCGCGGAACTTTTCCGCCGTGCTCGACCGCGCCGAGCACGGTGAAACGATAACCATCGTGCGACACGGGCACACCGTTGCCGTGATCGCGCCCGCGCCCAAACGAACGGGCCGGGATCTGCGGCTCGCCCTGGAGAACTCGGAGATACCGCCGTTCGACAATGACTACGAGTCCGACATCGCCGATGGACTGTCCTTTGTCTCAGACGAAATGAGCGACCCATGGGCCGAAGCCTGATCCTCGACACCGGCATCTTGATCGCTTACGAGCGCGGGAAGATCGACCGGACCGTCTTCGATGACGACGAGCTCGCCGTGGCCGCAGTGACCGTAGCGGAGTTCCGCGTAGGTATCGAACTCGCCGAGACCCAAGAGCGGGCAGCCGCCCGATCGCGCAGACTGGATCTGCTCTTGGCAGACATCGACGTACTGGATTACACCAAGCGTACGGCCGCCTACCACGCCCAACTCATCGCCCACGCACGTCGCACGGGCACCCCACGTGGCGCACACGACCTGATCATCGCGGCCCACGCGGCCGAGACCGGCCGAACCGTCGTTTCACTCGATGCCAAAGCCAAATTCGGGCAATTGCCCGGCGTCGTAGAGATCACCCCTGATCGGAGGTGACGTACACCGATGTCCGTTATCGCAAGGGAGGTGCCCTAACGAATTTCCCACCCGTCGAAGTTCTTCCGCATCGACGGCTCCAGGACTTCCGCCCTGGCCGCCTCAGGCGCCGCAACGTGTCAGCCCGAGGCAGGACACCTCTCACCGAAAGGTCGTGCGCGACAAGTGATCCGCAGGATGACGAACTGAACGGCACGAAGTTGAGCAACCCACTACGCACATATCGCTTCGGCCGACGATCCTCGCCAGGGTTCGACCTGAGCCGTCGGCCGAAGGCAAGCATCAGACCCACACAGAGAGTGAAAGCAGCGACACCGCGTGTTCGGGTAGGCACTCGAACACCCGAATGCGGCATTCATGCCGGAGATTCGGTGGCCAAAAAGCACTTGAGCACGAAAACCCGGCAAGATTGCCAGGTTTCCGTGCTTACGTGGTGGGCGAAGGGGGATTCGAGCACCTCGCCGTAGGCATCCGTGCCACGCTTACGTATTCGAGTGTATCGAATATCGCCTACTACACCTGCGAAACGACCACCTCGAACGCGTCAGCGCGTTCGAGCGTCAACCGCGCCGCACGCGAGACGCGGGTGGACCGGAACCTGCGCGTAGAGCGGGGCAAGTTCGGCCCACATGTTCGTCCAGCAGGTGGCCGACGAAGACGAGGATGATCGGCGATATCCGATCATCGCGGACTGGCCGGGTCGGTTCACAGGTCAGCCATGTCGGATGGCGCGGTGGGCGAAGGTAGGTCTGGTGCCCGGGTTCAGCAGAGCTCCGGTCAGCTCGCTGGATGGGAAGAATTGCAGGAATCGTGAATCTGATTGGGAGACATCGACGATGGTCTTCTCGATGATGAGTGAGTTGTATTGCTCGTAGGTGGTTTCGATAGTGTTGGCGTTGAGGACGACCTCGTGCCCCCAGGTTTTGGTGGATCCGGCGAGGCCGGGGATGCGGGAGTGCTCGGGGGTGAGACATTCAGTGGCGACGGCGTTTTCGCTGATCGCCCAGATGCCGGTGTCGGTATTGAGGACCAGGCTCTGGTTGCCCATGGCATGGCCGGGGGTCGCGATGAGTGCGACACCGGGGCCGAGCAGGATGCTGCCGTCGAGTGGCAGGATCTTTTCCGGCGGTAGGTCGACGAAGGTGCTCGGCTGGTACCAGGGCCGCTGGAACGGGTGCAGGTCGGCCATTGCCTCGAGTTCGTCGCGTTGGGCGAGCAGTTTGGCGTTCGGAAAAGCCGCAGTCACTGGGGTTTTCGGGCTGATATCGGGTTGAGGTTTCGTGGTGCCGAGCCAGCGGCGCACATCCTGGGTGTGTAGGTGGTCGAAGGCGAGATAGTCGACCTCTGCCGGGTCGACGCCCGCGGCGCGGCAGGCGGTGCGGACGTCGGAGTGCTCGCGAACGAACAAGCCACGGACCGGACCCGGTGTGTATTTTTGTAGCTCGGCGAAATACGGTGTGTAGGAGTCCAGTTCGTGATCGCTGGGCTCGAACAGCAAAGTGCGGACGGTGCCGTCGCTGTCGGTCCACCGCACGATCAGCATGCGGTTGCTGATGGTGAGGAACGGGGCCGGGGTGATCGCTGCGCGGAACAGTCCATACCGGGTGGGATACGGCAACGAGATCAGGTCGTGGGTGCGGACCGAATCCGGGTATCCGGTGGCGGCGAATTCGCGGCGGAAATCCTGCGCGGCGGTGCGGGCCGCACGCAACCGCGCGCCGAATCCGCCCGGCGCGGTCAGTGCCTTGTCGAAGGTGTCGATGCGCGGGAACGGCGCGGTCACTGTCGGGCGCGGGATGGCGACCGGTTCGGTGGCGAGGCGTTCGGCGATGCTCATGAGTTTGCTCCGATCAGGCCGGGTCAGAGGATGCGTGGCCGCAGGTGGGTGAGGCCGAAGAGTGGGGTCAACGGTCGCAGCGGGACCGGTGGTAGCCATCCGCCATAAAGGTCGACGCGGTGCAGCCGGGCCTCGACGACGCGGCCGATACCCAGTTGGTCGAGCGGATCGCGTTCGGAGCCGTGCACTTCCAGGGTGAAGTCCTCGATTCGCCGGACTTCGAGTACCTGTTCGCGCGGGGCGAAGCCCACTACCCACGACGGGAACAGCCCGGACAGCCCGGCGATATTGCGGTGCGGGCGGGCCAGGATGGGGGGCGGATCGGTGATAACCTCACCCAGTCGGCCGCCCATGCTCAGCAATTTGTGGCCGCGGCGGGTGGCCGCGGCGCGGATTTCGGTGTCGGTCAGTGTCCAGTCGACCTCGCCGAGCTTTTTCGGGTATCCGAGCAGTTCGCGGCCCAGGATCAGGGCGACGTCGTCATCGAGAATCATCCACGGGCAATGGATTCCGGTCCCCTGCACGGTCTTGATGTGCACGAACAGTCCTGCCTCGTGATAGACCGAACCGTAGTTGCAGTCGGGAAACCACGCGGTGAACAGGTCCGCGCGGGCCGGTTCGGTGAGCCGAATCCCGGCGGGCAGCCATTGCCGCATCCGGTTAGGGTCGATTTCGACTGTGGCGGTGAAGTAGTGGGCGTCGCGGTAGAGGCTGCCACGCGGATCGCCGAGCGACAGCAGCCGCCGCAGATCTGTTCCGATGGCGCGGCCCGAGGTCCGGCTGTCTGGTTCCCATCCCATATCAGTTCACCTTCTGGTAGACGGCGCGCAAGATCGGGCCGACCAATCCGCGTGGCGTGTATTGGCCGCCGACGGTCTGGACCTTGGCGAATGCTCCGGGCACCACACGGCGGCGACCGGCGGCCATCCCTTTGAGCGCTTGCTCGGCGGCCTGTTCGGCGCTGACCCACAACAGTCCCGGCACCAGCTTGTCGAGGTTGGAAACCCCTGCGGCTTCGGCATATTCGGTGCGCACCGGGCCGGGCGCGAGCAATGTGCAGCTCACCCCGGTGCCGACGAGTTCGCCGTGCAGCGATTCGGCGAGAGTATTGGCGAACGCCTTGGTCGCGGCGTAGGTGGCATTGTTCGGTCCCGGCTGGTTACCTGCCGTGGACCCGGTGATCAGGATCGCGCCTGCACCACGAGCGACCATGCCTGGCAATACCGCGAGGGTTAGGTCATGCACCGCAACGGCATTGAGTTCGACCTGCTTGCGCTCCCGTGCCGGATTCGATCGCGCCACCCCGCCGTAGGTGGCAAATCCGGCGTTGTTGCACAGCACCGCGATATCGCGTTCGCCGAGTTCGTCGCACAGCTCGGCGCGCGCGCCTGGATCGGACAGATCGCTGGCGCGGACCTCTGTTCCTACGCGGTGCTCGATGGACAGCCGGTCGGCCAGATCTTGGAGCCGGTCTTCGCGGCGGGCCACCAGGATCAGTGAATATCCGCGCCGGGCAAGACCTTCGGCGAGCGCGGCACCGATTCCGGAGGAGGCGCCGGTGATCACGGCGGGTACACCTGGTGTGGGTGTGGGCAAACTCATCAGGAGGCTCCTCAGAATTGGGTGAGCGCGCGAGCGGTCACTGTGAGGCCGGCGGCGGCGAGGGTGCGGGCCGCGCCCGGTCCGCTCACCTGCTCGGCTCCAGCAGCGATGCGACGGAAATTGGCCGCGTGCCAAGCCAATTGCAGATACGAGTTGATCGGGTCGGCTCCCGGCAGTGGAATGCGCGGCGCGATCGGCAGCGCCTGCGGTTCGCGCTCGCCCGCCAGCAGCCCGGCCGCGATATCGGGTCGAATCGCGAACGGGCGGCCCAATCCGATCAGGTCGACCGCGCCGGTGCCGAGCACCTCGTTCATGAACTCGCGGGTACGGATGCCGCCGGTGAGCATGAGCGGCACCCTCGGCCGCGCCCGCAGCGCCTCGGCATACCGCAGGAAGTACGCCTCCCGCTCGCGGGTGCTGTCGGACATGACGCCGGTCATCGCCGGGGCCTCGTAGTTGCCGCCGGAGATCTCCAGCAGATCGATACCGGCTGCTTCCAGCGCGAGCGCGACATCCAGGGATTCGTCTTCCTCGAATCCCCCGCGCTGGAAGTCGGCCGAGTTGAGCTTCACCGACAGAATCGCGGTGGGACCGATGGTCTTTCGCACATCAGCGACAATCTCCAGCAGCAGGCGGCGACGATTCTCGGCGTTGCCGCCGTATCGGTCGTCGCGCTGATTAGCGATCGGCGAGAGGAATTGTGAAAGCATATACCCGTGCGCCGCATGCACCTGCACACCGGAAAACCCTGCGGTGACAGCGAGTTCGGCGGTGCGAACGAAACGCCGCCGGAGCTCGGCGATCTTGTCGCTCGACAACGCCCGCGGCTTGCGCAGATTGAATCCGACCGCCTGCGGGCGCAGCGCGGACGGTCCGACCGGACGCCGGTACAGCGGCCCCACGGCCACCCGTCCCGGATGGTTGATCTGCATGACCATCGCCGCACCTTCCCGCGCTCCGGCCCGCGCCCAGTTGCCGACCTGTTCCAGGTGCCGTTCGTCTTCGAGGGTGACGTTGCGGGGTTCGACGAAGGCGCGGCGGTCGATCATCACGTTGCCGGTGATCAGCAGACCCGCACCACCACGCCCCCAGGCACTGTAGAGTCGGGTCAAAGTTTGTGAGGGCGCGCCGGTGATATCGGCGAGCTGCTCACTCATCGCCGCCTTGGCGAGGCGGTTCGGCAGGACGACACCGCAGGGCAGCCGCAACGGACTGCCGACGGCGACCGTGCCGGGCGTATGGGTCTTAGGGGACATCGGCGAACTCCTGGTGTGTGACAGCGGGATTCGGATCAAGCGGTAGTGCGTACGAGGCGCGGGCCCGACTGTGGCGCGGTGCGCGCCGCCGCCTCGGAGGTGACGGCGCCGTCCTCGGTCCGGATGTCCGGGTCCGCGGCGGGCCTGCGTGACAGCAGCGAACTCACTGTCATCAACCGGGACGCGGCCCGGACCAGCGTCCGGCCGCGCCGCACCTCCCAGCGCAATTCCGGTCCACCCGCGAGGATCCGCGCGGACGGCTTCGAGATACGCGCGTAGAGATCGCCCACCGGTACAGGCAGCCGCTGCTGCAGCAGCGCCGCCTCGGCGAGCAATCGGGAGCTGTTCATCAGCAGCATCCCCGCTCCCGAACGTGGCGCGACCAGACCGGCGAAATACAGGTTCGCCAATCCCGGGGCGAAAGTATGTGCAACCAACCGCGGCTGCCCCCGCTCCCACTCGAGCAAGCCTTCGCCCAGGAACGGGAACGTCGTCTTGAAACCGGTGGCCCACACGATCGTGTCGTACTCACCACTCGTGCCATCGGTGAAATGCACCGTGCGCCCGTCGAATCGGGCGATCTCCGGACGAACGGCGATCCGGCCGTGCTTGAGGAAATACGGCAGCTGCTGATTGACCACCAGATCCTGATCGAAGATCCGGTGCCGGGGCTTTTCCAGCCCGAAACTGCGGTAACTGCCCATGCCGACCGCGACGATCGACCGGAATACGGCCTCCTGCAACAGCTTCGGCACCGGCAACGAGCCGAAATCGAACGCACCGCTCGGAATGCCGAGCACATACTTCGGGATGAACCAGTACGGGCGGCGCAACGACAGCTCCGAGGTGCCGAACGTGATCGCTGCCTCGACGGCCAGATCGCAGCCGGAGTTCCCCGCACCCACCACCAGCACTCGGGAACCGTCTAGATCGTCCGGGCGCTTGTAGTGCTTGGAGTGGATCTGCTTGCCGATGAACTCACCCGAATAGTGCGGCACGTGCACATCCCAGTAGTGGCCATTGGCCGCCACCACGCCCGCGTACTCGCGCACCGCACCATCCGCGATCTCCACCCGCCAACCGGTCAGCCCCGAATCATCGAGCGGCGCAATATTTTTCACCACGGTGTTGAATTCGATGCGGTGATCCAGGCCGAATGCGCTTGCGAAGGACCGCAGATAGTCCCGCATCTGTGCGGCGCTCGGGAAATCCGGATAGTTCGCGGGCATCGGATAGTCCGGATACTGGGTGATCGCCTTCGAGCTGATCAGATGCGTCGAGTCGTACACACCGTGTGACCAGTTGCCGCCGATCGCATCGGTCGCCTCCACATGGTCGTAGTCCAGACCCAGATCCGTGAACGCCTTCGCCACGGCCAGCCCGGTGTAACCCGCTCCGATGATGCAGTAACGGTGCACCATTGCGACCTCCCGTCAAAAACTACACTGACTGTAGCTACAGTGAATGTAGTATTTGTGACTGCAGGTAACACTGTCAAGGGCCGACATGAAGAAAGGCTGGTGAACAGCGTGGCGGTGCAGAAACGACGCCCATACGCACCCCGAATGGACCCCGAGCAGCGCCGCGAGCAACTGCTCGACGCGGTCCTGCGGATCATCGTGACCCAGGGCGTGCACAAGGTGTCCATCGACGCGGTAGCTCGCGAGGCCGCCGTCAGCCGCCCGGTCGTCTACCGCCTGTTCGACGACTCCGACCACCTGCTGCGCGCCTCGCTCGACCGTGAAGAGGCCGCGGGCCTCGCTCAAATGGCCGAGGTCGTGCCGCGTCCGGGCACCGGCGATCCAGCTCAGGCCGCCTCCGATGGCCTGGGTCGTTTCCTCGCCGCTGTGCAGTCCGCGCCCGATCGCTGGCGCGCCGCCTTCGCCCTCGTCGACAGCAGCACACCGACGTTCCGCCGCCGCATCGAAACCGGACGGCAAGCATTCATCGCGGCGCTGACGACGTTCGTCCGAACGGCAACACCACCCGGCCGACTCGACGCGATCGACATCGAACTGACCGCCCGCGCCCTCTACGCCCTCTACTGGGACAGCGGCAGGCTCATCCTCACCGAACCCGACACATTCTCAACCGAACGGGTAATCCGCTTCGCCGACAACATCATCCGCGCCCTGCCCGCCTTCCACGACCACACCGAACAGGACTCCTGATGCGCGACCTCTACCACGACATGCTGCGCACCCACCAATGGATCTACGAGAACACCGACGGTCGCCTCGGCCACCGGCTGCTGTTCGGCAACCCCACCCTGTTGCTGCGTACCACCGGCCGCCGCACCGGACTCCCCCGAACCTCCGCACTCATCTACGCCCGCGACGGCGAGAACTACCTCGTGGTCGCCTCCAATGGCGGCGCACCGAGATCCCCGGCGTGGCTTGCCAACCTGAGAACCAAACCGGACTGTGAAATCCAGATCGGACGCCGCCGCCTCCCCGTCACCGCCCGGCCAACCCTTCCCGACGACCCCGATTACACCCGGCGCTGGGAAATCGCCGACAAGGTCAACCGCGGCCGATACACCCAATACCAGCAGCGAACCACCCGGAGCATCTCGATCATCGAACTGCGCCCCACCAACTGATCCACTTAGCCGTCGGCGTCAATCTCCCACACCCGCATCGGGATACGACCCGACGACATTTTCGCGAACCGTACAGCAACCCGCGTGAAACCCAGCCACGATCATCAGGCAGCAGCGAATGCACTGCGATGCTCGGGGACGACCGATGGCCTACAACAAATGCGCTGCCGGTCACATCTATTCATCGTTCAGCAACTACCGGCTAGATCATCTGGAGGATCGAACAGCTACTTGAACGCCGCAACGCGGCATCTATGCCGGATGCGCAGTGCTCAAGGGCACTGAAATACACGTAATCCCGGCACATAGGCCGGGATTACGTGCTCGAGTGGTGGGCGAAGGGGGACTTGAACCCCTCCTCACGGCATCCGTGCCACGATTACGTATTCGAGTGGTTCGAATATGACCTACTGCACCGGCGATGTCAACCGGAGGACATCGGCTCCTAGTCCGCTTCTGACTTGCTTCCACGGCTGGTCGTTTGCCCAAAGAAGAAGCCAAGAATCAGCAAAAACGCACTACTGAGAATCTCTGGAACCGGAGTGTGGATGAACATTGCGACGATCAGGCCCAAGGTGATCACGGCCAGTAGTACCCCACCGATGAGGACTGCTGCTGGCTCTCGATCGAGCACTGATTTCCGTATCCGCCATTTGCGCTCCTGAACGTCGAGGCGACTCATCTGGAGCGCCGACCCCGTGATCGACAGTTCACCCGCCGTTCAACCGTCACGCGCCGGTCAGCCGGGCTGAATGCGTGGTCGTGAGGTTGATGTATGAAATGCCACACACCGGTTTCGTGATCAACCCGCGGAACGGGCGCCGGGGCGTATCCGCGTAGGTTGATATGCAGTTGGCCGTCAGGGAGCCTGGCGCACTCGCGATGCCCCCAGTGCACCGCGAGCGAGGTTGTGCCAACTCCCGCCCTACCCGTCACGACGCAGACTTGCGTCGATCCCGGATCCCCGACCGCATGCTCCAACACACCGTCTATGTGTGTTCGAGGTCGATGACGCGGTTGACGAATCCGCGTACGTCGGCGGGCAGCCGAGCTGGAACGGGACCAGATTCATCACCAGTCCGATCTCCGCCGGGCGGATGGAAGTGGAGCCCACCTGCAATGTGTCTGGCCTGTACCATCTCGCGAGCTGCCCGAGAGATCCGATCGGGTCTCACCAAAGCCGCATCCGCTCCTGGATCCTTCGCCGGTGGTGATCGCCCCGTTACGCAATCCCACACGCAGGGTTATCCGCCGAATCGAGAAGCCTTGGCGGACAATGCGAAACACCATCTCATAGGCAACGCCCTTGATCAGCCATCCGGCGATTGTGGCTGTCGTCAGCACGTGAATACTCCCCCCCCCCCCCCCCGCCTGGCACGAATCCCGACTGCGTGTCGCCAACCGTGCCGCTTCGGAGATGTTCACGGATGCCGACGGCAGGCAAGGTCCGAAGACTCGGCTGCCGAGCATCTTTCACTCGGCTGGAAAGCGGTAATGCCTGCCGGATACCGCGGATCGGGGTGTGGTGGTCGTGACTTTCAACGGCGCTGCCCGCTGACCTAATCGGAGTGCTGTGTGGTGTGACCGGGCTGCGGTGTTGTGTCGCCGAATGTGGTGGTTCATGGGATCAGCAGGTTGATGAGCAGGTCCAGCAGGCCGCCGATGAGGCTGCCGAGGAGTCTGATGATCATTCATGCTCCTGGAGTTGTGGTTGCGTATTCGTGGGTGTGTTCGTCGGTCGGGGTCGGCGAGGTGGGCGGTGAATGTGGGATGGGGTACTCGGGTGCGGTCGCTTCCGTGGTGAAGTGGGGGTCACCGCTGGCGCGAGTGGCGTTGCTGGTCGTGCCGGTACGGGTTCGGCGGTGGCGGATGCGGCGGGCGATGTAGGCGGTGCTCGCCAACGCGGCCAGGACGAGCACCCACGCCAGGTCTCGGCCGGGCTCGCCGGTCCGCGTGACCGTGCTCGTGGTGCCATGAACCGCGGGCGGTGGACTGCTCGGCAGCGGCGGCGCTGCGGCTGGCGGGAAGGCGACCGATGGAGCAGCAGTCGATGGAGCGCCTGGTGGCGCGGCAGCCGACGGGGCGGCAGCCGACGGGTCAGCGGCCGATGACGCGGCGGCCGACGGATCAGTAGCTGATGGGGCTGACGGCGCGGCGGCCGGTGGGACGGGTGCGTCGATGACAGGTGAAGGTGCGGCTGAAGGTTGTGGTGCTGCGGTCGGTGCCGGAGGTGGGATGCGTGGGGTGTGCGGGGAGTCGGATGCCGGGGTGGGGAGGAGGTGGTGGGTGAGATCGCGGGCCGCGGCGTTGAACCAGTCGCTGATGTATTCGACGGCGGGTTGTCCGCTGGTGGTGAACGCGGCTGTCTGGTAGGCCCCGTGTTGGCTAGCGGTGTCGAGGTATTTCCACCACACTGCCGGGTCGAGCAGGCGGCCGCTGTCGTCGATCAGGTTCGCGACCGCGTCCACGAGATCGGTGATCAGATGGAATACCGCCCCACGCGGTGTGGCGCGCCGGTCCGCGGTCACGAATTTCTCGGCCAGCAGCGCTATCGCGGCATTCGGGTCCGCCGCCGCGAGCGCGGCGACCTCGGCGATATCGGCCGGTGTCAGCATTCGCCCGGTCACCGCGAGCAGCGAATTCACCGCGCTGGTAGCGAGTTTCAGCACAGCGGCGCGGGTATCGGGGGTTTCGCGGGGATCGGAGGCATCGGCCAGACGCTGGGACAGCGACCAGCCGGGGACCAGCGACAGGGTGCCCAGGGTGCTGCCGCGCAGATCGTGGTCGATCACCTCGGTAACCGTCCGCGCCGCGGTCGCCTGCACCGCCACCACGATCGAGGTCAGCGCCGCTATCGGATCGGCCGGGTTCAGCTCGGCCTGCCCGGCGATATTCACCAGCACCCGCAACAGCGGCATCGACGGGGCATCGCAGGCCAGGTCACCCGGAAGGCACAACGACGCCACCCGCCCGGTGAGCGCACCGAAATCGGTGGCGATATCACCGTCGGGCCCGATCCCCTCCCCCTCGGCGACCTGCCGCACATCCGCTTGCAAACCCGACACATCGGCCCCGGTGGTACCCGGCACTGCAGCGGGAGCACTACGGTCCGGCGCTCCGGGAAACAGCGACGCCGCAGGACCGCGGGTGGGATCGGCCAGCAGCGCAACCGCCGCGACACGGTCGGCCGGAACCACCCCGGACCCGTCACCGATCTCACGGGCGAAGATCGAAACGATATGGGCCCCTTGGGAATAACCCAGCAGCCCCAACTCGGTGCGCGGGCAGTCCGCGAGCACCGTGGCCGCCATCGACCGCAACCGGTCCAGACCCCCGGACACCGACGCCACGTACGGCACATCACCTCCGGGCACCGCGCCACCGAAACCCGCCTCGTACGGCACATAAGCGTGCGCCACCAGGCGCGGTCCGGTCGCCCGCAACGGGGCCAGCACCGCCCCCAACATGCCCGCATCCGCGCCGTCGGGCGGAGTCAGCGGCGAGGACTGACCAGTCCCTTGCACTGCCAGCACATACAGACTCGGACAGTTCTGCAACGGCACACCGGGTTCGGCGGGCTCGGCCGCCGACGCACCACATGCCGCCATGGAAACGATCAGTGCGACAACCGCTGTGGCCGAACCTCGGCTCGGATCCATCGGCCATGAACGCGTGCGCAATCTTCCCCACCTTCGACACGAAACAACCACGACCACTGACGAATTCAGGATTCAGAATGAATGGATACCGGGGGCGTCGGTTCGGGGCGAAACCGCGCTGTTCCGCCCCGAACCGACACGATCAGGCCCCGGACAACAACGCGGCCACCACGTTCGACAGACCGGTCAACAGCGCGCTCAGAACACCCAGCAGCATGAATTCTCCTCTTGATTCGAATGATTCGATATCGAACAGTCGCAGTGCCAGGCACCGCACAGGCATCGACGCCCCGGCCCGGCCATCGATCACGAACCGGACCGAACACGTTGTCTCTCAACAGATGCGCACCCCTCCGTCTCGAAGCACAGCACGACGGCACAAAGGCGGGACACCCGCAGCGGTATTCGTCACCCATCCCCCGATGGATTGGCCCCGGCCGGAAGGTTTCTATTTCTGGCCAGAACCAATCCGGCGCCACGCCTGGCAACGAAACACCTTCCGCCGGGGCACTCTGGTCGTGACACCCCCAACCACACCGGGCCGTGCAGGAACCCGCGACCAGAACCCGGCCCGGAGATACCGTAGCCAGGACACAGCGGCGGCTTCGGCTGATCAGACTCTCCGACCAGCACGACCATCACGATCATCACTGCCCCGGCGCGGTGCCCGCACCGGCCAAACAACCAAGGCGCGCCCGCTCGCGGGTAATGATCCGGAGCGGATTGCGCCACAGATTCCCCGAGCCCATCCGAGACCGGTTCCACCACGAACGCAGACACGGCGGGTTCGTTCGATACCCCCTCAGGGGAGACCAGCTCCACGAGAAACGGCCCGGCCCAACACCAACCAAAAGGCAACCCTGTGCGTCTTCGTCTCACACTGCTCGCCCTGCTGAGCGCTGTCCCCTGTCGGTCATCGCTCCCGCCGATGCCCTCGCGAACGCACCCAGGCACGCTACGGGCGCATTCACCTACCACCTCGACGACGCCAACGACAAAGAAAAGACCGGCCGCATCGAAAATCCGGAATTGAACAACTGCTTCAGCATCGCAGAAAACGAACATAGCAAGGATGAACAACTGTACGCATTCAAGGTGCGCAACACACCAACACTGTCGCCCATGTATACGACCACGGACTCGGATGCGATGAAGGCCAAACCGATCTCGACCCACACGGCATGGTCCAGCCGGCAGGCCTCCATGTCCGGCATGTGATATTCACGGCCGTGCCCAAATAACGTTCACCTACCGCGGCGGGACTCCTCGCCCACGCCGGGCATGACCCCTCCGAGTGAGCCACGCACCCCACACCCGCCGACCCCGATCCGCTGTGCAGCGGCACGTCTCGGCACCGCCGCAAAACAGGATGATCCACCCCCACCCGCGCACGACCAGCCACCCCCACCGATACCGCCGGGGTGGCTGGTCGTTGACGACCCGGGTGATCATTCGCCACTACGACAGGTGTGAGATGGCGGGAGACAGGTTGCTATCGAGGTCGGGTCGACAGGCAGGGCACCGAGCGCCGCGCCTTCCGAGTGCACGCTGCCGTGAGCGCGAACTTCAGACTCCTTGATCGACAACCTTGCCTCGGCCGGTGTCCCAGGCCCGAACCCGGGCCGACACGGTGTACCTCCAAATCAGTCGACAATCTGGTCAGTCGCATCAACTCAACGAGCTTTGGCACGACATCCCCACGGATGGCCACCAACCGCCATGAGTATTCTCAGGTCCGCACCTGCCGACAACACCGGGCGACCGAGCGGTATGCACCTTCCTGAGGACACCCCAGGTTTCCCAGTGCTCCATATCGCCGGTCAGTCCCTAGCGGAATATAGAATCCGAACATTCGGTTAGACATGTCCGAGCGGGTTATCCATCCGCAATGGTTACGTCACGTGACCAAATCTGGCCTCTGCCCTCGATTGGTGTTTGTGATGACTGAGACCGATGGCCGAAAGTTGCGCGGGAACCGTACCCGGGCGTCCGTGTTGGATGCGGTGGTGTCACTGGCATCGGTGGAGGGACTCGACGGGTTGTCGCTGAGCCAGCTTGCCGCGCGGTTGGACGTCACCAAATCGGCGTTGTTCACCCACTGGCGCGGTAAGGAAGAGCTCCAGCTCGCGGCGCTCGAACACGCCAGCACACAATGGGTTACCGAGATCATCGCACCGGCGCTCGAACAGCCAACCCCCTTGCAGCGGCTGTGGGCGCTACACGAGCGCCGCCTGGACTTCTACGCCCGCGAGATGCTGCCGGGGCGATGCTTCTTCTCCATCGTCTATCGGGAATTCGACGATCGGCCCGGGGTGATCCACGACCGGCTCATCGAGCAATCAGCACAATGGCACGCGTTTCTCACCGCGACGATCGACGAGGCGATCGAGGCGGGCCAGCTGTGCGAGCACACGGATTCCGATCAGCTCGCCTACGAGATCGACAGCCTCGGCGAGGGCGTGGTGTCCCGAGTTCGAATGCTGGACCCGCAGTTCGCCCTCGCCGCCGCGCGTGCCGCGGTTCTGCAACGCTTGCGCGCTGCGAGCGTCGACCCCGACACGCTGCCCGAAAGCTGAATCCGCTTCGCACCATCCACCCGCGAGCTCGACAGATAGCCGTGGGCTCGCGAGCCGGGCAGCTGTAGTCCTGTAATAGTTGCGTGACTACCCGCGACGACGAGGAGCCCCCGACCAATCACGGATACCACGCATATATGCGGCCCGCTCTTGCCAGTGCTCAACGACATCCGCGCACCGGCTATTTGTCACCACTACCAGGACGGATAGGTCAACTCCGGAAGTCCTCGCTCAACTCGCGACCGATCCTGGGACAAATCCAAGCGAGGCGTCCATATCGAGCCGAAACATCAATTGCGGCATAAACCGAAACCCCAGCAGAGCAGTCACGATCGGAAGCCGACGGGACACAGCCGGCGTGTCGACACAGCGATTGCCAACATCGCCATCGCCCGCGAACTCGCTGGCTGGTGCTGGTCGCAGGCCGTCACGAAGGGCTGCCCCCGACTCTCGGCCGAACCGAAACCGCGTACCACCGAAGGGATCGCGTGCGGACGGATCCGCATCAGTCGGCTCTCTCTGGCGATATCACGAATCGGCACTCCCGACCGAAGGCGCCGTGAGAACCCCCAACAGCGGTTGGGCAAGGTAGAGATTCGCCGTCGCGATCCAGTGCAGCGCACCGCAGAACCTTGGCGCATCGTAAACAGGCGAGCAGGCAGGATTGAGAAGCCGACCGGGTCAGTTGCGCTGGTCGGGCACGCGTAGGTTCGTGCCCTGGTTCAGGCGGCGGAGGTGATGGCGGTTCGGTGGGGTCCAGGAAAGAAGCGGTCAGTGCCGTTTGGTGGTCGCCGTAGTCGCGTCGGCGTTGGAGACTGTAGTGCTCGACCGGGATGGCACCGGTGAACACAACCAGGACCTCGTTTCGAACTCGTGGCTGGTGAACCCTTGTCGCGGATCATGATGATGGGCTTCGTGCTTGTCGGTGATGCTGGATTGGACTTCGAGCATCGCTGGACGTACCTCGCGTTCAGCATTTTTCGGGTCAGCCACAGCCCACGGGATCGACATACCGCAGCCGGTGTGCTTCGCGAGCGGATCCGAACAGCGACTGTATCGACCCGCGACGCACACCGACTCCGCATCAGGTGAGTACCGGCAGGCACCCGGCATCCACCGCGGCCCCGCCACCTCGTCATCGATCGTCACAGACCGTGCGGCGAGAAGGGCCTCGATAATTGTTGGTCACCCAACGTTCAAACGAGACCCTCCTCTTCATGTACGCCAAGGGACTTCGGATCCCGGACCGCTCTACTACCCGGCGGAGGTGAGTCGCGGGATCTTCACCTGCCCGGGACCGCCGAAAGCCTTCCGCGACGCAGCCACAGCCTTCTCCTCGGCCTCGGCTGCCTTGTTGGCAAGCGCCACATCCATAGGCTCATCCCGAGCTGCACGAGCGGCCTCGGCGGCGTCGACCGCGGCGTCGGCGGTGACCTTGGAGGAGGTGGCGGCCTTGGCGGCCAGTTGGGCGGCCTCGAAGGCGGCGTCGGTGGCGTCGTCGGCGGTGTGGGCGTCAGCGGCGGCGTCGGCCTTGGTGGTGGCGTCGGTCTTGGTGGCGTCGTCGGCGATGATGGCGCGGGCTTTGGCGCTGTAGGCACGCTGACACGCCTGGATGATGAACGGTTTCTCCTTCTTCGCCTCGGCCTTCGCACCCTTACAATGCGTCCCCCACGGCGGCTCCGCCGACGCGGAACCCGCAGAACCGATCCCAGCGCACAACATCACCGCGGCCACCGCCACGACCGAGCCGATCCCCCGCACACGAACACTCATTCCGACCTCCCACATCGATGACGAAACCGAGGACAACCGATCACACCGAAACAACAGGACCGGTCCGAGAGACCATTCGGAACCACACCCACCACGGATGGGACAACCCACCCACCACCACGAACACGGACCGTGAAACACACAGCACCGACAACACCATCCGTACCGCCCACCACGTTCCCACGACGGCCACCACCATCCGACACAACACACTCACCAGACCACCGACCACCACCAACGTGTCCGATCAGCGTCTGGATCCGGAAACTCCCAACTCCGCCGTGGGTGACCTCTCGATGCAGCGAGATCGTTGCTACGGTGAACTCCCAGAAGAACCCAAATGTCTGCGGCCACCGCCGCCCGCGACGCCACCGATCGTGCCTGCACCTCCGCAGCGCGGTCGACGCTTACGTCGACGAACACCCTCGCCGTCGCGGCCGAGCACCGATATGGTGCCGACCGGCTGGCCGCACTCGCCGACACGGCCGAACGATTGGTGCCGGGCCTGTGACTGGTGGGCAGGCGTGGCCGGTGCTGCGCGGCACCTCGCCACGATCGCAATGACCGGCCGCGACCCGATCACCGTGTGCCGACACCGCGCCGCGGTGGGCGCAGCCCCTGCTCGAGGGCCGGGACCTTGTGGAACGCGCCGGTATCGGTTTACCCGTGGTAGCCGAGGATGGCGATGTTGTCGCCTTGGGTGGAGTCCTGGGTTGAACCGGCGACGATGATTCGTCCATTGGATTAGATCGCGGCGGCGTTGGCGTGATCGGCTTTACTGCCCAAGTCGGTGCTGGTTTTCCCGTCGTTGCCGAAACTGGTGTCGGGTTTTCCGTCGGTGGTGTATCGGGCGAGGGCGATATCGTCTCCGGTGTCGGCGCCATGCAAGCAACACGGCGGGCCTACCTAAACCCCTACCCGCCAGGAATCGTGCCGTTGTCAACGGCATCAGAATTGTGGATCAGGCACAATTTACAGTGATAGCACCAGCGCTGTCGTAACGCTCACTCGACGAGCATGTCGTTACCTCCAGGCTAACGCTCATCAGCAGCACCACAGCTATCAACTCGATTCTCGCGAATCTCACTACACCCTCCCCAAACGAATGGTCCACCGGAAGATCTGCAACCTCCCCAAGCCCGCTCGCCGAGCCATGCTGCGGCTGCCCCGCTCCCGCACCGACGACCGGGCGGGCGCTCACCGCGCTGACCCGACTGAACACCACCTGACCAACACCAAAACAGTCCCGACGACCATCAGGAAGGACCACTCCGGGCCCGTGGAACCCGGCAGCCCACCCGCTGCACGGGCCAGCCCGTCATGCCGTTCCGCCACCGACACGGCCGCAGACGGGCCACCCAACCAGATCGAGCCAGCACGCCAGACACACGAAAAATCGAGGTTAGTATCTCGGAACACGAGGCCTCCGGGTATTCAGGGTCCGCTCGGTCGCCTACCCGAATACCGGAGACCTCAAAGCTATTTCTTGGGCCCGCCGTAATTGCCTTCGTCATCGTAGTCGGTGATTTTCTTGTATGCGAGGAACTTCGTGTCGACGAGCTTCGCCTGCCCCGCTGAGTCCCCGCAATTGAGCGTCTTCCCCAGCTCGCCGTCCTTGTCGATGCGGCGATCGATGTTGACGCGGCACGTGAGCTTGAGATCGCCTTTCAGGTGGTCGGTCTGGGCCTCTAGTTCATTTGCATACCTGGTCGTATTTTCACATATCTCTTTTCGAGTCTCGGGGTTGAGATTCGCTACTTTGTAGAGCGTCTTCCGTGCCGATTTTCCTGGAGAGCCGTTGCCTTTCATCTCGTAGGGTGCACTGTCTTCGATCTTCATCCAGTCGTGATACCAGTCGTCGGTGTGGGGCTCGAGTCCGTTCTTCCCATTCCCCTCTTTGCAGAGAAGATTTTCGAAAACCGATTGTGCTGCGGCCTGTTGTCTTTCCGCCTCGGTCTCAGCCCGCACGACGCCGCTCCCGATCAGGGCGGGGGCGCTCAACGCCGCTGCGGCCGCGATGATCAGAAGCCTGGAAAAACCACGGATACCGCGCAAAAGTATGACCATTCCTTTCCCGAGGGTGTCGACGGTCGCCGATACCGGCCACCGTCCCTGTCGTTTCGCGGCCCGATGTCCAGCGACATCCTCGCACCGCTCCTGGGCATTCGTTACCGACGACAGGACGGATCGGTATGGACGGGTTCGGACCGCAGAACCTGCAACCTCGTAGTGGCCACGGCTGGTTCGCCGCTCGCCAGTCGCGTCGCCTGCGGACGACCTATCGTCGCATCCAAGGTGTCCGGCATATGTTCGGTGCGCTGGATCTGCGGGCCAGGCAGTTGTACTACCGGACCCGCGACCGGAAACCCGTCCGCTTGAGCTCGACCATTTCACGGCTCGACCGCGGAGGGTGCGAGAGGGGCGTTGTCGACGATGCCGCTCGGGCTGCTCAGGAAGTGAATCGGTCGGGTAGCACGAGATCGTTCCTGGCTACCGACCATTCGAAATTGTTGACCCTGTGGAGATGCGGTCGCGCCGGTATCGGTTTACCCGTGGTAGCGGAGGATGGCGATGTTGTCGCCTTGGGTGGGATCTTGGGTTGAACCGGCGACGATGATTCGTCCATCGGATTGGATCGCGGCGGCGTTGGCGTGATCGGCTTTGCTGCCCAGATCGGTGCTGACTTTCCCGTCGTTGCCGAAACTGATGTCGGGTTTTCCGTCGGTGGTGTATCGGGCGAGGGCGATGTCGTCTCCGGTGTCGGTGCCATGGCTCGTGCCGACGACGACGATTTTTCCATCCGGCTGGATCACGACAGCGTTGGCGATATCGGATTCACCACCGAAGTCGGTGCTGACCTTTCCGCCGTCGCCGAAGCTCGGATCGAGTTTGCCATCGGTGGTGTAACGGGCAACAGCGAAATTGTCACCCCGCGCGGGATCCTGGGTCGAACCGGCGACGATGATCCGTCCATCGGATTGGATCGCGGCGGCGTTGGCGTGATCGGCTTTACTGCCCAGATCCGTCCTGACTTTCCCGCCGTTGCCGAAACTCGCATCGAGTTTGCCGTCAACGGCGTATCGGGCCAATGCGATATCGTCGCCACTGGCGGTGCCGTGACTAGTGCCGACCGCGACGATTTTTCCATCCGGCTGGATCACGACAGCGTTGGCGATATCGGATTCACTGCCGAAGTCGGTGCTGACTTTTCCGCCGTCACCGAAGCTCGGATCGAGTTGGCCATCGGTGATGTAACGGACGACCGCGAAGTTGTCGCCCTGGGCGGGGTCCTGGGTCGATCCGGCGACGATGATTCGGCCGTCGGTTTGGATTGTCACGGTGTTGGCGCGGTCGGCCGATGAGCCGAGGTCTGTTGTCACCTTGCCGCCGGATCCGAAGCCCGCGTCGAGGCTTCCTGCCGCGGCGGAGTCATGCGAGCCGGAGCACGCGCAGGCCGCGGCACCGATGGCGGCGACGAGAACCGCGCGTTGCAGAAGTGTCGCCGCTCGATACGGTGTTTTGCTCGACATGCTGCTACCTCGTTTCGAACTCGAAGGGCGAGAACAGGATTCGATGGTGAGGGGTCAGTGGCTGGTTTGCCCCATGACGATGATGTAGGTGGTGATGAATGGTTCGGGGCTGATGCTGAGGTCGCCGCGGAAGGGGTAGTCCATGGCGGCGATCAGGTAGATCATTGTGGCGAGGAAGAAGGCGAACAGTCCGGCCAGGACCAGGTGCGCGGTGCGGTGTTCGAGGGTGAACAGGCACATCAGTGCGATGTTGACCGCGGCGCCGATGACGATGACCGTCCACATCAAGTTGGGGATGCCGCCGCTGGAGTCGGCGAGCCGGTGTAGGCGGACCTGAATGAAGTGGGCGAACTGCTCGATGGCGGCGGCGTGCACGATCTTGTCGGATTCGGTTTGTGGGTGGAAGGCGAGCAGGTGTTGCTGGAATCTGGTGACCAGCGCGGTTCCGATCGTCGATTCCTCGCCTTTCCGCAGGGCGGGCCAGGCTACGTTGATCGCGTTGTCGGTGTAGTCGACCAGATCTTTCTGCAGGACCCCGCGTTCGGGTTCGGGATAGGCCGACACTTCCCGGTACAGGACGCCCAGCGTGGCGGCCTCGTCGGCGACGATGGTGTTCGCGGAGTCGAATGACTGATAGGTCGCTGCCGCGGTGAGCCCGAGTAGCAGGCCGTAGAAGACGCCGCCGACGGTCAGCACCATCGTGACCATTTCGTTCATGCCCGGTTGTCTGGCGAATATCTTGCGCACTCCGGGTCTGGCGATGATGACGCCGGAGCAGGTTATCGCCACGAAGACTCCGGTGATGACGAGGAACGACAGCCAGGACGGCATCTCGTATACCCAGGTGAACATATCGACTCCCGGTATCGGGGAACGGGTCGCGGCGAGGGTGGAACGGATCCGGCGATGAATCGACATCGACGGGGCACGGGTCAGCGCGGACCGACCGGGCCTGGTCCGGGTTCGGCTCCGAGCCGAACGCGCTCAACGCCTGACTCTGTCGGCCGAGATCAACAGGTATTGGAAGCTGCCCTCCCGGTATGCGGTGAGGAACGCCTTCTCCACCCCGGTGGCCAGTTCGGATTTCGTGCGCAGCTCCCAGTACGGGATAGTGGCCGCGGTGAGGTCGACGACGTCGATCGGCACGAGGTTGTTCTCGGCCAGTGCGCGGAAGTACTCGCTGCGCGGGTGGATCATGCACCCGTAGTGGGCGTCGATCCCGCTGACCGATGAGGAGCGACCGCCGTTGACATCGTTGGAGCAGCCGGTGATGCACACGTAGCGCCCGCCGGGTTGCAGTAGCCGGGAGAATTCGCGGAACAGGTCGAACAGGTCGACGTACATGGTGGTTTCGTTGGTCCAGATGCCGCGCATACAGCCGGTGTCGAATCCGGTGTCGAGCATGTTCCGGAAATGGAAGGCCACCTGGTCGGTCACCTTGCGCTGCTCGGCCTGCTCATTGGCGAAGCCGACCTGGTATTCGGAGATGGTCACCCCGTCGACGCGGCAGCCGAAACGCTGATTGGCCATGAAACTCGTTCCGCCCCGGCCGGATCCGCCATCCATCAGCCGATCGCCGGGACCCACCTTGCCGAGGTGGTCGAGCAGCAGAGCGGCCTGGGCGGTTTCCAGGCGGTGCAACTCCTCGATGATGCGCTGCTGGCGGACCGCTTGCGGGGCTTCGAGCACCGACAGGTCCGGCTCGCCGATTCCGTAATGGTGATGGTAGAGGCCGTCGACCTCGCCGAGTTCGGTGTTCACGCGGTCGTCGTTGGGGTTGTTGTTCCAGTACGCCGCAACGGATCTCTGGTAGCTGGTGCGTAGCACCGGGCCGGTTCCGGTTTCTTCCGTGGACATGCCGGGTCATCCTCTCTCGTCACGGGTATCGGGGAAGGTCGTGCGTGAATCGATCGGCAGGCCACGTCCGGCTCAGGGAGGCGGTCGTGTCGGGGTTCGGGCGCCGCGTTACCGGTAGCGTTTGCTTTCCGCGTGCCAGGCGCGGTTGCCGCCCAGCCACGCCCACAGTCCGCCAAGGAAACGGCGCAGCTCGGGAGTGCCGGTGGCGGCTAGGACGGTTGCCTCTCGTTCGAAACGGTGCACGAGTTCGTCGTGCACTTCTGCGGTCCGCTGCACGGCGTCGTGTCGCGAACAACCCTCCTCCGCGGCGAGTACCGTCGGCAGGTTGAATTCCCTTCCACCGGAAAGGTCTTCGCGTGCCATCGAGTACAGGTCGTTCACCATCTGGGAGGCCAGCGCCGCGGTGGTGACCAGCCGGCGCACCCTCGGGTCGGCGTATTCCGCGGCGGGCAGCTCATAGCCGCCGACCGCGTCGAGCGGCGCCATACACGGCAGGAAGCTGTGCGGCTGCCGGTTGGTGAGGTACTCCCACACCGGCGGCATCCGCCCGGCCGCCCGCCATCCGGCCTCGGCCGCCAGCGCGATGAACCAGCCCGCGATCTCCGTGCGCAGCCGGGCGACCTGTGTCGGGGTGCCGTACCGCGCGAAGTGTTCGAAGGAGGTGCGGAAGGCCCGCAGGATCGGATCGGCCTGCAGCGCCTCCTCCAACTGCGGCGCGTATCGGGCCGGAAGATGCACCGGATCCATTGCCGCGGCGGCCATTTCCAGTTTCGGCCCGAGTTCGGCCCACGCCTGCGACGGTGATCCGTCCGGTGCGGTGTCCGGCGCGTCCTCCTCGCAGTAGTAATCGTCGACCGACCATTCGGTCACCGCGCATTTCGCCACCGCGAGCAGCCGGTCCGGATCGTCGCTGTCTGGATGGGCCAGCATGATCAACCGGCCGAAATCGGCATCCCGTAACTCATCCAATCTGCCTTCGTAGAGCCCGATTTCGGCGGCCCAGGCAATGAGTCCATCGTTGACCAACTCGGCCAGTTCCGGATTGTCGCGGACCGGCGGCGGACAGTACAGCGGCGGTATGACCGAGGACCGCACCGTCGATTCGGTGGTACCCGCCGGGGTAGAGCGGGGCCGCAGCAGCGCCGATGCGGCCCCCAATCCAGTTGGCGCGGTGGGTATCCGGTGTACCGAGGCGGGGCGGATCTCGTCCACCGACTCGGCCGGATGGGGCACAGCGGGTGGATTCAGCGTTCCCGCAACGGGTTCCGCCGGGCCGAGCGGTTCGACCGACGGTGGCTCCGCGGTGACCCGGTGGAAATAGCCAGCGGCCGAACCCAATCCCGTCGGTCCGAGCGGAATCACGGCTCTGCCGGGAACTGCCGCGGGAATGTCCTCCTGCGCCGGTGCGTCGGCGGGCAGAACCTCGGCCGGGGTGAGATCCAGCTCCGGCAATGGCAGTCGCAGCGCTGCGGCGCCGAGTCCCCGCGGACCGAGCAGGTGTCGGGGCACCGGTGAATCTCCTTGCGCTACTTCACCTTCCGCGGACTGCGCCGCCAGTAGATCCGCAGGGGCGGTTGTCGATAAATCAGCGAGCAAGGCGGCGACGGCGGTGGCCACGTCGGACGTGGCCATCGGCGCCGCGGCGCGGGAGAGCACCGACATCGCTCATCACCCCGGTCAGTCGGCCTGCCGGGCAACCAGGACATTGTCGAGAATTCCGAGTGCGTCGGGCACCAGAACGGCCGCCGAGTAGTAGCAGCTCACGAGGTAGGAAATGATCGACTGGTCGTCGATGCCCTTGAACCGCACATTCAGGCTTGGTTCGTATTCGTCCGGAATTCCGGTCTAGTGCAGGCCGATCACACCCTGGTCCTTCTCGCCGGTACGCATCGCCAGGATCGAGGTGGTCTGGGTATCGCTGACCGGGATCTTGCTGCACGGGAAGATCGGCACACCGCGCCACGCGAAACAGCGGTGCCCGTCGACCTCGACCGGATCCGGGTACAGTCCGCGCTTGCTGCACTCCCGGCCGAAGGCGGCGATCGCCTTGGGGTGGGCCAGGAACAGTTTCGTGCTGCGCCGCATGCTCAGCAGGTCGTCCATATCGTCCGGGGTCGGCGCGCCGGATTCGGAGTAGATGCGCTGCTTGAGATCGCAGTTGTGCAACAGACCGAAGTCCGGATTGTTGACCAGATCGTGTTCGCGGCGTTCGTAGAGCGCCTCGATGGTCAGCCGCAACTGCTGCTCCACCTGGTTCATCGGATCGTTGAACAGATCGGCGACGCGGGTATGCACCCGCAACACACTCTGCGCCAAGCTCAACTCATACTCACGCGGCGACGCATCGAGATCGACGAACGTACCTTCCAACAACGGCTCGCCCGCATGACCCGACTGGATCTGAATGTCGGCCTCACCCTTGGTGTTCTGCGGCCGCGCCGGTTCGGCGGCGACGCGGGACAGCTGCTCCCCCAGCGCGGGCGCCTGCTCAAGCATCTGCAGCAGCGATTCCCGCCGTAACACCAGCATGGTGGTCCTGGTCATGGTTCTGACGGTGACCGGCCAGATGGCATCGGCGTCGGTGAGCGTCGCGTCGCCGAAGAAATCACCGTCGCCCAGTAGACCGAGCCGGGTCTGCTCACCGTATTCACCGGTACCGAGCTTGGCGAGCTTGCCGTGCACGATCAGCATGACCTGATCCATCGGGTTGCCGAACTCGGCCACCACCACACCCGGATCGAGATCGCGTTGTTCGAACCGGTGCGCCAGCGCGGCCAGCACCTCCTCGTCGTCGAAGTCCCGCAACTGCGGAAGCTCGGTCAACTCCAGGGGAATTACCCTGGCCTGCGAGCCGTCGACGACGAATTCCACCTCTCCGTTGCCCACCGTATGGGTCAGACGCCGGTTGACCCGGTACACACCACCGCCGACCTGCGTCCACGGCAGCATGCGGGTCAACCATCGCGAGGTGATGCCCTGCATCTGCGGTTCGGACTTGGTGGTGTGCGCCAACTGATGCGCCGCACCGGTACTCAAACTCTTACGCTGCTGGTTGTCCGTCTGGACCGGCATCTCGATAGTCATGCGTCGTCCCCTCACTCCAGTTGAACTTCGACAGCTGTCACAACACACCGGACTGATCGCGCACTCGACACAACAGATCAGGGGAAATAAGAACACCCGGAAGGATCGGCTCACCAATGCAAGCAAACCGACCACACAGACAACAACGTTAGAGCCGAAAAGTCCTGTGCGCAGCCAAAATTCGGAACGAAACCTGGATGGTTACGACACTCAATCGTTCCGCCAACAAACCTGTCATGCTACGGCCACGGACAGGAGAATCGAATCACGCCACCACACCGCCGCACACCAGCCGGACGACTCCACACTCTGCGCGAACCGGGTCTGTCCAGATAACGGCTCTGTCCCAGTACCTTTCACGATGTCGTGGTGTGCGAGGTGAATGTGGCTGCCGCCGTGGTGTTTTCGGGTTGTTGACGCAGCCGGGCCGCGCTCGTCGCACGCACTGCTCGCCACAGCAGGTGTGATCGGGGCAGGTTGGGCGCTGGCGCAATCCTGTGAGGTTCTGCAGTGCCCTCCAAGGGTGTCCACACTTGTATGCGCTCGAGGTGCACGGGACCGGGCAATCGACACCGGATGCTGATCCGATCACCGATTTCGGTCTGCTCGCAGTCATTTTCGGGTCGCATCACCTCCGGACGCGGGTTCATCGCCGCGCCTATATGCCTTATGAGGCCGGGTTCGGTAGCTGCTGGCCGATCCCACACGCAGCCCAGGCGGGACCGAACCGAAAGTAGTTGTCAGAAATGGGGTGCAGCGGGGCGTGTGAAGAACTCCACATTAACTATCTGACCGGTTGTATAGATTGCCACGGTGGATGCATCCGGGCGTGCTCGTAGTGATCCCCCCGGGCCTGCCCGGGGTCCCTGCTGTATCTCGGAAGGAAATTTCATGAGTTTCAGCGGCTCCGCGACCGCGTGCGCGGGTGTATTGGTTGCGACCATGGTCGCCGCTGTGTGGGCGGGCGGGTCCGCCGACGCCGACATCACCGCCGACAAGCGCCGTGATATCGGCACCGATGACGGGTGGACCCTATCGGTCACCAAAACCCAAGAGAGCCTTGACCGTTGGCCCGCACTGGACGCGACGCCGACCAGTCGCGAAGGGTTCGCCAGCCTCGAAGCGACCGCCGACATCACCGGCAACGGCACCAAACCGGTGAACTCGGCAACGGTCACCCTCGGCTACCAGGTCGGCTGTCAGATCGACGTCAGCACCGGTCTCACGTTGGGTATGGGGCTGTCGTTCGGGCCCAACGTCTCGGTCAACATCAGCTACCCGCCCTCGGTGAGCGTCGGCGCGCAGGCCTCGGTGACCCCGAACATCCAGACCACGGTGAAACCGGGCACCATCGCCACGATCCCGTTCGGGTCCAAACCCCTTGCCGCATCGCATGCTTCGATCACCGCCGACCAGGTCGAGGTCAAAGTCGACGCGTGTCTAGGCCCGGTCACCCTCCGCAGTTTCGCCACCGCCGCCATGTCGACGGCGACGGCGGACAACTCCGTCACCGTCTACGGCGACCCCATCACCCTCTGAATCGTTACCGCTCTTTGCCTTTCAGGAGGGGCACACACGGAAGGGCATGTGTCATGACCAGCACCAACCCCGGCGTCGACGCCACCGGCAAGCAACCACGCCATGGAGCCGACAACACCACACCGAGAACGGCTTCGCAGGCCGATGCCGATATCGCCGCACTGGCAATTCCGGCGATCGTGCTCGGCGTGGCGATGCTGATCGCGGCGTTCGCGGGCATGGACCGGATTCCGGGGTGGGCCGACGAGATCGGTGCTGTCCTGGTCTATCTCGCGTTCTTCCTGTACATGTCCGTCGCTGGTCGGCTGACCTGGTGGGGCAGCGATACCCTGATCGCCCAGATCCGCAGGAAGCGTGGCAGGTGATGCGCCGAGGCGAGCCGATCGTGCGTGCCGCCGCGGCGGTGCTCGCGCTTGCTGCGGCCGGGCTCGGATTCGGCTTCGCGGTGGTTGCGGCCGCACCAGTGTCCTCGGCACAGGGGTATATGTCCGACGACCGGATCCAGCCGTTGTCCTCGGCAAAGCGGTAGACACACCGGATGGCGCTGACGAAGTTCTCCACAGCGCCGCCCCCGCCACGGGTGACTCGCGTGGTGCGAGCGGTGGCCTGGACCGTCTGCGCGACTTCCTCCAGGTCGGTTTTCGACACGTCGTCCATCCGCTGTTCGCTCCACAGATCCAGCAGCCGGTTGAAGTGGGTGTTATATGTGCGCAGTGTTCCCGGGGACAGGATCTTCCGGACCTTGGGGATAACCTCGCCGAACGTTGGCGCAGTCGGGCCAGCACAGACGAGATCGGCCGGAGAGATTCCCATTTGCGACAGCAAAAGCCTTGCGGCGGCGACAGTTTCGGCAGACGCACCGGCCGATCGGTTGAGTGATGTCATCGTTACCACCGGTCCAGCAGGCGCACGCTCTCGGCGAACAACTCATCCATCGCCGCAGGTGGATGGACGACGAGGCGACTACGGGAGACTCGGCCGATCAACAGCACCCGGTCACCGATGAACAGGTTGACGCGCCGTCGCAGTTTGTAGTGCACCCGGAAGAACTCGTCGGGTGTCACGATTGCCGCACCGTCACGGGCCGGAGCCACCAGCAGGACACCGTGTTCCGGACAGCGGATATTCAGCCGTTTGCCCGGCCGCCAGCCCAACTTGCGGAACACCTGCCGGTCGAGGATGCGCCCGGCCTCCCCGACCGTCGACATGCCGTATACGAGATCATCGCTGGTACCGCGCACCGGTACCGGATAGGCGATCGGGCCGTGGATGAGCTCCTGCAAGGGTGCCTGCGGCGGCACGATAGGAGTGATCACAGCGACCACCCCTGAGAACGCAAAACGCCGACCGTCCCGGCTGGGATGATCGGCGGATTTGTCATCAAATGACGTGCGACAACATACATTTCGCTTGCCACCTCCGAGTGTTCAAGCGCACTTGAACACTACTTCGTCGGATGTGGCACGTATGCCGTCGTTCTGGTGGGCGAAGGGGGACTTGAACCCCCACGTCCCGAAGGACACTGGCACCTGAAGCCAGCGCGTCTGCCATTCCGCCACTCGCCCGAGCGACTCGAAGACCGTATCATGCGGCCGATGCAGTCACGAAATCGCCTGTTCACAGGGGTTTCCATCATCGTGTCGAGGCTCGGGAACCCGTGCGGCCTGCCAAGAGTTACAGGTGTGGACGATCGTGGATATCATGCAAAGACCGTGTCCGTCCGACGACACGCCCATTCGGCGTGTCGCGGAATGGTGACAGTAGACCGACAATGCCGACGTACGCGCGCCGAAGGGAGGCCGAGGTGGGGATCGTGTCGCGCTTCGAGCGCCGCCTACAGGGCGCCGTCGGTGATGCCTTCGCCCGGGTGTTCGGCGGTAGCGTCGTGCCCCAGGAGGTGGAAGCGGCACTGCAGCGCGAGGCCGCCGGCCAGGTCGGCGAGCTCGAGGGCGGACATCTGTTGGCCCCCAACAGTTACACCATCACCATCAACCCGTCGGACCTGCAACAACTCGACGCCGACCACGAGCTCACCACCCGCGCGTTCGCCCGGCACCTCCAGGACTACATCCACGCACAGGGGTGGCAGACCTACGGCGAAGTGCATGTCGAGTTCGAGGCATCACCTACGCTGCACACCGGGCAGTTCAGGACGAGTGGTCGAGTGGACCCCGACGTGGGCCGCCGGAACCCGCCGGCGCCTCCCCGCCCGAACGACCGACCTGGACCTCCCCCACACCGAACCGCACACCCGCAACCAGGAGCTGGCCCCATGACGCAGAACTCAGGCTACGACCCCAGCCGAGAGCCCGCGGAGTCCGATCCACGCAACCGCGGGTACGCACCTCCGCCCGGAGGCCGCCCCGGCCAGCAGAACTACCGAGACGACTACGGACGCGGCGGGCAGTATCCCGGTGCCGCCGAATACGCCGCCCCGGAGTCGCAGCAGGCGTACGGCGATTATCAGAACGGCTACGACTACCAGCAGCAGGGCCACGGGTACGGGCAGGCGCCCGGCTACGGCCAGCAGGGCGGGTACGAGCAGGGTTACGCCGAACAGGGTTACGGCCAGCAGGGCTACGAGCATCAGGGCTACGGCCAGCAGCAGGGCTACGCCGACCAGGGTTACGGCCACCAGGGCTACGCCGAGCAGGGTTACGCCGACCAGGGCTACGGGCAGCAGCAGAGCTACGGCCAGGCGCCCGCCTACGACCAGGGCTACGGCCAGCAGCCCGGGTACGGCCAGCAGGGCTACGACCAGGGCTACGGCGAGCAGGGCGGCTACGGCGCCGAGGATCCCGGCTACGGCCAGGGGTACGGGCAGCAGCAGGGCTACGCCCAGCAGGGCGGGTACGCCGCCGCGCCGCAGGCCCCGCACAGCGGTTCGGGCTATTCCGCGACCCTGCAACTCGACGACGGCAGCGGTCGCACCTATCAGCTTCGCGAGGGCAGCAACATCATCGGCCGCGGCCAGGACGCGCACTTCCGCCTACCCGACACGGGTGTGTCCCGCCGCCATATCGAGGTGCGGTGGGACGGGCAGGTCGCGATGCTGTCGGACCTCGGGTCGACCAACGGCACGCTGGTCAACGGCTCTCCGGTGCAGGATTGGCAGCTCGCCGACGGTGATGTGATCCGCGCCGGACATTCCGAGATCCTGATCCGGATCGTCTGATCCCGTAAGCTCGCCGGTGCAGGTCACGATGCGGCCTCGAATTCGTCGGCCGTATCGTGCTCGCAACCGGTCCTCGGCCCTATGATGCTGCCAATACTCGCTCGGCAGCCGGGTCGTGCTGACCAGCACGCCGGTTGGGGGTCGAACCGCACCTACGGCACCGGTCGAACAGGAGGTGGAACGCCGTGCAGGGACTGATCCTGCAATTGACCCGTGCGGGGTTCCTATTGCTGTTGTGGCTGTTCGTGTGGGCGGTGCTCCGCACCCTGCGCAGCGACATCTACGCGGCATCCGGCATCCGGATCCAGCCCCGGGCCGCGCGCGGTTCCGCGGTGCTGCCATCCTTCAGCCGTGGCCAGAAGGGCGCCAAATATCTAGTGGTGACTCAAGGTTCACTCGCCGGCACTCGGATCACGCTCGGCACCCAGCCGGTGCTCATCGGGCGAGCCGACGACTCCACCCTGGTGTTGACCGACGACTACGCCTCGACCAGGCACGCGCGGCTGTCCCCACGCGGCGAGGACTGGTACGTCGAAGATCTGGGCTCCACCAACGGGACCTATCTCGATCGAGCGAAGGTCACCACCCCGGTCCGAGTTCCACTCGGTACCCCTGTCCGTGTCGGCAAGACAGTGATCGAGCTGCGATCGTGACACTTGTTCTCCGCTACGCAGCGCGTAGCGACCGCGGTCTCGTCCGGGCGAACAACGAGGACTCCGTCTATGCCGGTGCGCGCCTGCTCGCGCTGGCCGACGGCATGGGCGGTCACGCCGCCGGTGAGGTCGCCTCCCAGTTGATGATCGCCGCGCTGGCCCACCTCGACGACGACGAACCGGGCGACGATCTGCTCGGCAAGCTCGACCGCGCGGTGCACGAGGGCAATGCCGCCATCGCCGATCAGGTCGAGGAGGAGCCCGAACTCGACGGGATGGGCACCACGCTCACCGCAATCCTGTTCGCGGGCAAGAAACTCGGCCTCGCCCACATCGGCGACTCCCGCGCCTATCTGCTGCGCGGCGGCGAGCTCGCCCAGATCACCCGCGACGACACGTTCGTGCAGTCACTGGTGGACGAGGGCCGCATCACCCCCGAGCAGGCGCACACCCATCCGCAGCGCTCGCTGATCATGCGCGCGCTGACCGGCAACGAGATCGACCCGACCCTCACCATGCGCGAGGCCCGCGCGGGCGATCGGTACCTGCTGTGCTCCGACGGCCTGTCCGATGTGGTCAGCGACGAGACCATCGCGAACACACTGCGCGAGGGCGGCACCGACGAAGCCGCCGACCGGCTCATCGAATTGGCGCTGCGCAGCGGCGGTCCCGACAATGTGACCGTCGTGGTCGCCGACGTCATCGACCTGGACTACGGCCAGAGCCATCCCATCGTGGCCGGGGCCGCCTCCGGTGAGGACGAGGACACCCCGCCGCCGAACACCGCCGCCGGGCGGGCCGCGGCCATGCGCCCGCCGCGCGCGACGCCGCGCCGCGCCGCCGTGCAGCCGGACCCGCCCGAACCCCGCAAGAGCCACAAGCTGCGCTGGAGCCTGCTCGCGCTGGCGCTGGTCGTGGCGGTCGGCGTCGGGCTCGTGGTGGGCTACAAGATGATTCGCAGCAATTACTACGTGGGCGCCGACAACGGCAATGTGGTGATCCTGCGCGGGCTGCCCGGCTCGGTGCTGGGCTACTCGATCCGCGACGTCGATCAGCTCGCCTGCGTCGACCGCGACGGTCGGCTCACCCTGACCCGCCCCGGCGCCGAATTCCCCTCCGGCTGTAAGCAACTGCAGGTCTCCGATCTCAAGCAGACCGGCCGCGACAAGGTCAACAACGGCCTGCCGCCGGGCGGTTTCGACGACGCGCACCGCCAGCTGGAGACCCTGGCGCGCCAGGAACTGCTCCCGGCCTGCCCGAAACCCGTTGCGCCGCCGGTCGTTCCGCCGATCCCACCGGCGCCCCCGGCGGACGGTTCCGCCGCGGGGTCCAGCGCGTCCGCCCCGAATCCCAGCGCGACCAACAATCCGGCTCATTCCGAGTCGCAGGTTCCGCCGACGACCCCTGCGCCGGCCCCGCAAACCCCGGGGGAGAACTGCAGGAAGGCGGACTGATGTCCGCACCGGCACCACCGTCCGCGGGGGCGTTCCTCAGTCCGCCGGGCGGGTTCGCTCCCGCCCCGGCGCCGTCGACCCGGCGCAATGCCGAACTGCTGCTGCTGGCGTTCGCGGTGATCATCACGATGGCGGCGCTGGTGCTGGTCGAGGCGAGCCAGGATCGGCAGGCGTGGTGGCAGCTGGCCCGATTAGGGCTGGCGTACCTGGCGCTGTTCGCGGTCGCGCATCTGGCGGTGCGGCGCTTCGCCACGTTCGCCGACCCGCTGCTGCTGCCGATCGCGGCGCTGCTCAACGGGTTGAGCCTGGTGCTGATCCACCGCCTGGACCTGGCCGAGGCGCAGACCGCGGCCGACAACTCCCTGCCGATGCCCGCCCCGGACGCCGGCGCCCAGGTGCTGTGGACCGCGCTCGGCATCGCGGTGTTCTTCGCGCTGCTGGTGCTGCTGCGCGACTACCGGACGCTGGCCCGCCACGGCTACCCGCTGGGCCTGCTCGGACTGGTCGCACTGCTGGTCCCGGCGCTGCTGCCGCCGAAGTACGCGGAGCTCGACGACGCGAAGATCTGGATCCGGGTGCCCGGATTCAGCGTGCAGCCGGGCGAATTCGCGAAGGTCCTGCTGGTGGTGTGCTTCGCGGCGGTGCTGGTGTCCAAGCGCGACCTGTTCACCGCCGCCGGGCGGCACCTGGTCGGCATGGAGCTGCCGCGGACGCGCGACCTGGGCCCGCTCGCGGTCGTGTGGCTGGTGTGCCTCGGGGTGCTGGTGTTCGAGCAGGATCTCGGCGCCTCGCTGCTGATCTTCGCGACGGCGCTGGCGATGCTGTACATCGCGACCGAGCGGATCGGCTGGCCGGTCGTGGGCGGCGCCCTGCTGGTGGTCGGATTCGCGTTCGCCTACAACGCCTTCGGGCAGGTGCGGGTGCTGGTGTCGACCTGGCTGCATCCGTTCGACGACTACCACAGCACCGGTTATCAGATCGCGCAGTCGCTGTTCGGGCTGGCCACCGGCGGGCTGGCCGGTACCGGGCTGGGCAGCGGGCGGCCCTCGCAGGTGCCCTTCGCCAAGACCGATTTCATCATCGCCACCGTCGGCGAGGAACTCGGGCTGATCGGGCTCACCGTGGTGCTGCTGCTGTTCGCCATGCTGATCGTGCGCGGCCTGCGGACCGCGCTGGCGGTGCGCGACAGCTTCGGCAAGTTGCTCGCGGCCGGATTGGCGGCCATCCTGGCGGTTCAGGTGTTTCTGGTGGTCGGCGGCGTCGGCAAGCTGATTCCGGCGACGAGCCTGACCACCCCGTTCGTGTCCTACGGCAGTTCCGCGCTCCTGGCGAACTACGCGCTGCTCGCGCTGCTGGTGAAGATCTCCGACGCCGCCCGTGCGCCGGCACCGACCCGGAAGAAGGAGCAGACACCCATCGCTGACGCCCCGACGGAACTGCTCCGCCCGGACAAGACGGAAATACTCCGCCCGGCGAAAGGGGAAACGATATGAATACGCCCCTGCGTCGCGTGGCGATGGCCGTGATGCTCATGATCGTCGCGCTGCTGTTGAACGCCACCTACGTTCAGGTCATCAAGGCCGACAGCCTGCGCAACGACCCGCGCAACTCGCGGGTGCTGCTCGACGAGTACTCGCGCCAGCGCGGGCAGATCTCGGCGGGCGGCACGGTGCTGGCGGGCTCGGTCGCCACCGACGATCGATACAAATATCTGCGCACCTATCCGACGGACCCGGCGGCCTTCGCGCCCGTGACCGGGTACTACTCGATGCAGAACGGCAGCACCGGACTCGAGCACGCCGAGGATTCGGTGCTCAACGGGTCCGACAGCCAGCTGTTCGGCCGCCGGTTGATCGATCTGGTCTCCGGCCGCGACCCGCGCGGCGGCAACGTGGTCACCACCATCAATCCGGTCATGCAGAAGGTCGCCTACGACCAGCTGACCAGCAAGGGCTACACCGGCTCGGTGGTCGCCATCGAGCCGAGCACCGGGCGCATCCTGACCATGGTGTCGACGCCGAGCTACGACCCCAACCGGCTGTCCACCCACGACGGCGCCAAGAGCACCCAGGCGTCGGAGCAGCTCAACTCCGACCAGCAGCAGCCGATGCTCAATCGCGCTGTCTCGCAGATCTATCCGCCGGGTTCCACGTTCAAGGTGGTGGTGGCCGCGGCCGCGCTCTCGGCGGGCATCAAGCCCACCGACCAGTTCACCGCCGCGCCGAACATCACCCTGCCCGGCACCAACACCACGCTGGAGAACTACAACGGCACCCCCTGCGGCGGCGGTCCGACCGCCTCGATGGCCGACGCCTTCGCCTACTCCTGCAACACCGCGTTCGCCGAGATCGGCATGAAGGTCGGCGCGAGCAAGC
Source organism: Nocardia terpenica (assembly GCF_013186535.1). Lineage (NCBI taxonomy): Bacteria > Bacillati > Actinomycetota > Actinomycetes > Mycobacteriales > Nocardiaceae > Nocardia > Nocardia terpenica. The sequence goes on from NZ_JABMCZ010000002.1 coordinate 1,455,359, forward strand.
TCAAGGACCAGGCGTCCTACTTCGGCATCGGGGCACACACCGGCATCCCGATCCAGTGGGCCGACAGCACCGTCGGGAACATTCCCGACAACGCCGCGCTCGCGCAGAGCAGCATCGGGCAGCGCGACGTGGCGCTGACCCCGCTCGACGATGCCGTCATCGCCGCCACCGTCGCCAACGGCGGCGTCCGGATGGAGCCGCACCTGGTCGACCAGTTGCAGGGCCCGGACCTCAGCGAGCTGTCGCACACCAAGCCGACCTCGGTCGGCCAGGCGATCAGCGCGCCGGTGGCCTCGGAACTGACCACCATGATGCTCGCCTCCGAACAGCACACCACCGGAGGAACCGACCCGCGCCCCTATCAGATCGCGTCCAAGACCGGGACCGCCGAACACGGCACCGACCCGCGCAACACCCCGCCGCACGCCTGGTACATCGCCTTCGCGCCCGCGCAGAATCCGAAGATCGCGATCGCGGTCATCGTGGAGAACGGCGGCGACCGCGCGCTGGCGGCCACCGGAGGATCGGTCGCCGCGCCCCTCGCGCGCGCCGTCCTCGACGCCGGACTGCAGGGGAGCTGATCGATATGACCGTGTACGAACGCCTAGGACCCCAATGCTGAACAACGGTGCGATGATTGCGGACCGCTACCGCCTGCAACGACTGATCGCCACCGGCGGCATGGGCCAGGTGTGGGAGGCCCTCGACACCCGGCTCGATCGGCGGGTCGCGGTCAAGGTGCTCAAGGCCGAGTTCTCCACCGACCCGACGTTCCGGCACCGATTCCGCACCGAGGCCCGCACCACCGCGCAGCTGAATCACCCCGGCATCGCGGGCATCTACGACTACGGCGAGACCATGGACCCGCAGGGCGGCGAAACCGCTTATCTGGTCATGGAACTCGTGCAGGGCGAACCGCTCAACGCGGTGCTGAGCCGACTGGGCCGACTGTCGGTGGCGCAGGGCCTGGACATGCTCGAGCAGACCGGCCGCGCCCTCGAGGTCGCGCACGCCGCGGGCGTGGTGCACCGGGATGTGAAGCCGGGCAACATCCTGGTGACGCCGACCGGGCAGGTGAAGATCACCGACTTCGGCATCGCCAAGGCCGTGGACGCCTCGCCGGTGACCAAGACCGGCATGGTGATGGGCACCGCCCAGTACATCGCGCCCGAGCAGGCCACCGGCGAGGACGCCACCTCGGCCAGCGACGTGTACTCCCTCGGCGTGGTCGGTTACGAGGCGCTGGCCGGGCACCGGCCGTTCACCGGCGACGGCGCGCTGACGGTGGCGATGAAGCACGTGCGCGAGGCGCCGCCGCCGATGCCGTCGGATCTGCCGCCGAATGTGCGCGAGCTCATCGAGATCACCATGACCAAGGACCCCAACCGGCGCTATCGCAGCGGCGGCGAGTTCGCCGACGCCGTGGCCGCGGTGCGTTCGGGCCGACGGCCCCCGCCGCCGCGCAGCATGGCCGGGGCGCCGCCCGTTCCGACCGGCGCCACCCGGGTGCTGCCGCCCGGCCCGACCACCGTCCTGCCGCGCGGCGACTACGACGACGCCACCGTGCGGTACGCGAATTCCGGTCAGCCGCAACCGGTCGGCGCGACCACGGTGATGCCCGGTCACACCGGGCCCGAGCCGGAACACGAGCGGGCGGGGCTCACCAATACCCAGAAGGCGCTCGCCGGACTGGGTGTCGGCGCGCTGGTGCTGGCCGCGCTCGCCATCTGGGTGCTGCTCAGCGGCAAGCCGCCGCATTCGCCGACGCCCCCGGCCGGGCCGACCAGTTCGGTGTACGTGCCGCCGCCGGTGTTCACCACCACGACCGAGCCGCCCACCACGACGTGGGAGCGGCCGACCACGACGCGGGAGCGGCCGACCACCACCACGGAGCAGCCGACGACCACGACCACCCCGCCGCCGACCACCACCACGCAGACGCCGACCAGCACGACGCGCTCGCGACCCACGACTACGTCTCCCAGTCGCACGACATTGCCGTCGATCGGCATACCATCGTTCCCGGAGATTCCGGGTGCCCGCGGCACCGTTCCCGAGTATCCGTACAGCAGCGCCCCAGACACCGCCTCGCAAGGACTGCCATGACCACCCCGAAGAATCTGTCCTCTCGGTACGAGCTGGGCGAGATCATCGGGTTCGGCGGAATGTCGGAGGTGCACAAGGCCCGCGACATGCGTCTCGGCCGGGACGTGGCGATCAAGGTGCTGCGCGCCGATCTGGCCCGCGACCCCACCTTCTATCTGCGGTTCAAACGCGAGGCCCAGAACGCGGCCGCGCTGAATCATCCGGCGATCGTGGCGGTCTACGACACCGGTGAGGCCGAGGTCGACGGCGGTCCGCTGCCCTACATCGTGATGGAGTACGTCGACGGCGACACCCTGCGCGACATCGTGCGCGGCAAGGGTCCGCTGCCGCCGCGGCGCGCGATGGAGGTCATCGCGGATGTGTGTGCGGCGCTGGACTTCAGCCACAAGAACGGCATCGTGCACCGCGATATGAAGCCCGCCAACATCATGATCAACCGGCAGGGCGCGGTGAAGGTGATGGACTTCGGCATCGCCCGCGCGATCGCCGACAGCTCCAATCCGATGACGCAGACCGCCGCGGTGATCGGCACCGCGCAGTACCTGTCGCCCGAGCAGGCCCGCGGCGAGCAGGTCGACGCGCGCTCGGACGTCTACTCCGTGGGCTGCGTGCTGTACGAGATCCTCACGGGCGAGCCGCCTTTCACCGGTGACTCGCCGATCGCGGTGGCCTACCAGCATGTGCGGGAGGATCCGAATCTGCCCTCGCACGTGCATCCGGGCGTGCCGCGCGAACTCGACTCGGTCGTGCTCAAGGCGATGGCCAAGAATCCGGCCAACCGCTATCAGACCGCGGCGGAGATGCGCGCCGACCTGATTCGGGTGCTGGGCGGGCAGAAGCCGCAGGCGCCCACGGTGATGACCGAGGAGGACCGCACCACCTTCCTGGGCGCGGTCGATTCGCCGCACCGCTATCGCGGCGAGGAGATGGACGATCAGGAGCCGCCGGATTCTCGTGGTTCGCGCCGCGGATTGCTGATCGGCGCGGGTGTGGTCGGCGCGGTGGCGCTGCTGTTCGCGCTGTTCTGGGTGCTGATCGGCCCGGGCAGCAATTCCGACCAGATCACGATTCCGGACAACCTGGCGAACAAGCCGGTCGCCCAGGTGCAAGATCAGTTGCAGAAGGCCGGTTTCTCGGTCGCCATCCAGCAGAAGCCCGACAGCAAAGTGGCGATCAACAATGTGATCTCCACGCAGCCGATGGGCGGTTCCCGGGCGCCGAGGGGTAGCACCGTCACCGTGCAGGTGTCCAGCGGCCCGCAGGCGGTCCCGGTGCCGGATCTGACGAAACTCACCCAGCAGCAGGCGGATCAGAAGCTGACGGCCTCGGACCTGCGGCTGGATCCGAACGTGCAGCGCGACTTCTCCAGCCCCGACGACAAGGACAAGGTGATCCGGCAGAGCTCCCCGCCGGGCTCGAAGATCGACGCGGGCAGCCCGATCGCCATCACCCTGGGCAAGGGCCCCGAGCAGGTGCGCGTCCCCGACGTGGTGGGCCAGCAGATCGACGTGGCCCGGCCGAACCTGGAGGACAGCGCGGGCTTCAAGGTGGTCGTCCAGCGCGTGAACTCCTCCAGCCCCCCGGGCCAGGTGCTGTCCACCGACCCCTCCGGCGGCTCCATGGCCGACAAGGGCTCCACCATCACCGTCCAGGTGGCCACCAGCGACCAGATCACCGCCCCCGACCTGCGCGGCCTGACCGCCTCCCAGGCATTCGACAAGCTCCGCGCATCCGGCTGGACCGGCGGCATGGCCCAAATCATCCAATCCAACCGCCCCACCCTCGACGGCAGCAGCGTAGGCAAGGTCCTCGACCAGTCCCCCGCCCCAGGCTCCCCCCTCTCCAAAACCGGCGCAGTAACAATCTACGTCGGCGTCCTCCTCCTCGGCCCCCCATAACCCACCACCCCTCGACAGCCATCCCGCTCGGCCCCCAACCGCATCCCGGCACGCGCTCAACTCTCACTCCGGCGTGCGCGCAACTCTCACCCCGGCACGCGCCCAACCCTCATCCCGGCGTGCGCGCAACCGTCACCCCGGCACGCGCCCAACCCTCATCCCGGCACGCGCCCAACCCTCACCCTGGCATGCGCGCAACCGTCATCCCGGCGTGCTTTTGGCCGGGATCAAGACAATTCGAGGTGGCGGTTCATGGACATGGCTTCCTCGGCTAGGTCGGGGAGTTCTATGACCTCTACGCCGTGTTCGCGGAGTTTTTCCACGCCGATGCAGTTGTCGACGAAGGTGGCGGGTTCGCGCCAGGCTATGACTACGCGGGAGATGCCTGCCGCCAGAATGCGATCCGTGCACGGGGGGCGGTCGGGGGAGGCGCGCCGGGAGCACGGCTCGAGGGTGCTGTAGAGGGTGGCGGTGCGCAGCCTCGGGTCGTCGCCGAGCTTGTTCAGGGCCGATTCCTCGGCATGCACCTTCGGGTCGGTCTCGCGCGAATAGCCGTGTGTCAGTTCGACTCCGTCGGCGCCGACGACCACCGCGCCGACCGAGAACGCGGTCGGGCTCGGCGGGCACAATCGGGCCAGTCCGATCGCGTGGTGCATCCAGAAGCGGTGCGAGCCGGGCGCTTCCATGGGCGTGCCCTCCGTCCGTCGGTGGCGGCTACAGCAGATAGCGCAGCACGGCGATATCGCCGAGGCGGGTGACATCCGCCAATTCCATTCTGCGCCGCGGCCCCCCGGGGAAGTCGGCCGGACCGAGGAAACGCGGGGCCGCCGGATCGCCGACCAGGATCGGCGCCACCGCCATCAGCAGCTCGTCGGCCAGCCCGGACGCGAGAAAGGTGGTGTGGATGTGGGTGCCGCCCTCGACCATCAACCGGCGCACGCCGCGCCGCCCGAGGTCGTCCAGCAGCGCCCCGAAATCCGGTGTGCCGCCGAGCGATACGACCTCGGCCAGACCCGCGAGGCGGTCCCCGAGCCGGGCCGCGCCGCGATCGGTGGTGTACACCAGCTTGTCCCCGCCGTGCCGCCAGAAACGCAGTTCGGGGTCGAGGTCGCCGCTCGCGCTGACCGTCACCTTCAGCGGGTACTCCGGCTTCCCGGCGGCGATCCGGCGCGCGCGGCGCGCATCGCTGTTCACCACCAGCCGGGGATTGTCGCGCCGCAGCGTCCGCGCGCCGACCAGGATTGCGTCGCTGTCCGCGCGCACCGCGTCGACCCGGTCGAAATCCTCGGGATTGGACAGCAGCAGCCGCTCGGGGCTCGCATCGTCGATGTATCCGTCGATGCTGACCGCCACCGACAGCAGCACATACGGTCGTGTCACGCTGTGATCAGATCACACCAGCGCGGCGACTTCCGCCTCCAGCGTGCGCACCAGTCCCTCGGCCGGGCGTTCGCCGCACACGCCCAGCCAGTTGGCCAGCATCCGGTGGCCGCCCTGGGTGAGCACCGACTCGGGGTGGAACTGCACGCCGTGAATGGGCAGCGTGCGGTGCCGCATGGCCATCACGATGCCGCTGTCGGTGCGGCCGATCACCTCGAGCTCGGCGGGCAGGGTGTTCTCCAGGACCGTCAGCGAGTGGTAGCGGGTGGCGGTGAACGGATCGGGCAGCCCGGCCAGCACGCCCGCGCCGATGTGGAAGACCGAGCTGGTCTTGCCGTGCAGCAGTTCGGGGGCGCGGGTCACCGTCGCGCCGAACGCCGCGCCGATGGCCTGATGGCCCAGGCACACGCCGAGCAGTGGGGTACCGGCGCGGGTGCAGGCGTGCACCAGGTCGATGCTGGCGCCCGCGCGGTCCGGCGTGCCGGGGCCGGGGCTGATCAGCACGCCGTCGAAGTCGCGCACCACCCGGTCCGGATCGGCGAGGTGCGGGTCGTCGTTGCGCCACACGGTGGCCTCGACGCCCAGCTGGCCCAGGTACTGCACCAGGTTGAACACGAAGCTGTCGTAGTTGTCGACGACCAGTACACGCATGGTCGCAGCGTACGTGGCCACCGGACGCGCCGTCACGGGGGAATAGCCGGGGCCACGCGTGACAACAGTCCGGCAGGCATGCGTATACCCAGGTGGGCTAGCCTTTAGGCAGACCTGTACCCCGAATACGAGGACGTCATGCCCAAGTCGAAGGTCCGCAAGAAGACCGACTACACGGTCAATCCGGCCAGCCGCATCCCGGTGAAGGTCAAGGGTGGCCCGTCCCCCGTGTGGTACGTGACCATCATGCTCGGCTTCATGCTGGCCGGGCTGGCCTGGTTGCTGGTGTACTACCTGGGCTCCGACCACATCGAGTGGATGGCGAACCTCAACGCCTGGAACTTCCTGATCGGCTTCGGGCTCATGGTCATCGGCCTGATCATGACCATGCGCTGGCGTTGACCCGCACATTCGAGGCATCACATCCGTGTTATTCATGCACACCTGTGGATGATTCTGTGGACAACTCGAGGAGCGATTGGGGACTGTGACCGCTTCGGAATCCGGGTCCCGGCTCGCCTGGTCCACGCCACCGGGAGCCCTCGCCGCGGCGGCCGTCGGCGGTGTGGCGCTGGCCGGTGCCGCCGTCCTCGCCACGGACGCGCCCAGCCGCCTGCTGGTCGGCGTGGCGGCCCTCGCGCTGCTCGGCCTGGCCGGGCTGGGCCTGCGGCAACGCCCCCGCCTCACGATCGTGCCCGGCGCCCGGCCGCGACTGGTCGTGCGCGGCCTGCTCGGACCGGCGGAGTACGCCCCCGAACAGATCCTGCGCGCCCGGGTGGTGGGCTTCCGGCGGCTCGGCCGCAGGGTCCCGAACCTGGAACTGGATGTCGACCACGACGGCCACGAGCGGCTGCTGATCTTCGGCCGCTGGGACCTGGGCACCCATCCCGAGGACGTGCTCGAAGCCCTGATCACGCACGGATTGGCGCCGCGCGCCCCGGGACAGCGCTGATCAGGACATCGCCACCGCAGCAGCGACGATGAGCACCATCGACGCCAGCGCCACCGCGGCCACCGCGGCCCAGCCGATCGTCCACGCCGCCTCCCGGGTGCGGGCCTTCACCCACTCCGGCAGGAACAGGATTCCCCCGGCGGCCAGCGTTCCGGCCGCGAGCCCGCCCAGGTGACCCCACAGCGAGATGTGCGGCACCGACACGCTGATCAGCAGGTTGATGGCGATGAGCACCAGCATCTGCACCGGGCTCTGCCGCAACCGCAGCAGGATGACCGTCATCGCGCCGAACAGGCCGTAGATCGCCCCCGACGCGCCCGCGGTCGCGGAGTCCTGCGCCAGCAGCATCACCGCGGCGGCCCCGCCGAGCAGCGAGGTCAGATAGACCGCCAGATAGCGCCGCCAGCCCAGCACCAGCTCGGTATCGCGGCCCAGGATGTAGAGCGCGAACATATTGACCGCCAGATGCAGCGGCCCGAAGTGCAGGAACCCGCCGCCGAGCACCCGCAGCCACTGCCCCTGCGCCACCAGGTTCGGCGCGAGCACCCAGTCGTAGAACAGCCGCGAGGACTGGTTGTCGGCGATGCTGTGCGCCTGGGCGGCCGTGACCGCGAAGACCGCGACATTGATCGCGATCAGCGCGTAGGTCACCCGCGGCGTGGGCCGCGCCTGCACCGGAGTTCCGACGGCGCTGCGCACCGGCGGCGCCTGGGCGCTGTCGCGATGCAGGCAGTCCACGCAGTGCTGGCCGACCGCGGCCGGGCGCAGGCATTCGGGGCAGGCGGGCCGCCCGCACCGCGTGCAGGCCAGTCCGGTCGATCGGTCGGGATGGCGAAAGCAGTTGGGTGCGGGCGGATTCGGGTTCACGGTCACTCGATGGGGTCGGTCAGGCCAGGGTGATGCCGGAGATCACGACCGGCTCCTTGGGGCGGTCGTTGCGGTCGGTCGGGGTGGCGGCGATCGCGTCCACGACCTTGCGCGAGTCCGGGTCGATCACCTCACCGAAGATGGTGTGCCGCCGGTTCAGATGAGTCTGCGGCGACACGGTGATGAAGAACTGCGACCCGTTGGTGCCCGGACCGGCGTTGGCCATGCCGAGCAGATACGGACGGTCGAACCGAAGATCGGGATGGAACTCGTCCTTGAACTCGTACCCCGGCCCGCCGCGCCCGGTCCCGGTGGGATCGCCGGTCTGAATCATGAAGCCGTCGATCACCCGGTGGAACACGGCGCCGTCGTAGAACGGCCCGGACGCGGTCCCGGAGGCGTTCGGCGTGCTGTACGGGGCCGAACCATCGGCGAGACCGACGAAGTTCCGCACCGTGCGCGGGGCATGGTTACCGAAGAGCGAGATCTTGATGTCGCCGAGGGTGGTGTGCAGTGTGGCCACGGCAGTCTGATTCGGTGAGGTCACGCCGACCATCGTGCCACGTGCGGCGGTACCGCCCGGCGGCCCGCCGCTCCGCGCGTTGCCGGGTGCGGAGTTCGCGGCCGCTACGACAGCCGCGCCGCGGCCTGCGGGGCCGACCCGTTGCTCGAATAGCCCAGCCGCGGCGGCGCGGCCGCGGGCTCGGGCAGCGGGGAGCGGCGATTGACCACCAGCCAGGCGGCACCACCGGCCAGCGCGATCAGAAGGACGGCCAGGAGCCGGTTTCGCGACGACATGCGACCACTGTGGCACAGCAACACGATTCGCGCAGTAACGACCGGTCACCCGCGATCAGCGGCCGACCGATCGCTTGAACTGCCGCAGCGACAGCGGCACGAACACCACCAGAATCACCACCACCCACAGCAGCGTGGTGGCCACCGGATGCCGCATCGACCACACGTCCGGCGCCGGCGCCAGCGGACTGATGTTGCCGAACAGGTCGCGGGTGGCCTGGGTGACCGCCGAGACCGGATTCCAGTCCGCGACAACCCGCAGCGGCGTGGGCAGCTTCGCGCTGGGCACGAAGGTGTTGGCGATGAAGGTGAGCGGGAAGATCACCATGAAGCTGGCGTTGTTGAACACCTCCGGCGCGCGCACCGTCAGGCCGACCAGGGCCATCATCCAGGAGATCGCGTAGGCGAACAGCAACAGCAACACGTATCCGAGCACCGCGTCCAGCAGCGAGCCGCGGATCCGCCAGCCGACGATCAACCCGGTCAGCGACATGACCACCAGGCTCACCAGATTGATCACCACGTCGGCGACCGTGCGCCCGACCAGCACCGCCGCCGGTGCCATCGGCAGCGAGCGGAACCGGTCGATAATGCCCCGCTGCATGTCCTCGGCCAGGCTGGTCCCGGTGAAGGTGGCGCCGAAAACCGCGGTCTGGGCGAAGATTCCGGCGATCAGGAACTCGCGATAGGACGTGCCCTCGACCTGGATCGCCGAGCCGAAGATGTAGGCGAACAGCAGCACGAACATGATCGGCGACAGCGTCGAGAAGATCAGTACGTCCGGCACACGCCTGATCTTGATGATATTGCGCTTGGCGATGGTCAGGCTGTCGGCGGCGACCATCCGGAGCCGTTCGGTGGCCGAGGGGTCGTCGACGGCCGGGATGACGGTGCTCATCGGGTGGATCCTTCCGTGGTCCGCAGTTCCTCGACGGCCTCGTGCCCGGTGAGGGTGAGGAACACGTCGTCCAGCGACGGCCGCCGCAGCCCGACATCGTGAATCTTCACGTGGTGGTTGCCGAGCAGGCCGATCGCGTCGATCAGCGCCTGCGAGCCGTCGCTCACCGGCACCGTGATCCGCCGCAGCCCCGGCTCGAGGTGCATCTCGCCGACGGCCAGCCCGGCCAGGGCCCGCCGCGCGGTGTCCAGGCTGTCGGCGTGGTCGACGGTGAGCTCGATGCGGTCGCCGCCGACCATGGTCTTCAGCTCGTCGGCGGTGCCGCGGGCGATGACCCGGCCGTGGTCGATGACGGCGATGGCGTCGGCCAGCCGGTCGGCCTCCTCCATGTACTGGGTGGTGAGCAGCAGCGTGGTGCCGCCCGCGACCAGTTCCTCGATGACGTCCCACAGATCGAGCCGGGCGCGTGGGTCCAGGCCGGTGGTCGGCTCGTCCAGGAACAGCACCGGCGGGTTGGCGACCAGCGCCCCGGCCAGGTCCAGGCGGCGGCGCATGCCGCCGGAGTAGCCCTTCACGGGCCGGTCACCGGCGTCGGTCAGGCGGAACCGGTCCAGTAACTCGCGCGCCCGCTCCTTGCTGCGCTGCACGCCCAGGTGGTACAGCCGCCCGACCATCTCCAGATTCTCGAAGCCGGTGAGATATTCGTCGACGGCCGCGTACTGCCCCGACGCGCCGATGTGCGCGCGCAGGCGGTGCGGTTCGCGCAGCACGTCGATGCCCGCCACCGTCGCGCTCCCGGAGTCGGGAACCAGCAGCGTGGTCAGCACCCGGACGGTGGTGGTCTTCCCGGCCCCGTTGGGCCCCAGCAGCGCGGTGACGGTGCCCTGCGGCACCCGCAGATCGAGGTTGTCGAGCGCGGTCAACCGCCCGTATCTCTTGACCAGCCCCTCGGCGATGATGGCGTCGGGCATCGGTTCTCCTGACATCTGTCGTGGGCATGGGCGACCCGGCCGAATACTGGCTCAATAGTGCCCGCACTCCCCGACAAGTTTCACGCGGAAATAATTTTGGGCACGGCGACCGACCCCCGACAGCAGGGGGCCGCATCCCGTGGATCCGGCGGTGCTCGGGGGTGCCGGCGGGATGCGGCCGATTCGATAATGGCCCGCGGGTCCCCTGCCGAGCCCGAGTAGTGCGCTACCTGTTTGCATCCCGGGGCGGTACTCGATCCGGACACCGCGACACGCCCGGGACGATTTTTTGCCCGGTGAGTCGCTAGTAATTTCCTCGAGACCCGCACGAACGGTCGGTTTCCAGCGTTTCCCGGCAGCCCGCGCGCCCTATCCAGGTCACATACGTAATCCGTTGTCCGCCAGTCGATTTCGACCCCACCACGTAATCTCCCTACCGGATCGGCAGCCGACGAGCACACCCATACCGCCGGTCCCGTCGAAAAAACTTTGAGAAAGTGGCGTCACTCATACACACACGAAGGCCGATCGTCGCGTAGGATCAATCACGTCGGCCCCTCCCCCCCGGGCCGACCTTACGCGGGCCTCGGCTAACTCCCCCCCTTCGCCGAGGCCCGCTCTCATGTCCGCAGCAGGTCACGACCGCTCGAACGCCCGCAGCACTACCCGTGCCGACGCAGCACGTGCGAGCGCAGCCGACTGATACCGCGCACCCGCACACTGCGCAGATGACGCAGCTCGAACTCCGGCTCCCCCGCCAGTTCCGCGGCCGCGCCGTCATCGATCAGCACGGTCCCCGGCCGGGCCACACCGGTGAGCCGCGCCGCGATGTTCACCACCGATCCGTACAGATCTCCGTAGCGCTGCAACACTTCTCCGTACGCGAGCCCCACCCGCAGCTCCGGCACCACCGCCGCCGCGACCGTCGCCTCCTGGACGGCCAGCGCGATCCGCGCCCCCGCCGCGGCCGTCTCGGCGGCGAACATGACCTCGTCGCCGACATTCTTGATCGCCCACCCGCCGCCCGCGGTGATCGCGTCGGTAGTGACGGTCTCGAAGGACTCCAGCAGCTCCGACAGCTCCTCCGGATCCAGGTGCCGGGTCAGGCGGGTGTAGCCGACCATATCGGCGAAACCCACGGCGAGCTCCCGGGTCGCGTCCCCCGCCACCGCGCCGCCATCCAGCGAACGAGCCAGTGCCGCAGCCAGATGCCGCCGCCACGCGTAGGTCTGCAACGCCTGCAGCGACGACACCACCTCCTCGGTCGCGACCCGCGCCACCTCGGCCTCGTCGGCGCTCGGGTCGGCGGCGGTGATCGACCGAATCCGGTCGGCGATCTCCTCCGCCACCAGATCCACCTGCCACTCCGCCAGCCGCGCCATCGACTGGCCGAGCGTGCGGGCCGCGGCCGACTGCCGGGCCGGATCCGCGGACGCCAGCACGTCGAGACCCTTGAAATTGCGGACGGCCGTCACGTCGGCATCGGTGTACTCGATCGCGGTGTCGTCCGGATCGGCCGCGAAGCCGAGCGAAATCCACAGGCGCCGAGACAGTTCCGACCGCACCCCGGACAGCTTCGCCACCTGCTCGCGGCTGTAGCGGCGCGGCCCGTCCAGCAGATACGGCTCCACCACCGCCTGCACCAGTTTCGACAACTCCGGGGAGGCCATGCCCACGACCTTACGTCGCGCCCCGCCCGGCCACGGCCCACGCCGCGGTGATTACATGACCGATGGATCGGGAGTGAGGAGTCCACGCCGTGGAGCTGCGTCAGCTGCGCTATTTCGTCACCGTGGCCGAGGAATTGCACTTCGGCCGGGCGGCCGAGCGGCTGCACATCGCCCAGCCCGCGGTCAGCCAGCAGGTCCGGCGGCTGGAACGCGAGCTGCGGGTGCAGCTGCTGGACCGTTCCCCGCGCCGGGTGCGGCTCACCGAGGCCGGGCTGCGTTTCCTGCCCGCCGCCCGCGACGTGCTGGCCGCCGCGGACCGGGCCCGCGCGACGGTGGCCGGGCTGGCCGGGCAGCGCGCGGAGGTGTTCCGCCTGGGCACGATCACCGGACTCGGCGAGCGGCTCGACACCGTGCTCGACGTGTTCGCCGAACGCCTGCCGCAGCTTCAGGTCGAACTGGTCTCGCTCCCGGTGCGCGAGCGCCTGGAACACGTCGCCGACGGCCGCCTGGACGCCGCCTTCGTGCGCTCCCCCTCCCCCGCCGACAGCCCGGAGCTGGAATTCCTTCCGGCATGGGACGATCCGCTGATGGTCGTGCTGCCCGCGCGCCATCCGCTGGCCGCGCGCGAGACGGTGGCGCTGGCCGATCTGGCCGGGGTGCCGCTGCGGATGACCGAGCGCCGCAATCATCCGGCGCTGGTGGACCTGGTGCTGACCGCCTGCCAGCGTGCGGGTTTCGAGCCGGTGCCCGCCCCTACCTCGACCACCCTGCAGGACAATCTGGCCGCCATCGGCAGCGGTGCGCCGATGTGGACGGTGGTCTACGCCTCCAATGCCCGGCTGGTGCACAACCCGCGGGTGGCGTTCCGGCCGTTCACCGGCGACGGGCTGTCGCTGCCGATCGCCCTGGCCGTGCGCCCGGGAGCGAATTCACCCGGCCCGGCCCTGCTCCGCGCCCTCCTCGACACCGCCGAATCGCCCGGTTACCAGCCGCGATAAGCGTTCGTTATCGCTGCGCGAACGGACTGGCCCTTGGTCGCGGGGTTGCGCTGCGGTGAACTGTTCTCAGGCCGCCGGAACACCGGAAACGAGCCCGGAAGGCTCGAGCTGGCCCGACAAACACCGCATTTCACCGAGGAGACAGCCATGCCCATCGTCACCGTGCAGCAGGGTCCGCGCACCGTAGAGCTCAAGCGCGAGCTGGTGCGCCGCATCACCGACGCGTTCGTCGACGCCTACCAGATTCCCGCCGAGACGGTGCAGGTCTGGATTCAGGAGTTCACCCCGGACAGCTGGGGCGCGGCCGGTCGCCTGACCGCGGACGGCAAGTAGTCCGGCGCCGTTCGGTGCGCCGCGGCCGGACCCCGTCCGCGACGCGCCGAATAGCCGGAATTTCGCGCGACGGTCGCGGAATTCCTCGCCGGGCACACCACCGTCTTCCGATCGGACACCGCAGCGGCATTCATGAGATATGCGCGGATTGTCCGCGTTCGACACGTCGGCAAGCGATGAGAATTGTCCGGATCGAAAATCCGAACCGCGCCTGTTTCGGTCGTTGATGCGCGGTGTTCCGACACCCGACGCTCCAATTCACCCTTACATTGCCGCCGCGACTTCTTCGGCTACCATCACCGCGAAGTCCGGAATCCGGCATTCCACCGAACTATACGAAGGGTGAATTCATGAGGATGATCAACGGCCGCCACGCCCTCGCCGCTCTGGCGCTCGGCGGGTTCGCCGCGGGAAGTACGCTGCTCGGATCGGGAATCGCCGCGGCGGATGCGATCGACGATATGGTCCCGCTGATGACCACCACCTGCACCTTCGAGCAGATCGATAAGGCGCTGCACGTGGTCGATCCGGCCGTGGCGCAACGACTGGAGCAGAACCCGGCAAATAAGGCCTTGCTGCAATTCATGATCAACGAGCCCGCCCAGATCCGGCAAACCGCGGGGGAGCAGATCATCAACGGGCGGATGCGGATGAAAAGCATGACCGGCCTGGCACCCGAGCTCGGCGGATTCAAATCCGAGATGGGCCCGGCGCTGAGCAAGGTTACGGCCGTCTGCCACAAGTACTGAGCAATCGCGAACACTGCGGTGCTCCGGCGCGCCGATCGGGCGCTTGGTGGGAATTCGCCGAAAAACTTGCCCACCAACTTTTCCGACACGCCGCGTCGGTTCGCGACCGACGAACGCACCAGTTGGCATGATCGCTGCTGCCGGTTGGCGGATGATGGCTCCGACCGGTGAACTCACCAACTCACAGGAGGAAAAATGCTTCTGCCCGTTGTCGGCAGTATGTTGGGTGTCGCGACCGCCGCGACAGTTGCTTTCGTCGGTATCCTTCTGGGTGCCGTCGTCGCAATCGTCTAACGATCCGTAGTTGATGTGCGGGCCGGGCTTCCGCAGGAGGGTGGCCCGGCTCGTGCTTCATATCGAGGTATTCGACCTGGACGCACTGGAATAGCGCTGCGGTCGGCAGGCCGACTCGAGCGGCAGATATCCGCGCGGAATGCCATCGGTCGGCCCGATGAACGAACATCGCGATCTCGCATCGATTCCGGTTTCTGTCCTTCGGATCTGCGCAGTCGACGGACAGGACAGTCCGGGTGAATACCCGGATCGGCAGCTCGAAATTCCCACACCGAATCGAACCATCAGGAGAAACCATGCTTCTGCCCGTAGTCGGCAGTATGTTGGGTGTAGCGACCGCTGCTACCTGCGCTTTCGCCGGGCTGCTGCTCGGCGCCCTGGTAGCAGTGCTCTAACCCACTGGAACTGGTAGCGGGCCGGACGTCGTCTGCAGTGCGACGCCCGGCCCGCTGACGTCTCCGCAGACACGATCACACACGCGTGACCACGCAGACACGACTATCGAGACACGAAGAAGGGCCGAGGTGGGTGCCCCAACGCCACACCCGGCCCTTCTTCCGTGTCGGTACCGGAGCGGTTATTCGGCCACACCGAGACCGTGCGCGAGCGTCGGCCACGACCGCTTGAACTCGTCCTGCCAATAACCCCACGAATGGGTGCCCTCCGCGTAGTGGAAGGTCGCCGGAATGTTCAGTGCCGCCAGTTTGTCCTGCATATTGTGCGTGCAGAAGTTGGTGGCGGCCTCGATCAGGCCGCCCATGACGAGCTGGCTGGCCAGGCCGCTCGGACCCGGCAGCGTGAATTTACCGTCGAGCACGTCGTACCGCCCGGGGATTCCGTTGCCCGACGAGAAGTACAGGTCGACACCGCGCAACTTGTCGGCGTGGATATAGGGATCGTTGTCCGACCAGCCCTCGGAACCGATCGGACCCCACATATTGTTGGTATTGCCCCCGCCGAACGCCATCACGGTGGTCCGCACGAATCGCATCCCCAGCGGATCACTGGTCTGCGCGCAGCCGCTGTAGGCGGCGGCGGCTTTGAACAGTCCGGGCTTGGCGATCGGCAACGCCAGCACCGTGGTACCCGAGGTGGAGATTCCCGCGATCGCGTTGGTCCCGTTCGTATCGAGCGCCGCATCGATCAGCGGCGGCAGTTCGTCGGTGAAGTAGGTCTTCCATTTGTTGCGGCCGAGCACCGGATCATCCTTGATCCAGTCCGTGTAGTAACTGAACCGGCCGCCGATGGGCATGATCAGATTCACGTTCTTGTCGGCCATGAACTGCCGGGCGTCGGTTTGCGCCTGCCAGGAGGCGATTCCCTCGGCACCGTCGGCACCGGCCAGCAGATACAAACTCGGCCGCGGCCGCGAGGTGTCGGCCGCGCGTTCGACATCGACGGGAAATGTTTTGTCCATCGCGGCCGAATAAACCTGCAGTCGGATATTCCGGTCATCGGTGTACTGGACGTCGGTTATTCTCGAACCATCGGGTGCCGCGGCCGCGGTCGGTATCGTCCGATGTGAATCGGCGGGCTCGGCGCCCGCGGCCCCGGCACCGAGTGCTGTCAGAACACAGACGAGCACCCCGGATACCGCGGCGTTCGCCACGGAACGCGAGCGGCGGAGATCAAGTCTTTCTGTGTTTACACTCCAGTTCATGCCTCAAGCTTCTATCACCGCGATTAGAAACGTTCGGGGAACGACACGATCAATATTCCACCCGCAGACCGGAATACGCCCAATTGCGGCATAACCCTCGGCGAAACGCTCCGGACGAAGCTCAGGAAAACTCGCGAAATTCTCCCGCCCACACCCGACGGAAGTTGCCACGAAATATCGGCCGTCGCCGCCCATGGATCGCCCGGCCATCGTGCCCGCGGATCACCCCCCTAGACTCGATCGTATGAGTGCCGATTCCCGCGCCCTCACGGAGTTGTTCGACACCGTCTCGCTCGGCGCGCCGGAGCGGTCGGTCGGCTTCGTCATCTGGCGTGTCCTGCACCGCTACGTCCGCGAGGTGGACCGCGCGCTGGCGCCCCAGGACCTGACCCACCTTCAGTTCACGACGCTCGCCATGGCGGCGTGGCTGGGCCGCACGGGGGAACCGGTAACCCAGGCCGAACTGTCCCGCTCCGGCGACATCCACCCCATGCAGGTCTCCTACATGCTGAAGACCCTCGAATCCAAGGGCATGATCACCCGCCCCCGCAGCGCCACCGACGTCCGCACCAAACACATAGAAACAACGGAAGCCGGAGTGGCGGCCCTGCGCCGCGCCCTCCCCCTGGTCATCGACGTCCAACGCCGCCTCTTCGGCGACGACGACGGCCACCCCGGCGACGAACTGCTGAATCTCCTACTCCGCCTGGAGAAATCGAGCCCCGCGGAAGTGGAACCGGACACACCGAACCACTCACTGCCGTAATCGGGTGCCGCCGACGAATCGCCTGGTGGAGCCAAGGGGAATCGAACCCCTAACCCCTGCCTTGCAAAGGCAGTGCTCTGCCAATTGAGCTATGGTTCCAACAGCATATCCGCAGGTCGAGGCAGCCTCACAACGCTTCGGAGAGCATCACAGCGCCTCGGACGGGATGAGGCTACCCCAGGAATGTGGACGGCGTCCACACCCCCACATACGGGCATTCCCGGCATACAGCAGCTCGGACTGAATCATTTTCGTCACGGTATAGAACACCCCGCAGCGCTGCCTCACCCCTTCAAGGGCCACCATCCAGCATTGGGGCTTCACAGTTCGGTCTGTCGGTTCTCGAGCGATCAGTCGTGGCCTGGCTCGGGTTGACCTGCAGTTCGTCAACCGCGCCAATGGAGACCCTGACTCGGCGACCGCAACGAGTGGATTCGCCGATCGTGTCGAGGGGGCCGCTGACCGTAACGACAAGTGCAACGACGAGTAGCGAACAGGCCGATGGTGCGGCGAGATCCGTAGAAGACCCGAGTCGCACCATCTGGTTGGCGTGTCGGTTGCCAACAACAACGGTGGCGAACGACAGGCGGGCCCGTTCCGAATTCATTGAGCAGTCGTGCCAGGGCAGCTGACCCCGTGACGAGTACGAAGGCAACCCCGACGGTCTACAGCGCGTCAGTGGAGTTGCGTTCCGTTTCGTTTAGCGAAGGCTTGGAGGCCGGGCAGTGTTCTGGCTACTGGGTTTCGGAGGAGGTCGGCGGTGATTTGGAGGATGGGTTTGCGGTAGCGGACTTCCTCGGGTGTGGCGTGTTCGGCGGCGAGGAGTGCCCGGTAGCACTGTTCGGGTTTGTTCCATTGGTGGAAGGCGCGGGCGATGTCGGTCCAGTAGCGTGCTCGGTTTTCGGTGGAGGGGATGGTGGAGGGGTGGATGAGGCGTGCTGCTGCGATTGCGGTGCCGGAATCGCCGAGGACTCGGGCCACACTGATCCGGTACACGGCGATCGCTGCTGATCCGAACCCGGTGACTGTGTCGGTGCTGTCGAGTCTGTGCGCGGCGTCGACGGCTTCGTCGATCAGGGCGTAGGCGGTGTCGCGGTGGCCGTCGACAGCGGCGGTGTAGCCAGCGGTGGCCAGTAGTGATCCGTACATCGCGAGGTATTCAGGCCCGCGGCGGAGGTCAGGCTGTAGTCCGGCGGCGGTGTCGATGACCAAGCGTTGGCTGATAGCGGTGTGGCCGGTGCGACGGAGCGCGATGGCCCATGCCCGGTGGGCGGCGGCTTGGGTGAGGATGTCGTCGCTGGTGTGTGCTGTCTGCATGGCGCGGTCGGCGGTGGTCCAGGCGAGCCGATCGCGTCCGAGCCTGACGGTCAGCTTCGATGCCAGGGTGTACACCTGCGCGAGGAGAGCGCTCGCCGCGTGCGCTTCGTCGGCGGTGTGGCTGGTGTCGCGGGCGGCCGTCGCTGCGGCGATCAGCGCCGGTAGCCGACCGGCGAGGTCGGTGTAGCGCCCGTGGTGGAACGCCGAGCGGGCTTTCCCCAGATCGTGTGCCAGGCGTGGCAGGGGGCGAGGGTCGGCGCGGGTGAGTGGGGTCAGTAATGCGTGTTCCAACTGCGTGAGTGAGTCGACCGGGGCCAACGCGGACGCGGACGCTCCGAGGGTGGCGGTGCCTGCCAGGCTCGCCAACCCGGTCAACAAGGTGCGACGACGCATGGGATCGGTCTCCTCGTCCGACGCCGGGATGATGCCGACCCTATCGAGAGTTGGCTGTCGGCGCAGGGGCTGTGACGGGGTGTCGGTCACTCCGAGTAATTCGGCGGGGATCTCGAGGGCGTCGGCCAGGCTGTGCAGGACTCGGATATCGCTGAGCTGCTGCTTGCCGCGCTCGAGCCGTGACAGCGTGGAGATGGAGTAACTGGTGCGTTCAGCGAGGTCGGCCAGGGTGAGCCGGTTGGCGAGGCGGACCGCACGGACGATCGCGCCGGGATCGCCGGATCGGAGCGCAGCGCGCACCTCGGCGATATCGAGGATCGCTCGGGGCGGGTCCATGCCTGTGCTCCTTGCTCAGGCCGGGACTTCGAGCATATCGACCCGAACGCGCACCGCGCCAGCGGATTTGCACACGTCGCAAGCGAACTATCGACCGACGCAAAGCCGCTGGTCTTCGGGCTGGTGATCCCGTGTCCTGATGGGGTGCCGTGGCAGTTTTCCGTCCCTGCCGCGGTGGGAGGCACACGATGACACTCTCTATCTTTTCACCACCGACCGTGACCGGCGAGCGGGAGATGACCGTCGCCGAACTCGACCGTGCCGGTCTCCTGTACGCCGAGGAGGGAGCGCGTATCAGCAGATTCGCGATCTTCGTGGCGATCGATGAAACCGGCGAGGTCCGTCCGGTCATCGTCGGCCACGGCGCGATGATCGGTCCGTTCGCTGTCGTACACGGTGGCACAACGCTTCTGGAGCATGCGCGGGTCGAGGACCGCGTGGTGGTCGGCCAACCCGAACTCGGATACGCAGTCGGAGGCACCTATTCGGGGATCGGGGGCGAAACCGTGATCGGCGCTGGCGCGGTTCTGCGTGCCGGAGCGATCGTGTACGCCGGGGTCCGCATCGGAGCAGAGACCGTGGTCGGGCACCAGACGCTGCTACGCAGCGCGGTGCACGTCGGCGCGAACACCCAACTGGGACATCACCTGAGCATCGAACGCGCCACCCACATCGGCCGAGGGGTGCGCTGCTCGCCAGGCTCACACATCACCAGTTCGACCGTAGTTGCCGACGGGGTTTTCCTCGGTGCCGGAGTTCGCACCATCAACGACAAGACGCTCACCTGGCGCGACCCCGACCGTGCGCCGACGCTGATCCCGCCGCGCTTCGAGACCGGCGCCAAGGTCGGTAGCGGCTCGGTGATCGCGGCCGGTGTCACAATCGGCGCGCACGCTCTGGTCGGGGCTGGCGCGCTGGTTACTCACGACATCCCACCCGGCGCGCTGGCTTACGGTCACCCCGCCCGCATCCACGGGGGGCCGCGATGACCACGCCACTGTGGGAGGCAGTCGGCACATGGACGACACCCCTTCGCCCCCTGCTCGACCCGGACAACCGGCTCGACTGGGGACGCTTACAGGCGCTCTCGACCGAGCTGGACCGGCTGTTAGCCGTTCATCGTATCGACGCGGATGTGCCTGCCGGGCCACAGCGCAGCCGTCGACTACTCGCAATCCGGCTCAAGCTCGCACAGCGAGGGCTGCTCGATACCACTGGTCAGCCTGCGGTCTTTTCGGTTGTGGCGCAATGGATGTGCGGGTACCGCGACATCGACCTACGCGACGCTACCGGACTTGGGCACGGCGCGCTCATTGCACGTCACGGCGGCTCGGTTCTGCGGCAGCGTTGGCTCCCGAGATTGTTGGCGGGCGAACTGTGCGGGATCGCTGTTACCGAACCACATGGCGGCTCGTGCCCCGCTGCAACGCGGACGGCGGTGGCGGCTCGGTGCGATGGGGCATGGTTGATCAGTGGTCGCAAGATCTGGATCAGCCGATTGACTGAGGCCGCGGTGTTCGTGGTGTTCTTTCGTACCCCGGACGGCAGCCTCGCTGCCGCCGCGATCGATGCGACCCAGCCAGGCATGCATAGGGAGGTCGTCGCGCCATCCGGGCTGGCCGGATGGAGTTGGGGCGTCCTGGATTTCCATCGGGTACCGGTCCTTCCGGACGATGTTCTGACCGGTGACGGGATGGTCCTGCTGCGTGAGCATTTCGCTGAGTATCGGCCGCTGGTGCTGGCCACAGCCTTGGGGGCCGCCGCGGCCGTGTTCGACACGGTGGTCGAAGCTCTCGGGGTCCGACAAGCCAGGGGCGAGATATCGAGGTTGCGGGATTCAGCATTGATCTCGGTCGGCAAAGCCCACGCCTGTCTCACGACCGCGCTGCTGGGCGCGACGCTGTCGGCGCGGCTTGCCGAGCTCGGCGACTCCCACACCGAGCGATGGTCAGCGGAGATGAAGGCTCATGGCATCGACGCCGCTGACCGGATAGTCGCTGAACTGGTTCTGTTGCTCGGTGCCTCGGGATTCCGGGCGGACGGTCAAGTAGCGAAGATCCGACGAGACCTCACCGGACTGCAGTACGCCGACGGCATACACGACAGCCTCTACCGCGCGGCCGGACGCCAGCACACAACCCGCTCCACCCCCGCCACACTCGCGCACGACAGCCTCCACCAGTTGCCTGCAACGGCATAAGGCAGCGCCTAGGGGCGGCCCGTCATCATCCGACGGGCCGCCCCTGTTCACACAGGACCGGGCCACCATGTTCGACTGCGAGCAACGCGGTGGTGAGACGGTCGGCGAGCAGCGGCTTCACCCTGGTCTCGGCCTGGTCGAGGCTGTAGAAGCCAGCCGATTCGATCTCGCCCTCGGCGAGCACCATCTTGGCCACATCCGTCTCCGTCAGGACGCCACCGTCGAAAACGAAGATGACCCCTTCGGGACGCGAATCCTGGGGACGGACGTAGTCGACCACCAACAGCCGCCCCACCGGCAGGTCCAGCCCGAGTTCTTCGGCCACTTCGCGTTTCACCGTTGCCCAGGGTGATTCGTCCTTCTCGACCGCACCGCCCGGAATCTCCCAGTTCGGTTTGTAGGACGGCTCGACCAAAAGAACCCGGCGCCGATCATCGCGGATCAGCATTCCCGCAGCCATCCGCTTCTTGTCCAGCCGCGCCACGTACTGCTCCACAGGCAGGACACCGGATTCGGGCGAACTCGACGCACCTACCAGCGACATACCCGCGAACCTACCAACAGCGCACTGAACACCGGAACACTTTCGCTGACCTCCCTCGGCAGCAAAGCTTCTGGTAGTAAGGCTGTACAGCGTGCCGCAGCCGAAATCGAGCACCACGAGCACATCCATACATCGCGTCCTGCGGGCCTACATGCTGCAACTGGCCAAGGCCGAGGAGCAACGAGTCAATACTCTGGAACAGCGATAGCCGCCCCAGCTTCCCGGGACGGCTCCGGCGCTGTTGGGCCGTTCTGCTAGGCGGAGACTCCGACGCGATGAGCGAAGTCCCGCAACGGGTTCTGGCGATCGTGTGCCAGCAACTCGCTGACCACCGACTTCAGTAGTGTCTGGTAGCGAACCCAGTCTTTACCGCCCACTTGTTCGGCAGTGAGCAGCAGATCGAGCGCACGCTGATACTGCTCCGATCGCGCAGCTGCCGCCGCTTGGTCGAGTAAATGCCGTGCCCTCGATACCTGGGTCAAGCCAGCCCCACGATTCGGCATCGTCTTTGCCACCTCGAGGGCTTCGGGGTACCGCTCGGTCGACACGTTGATGTCGGTTGTCTGCATAACCACCTGGGACGGCCCGAAATTGCACTCGTACCAGTTCGTGTCGATGCCCAGGCGCGAAGCGATCTCGCTGGCTTCCTGCGCCAGATCCAGCGCCTCCGACACCCGCTGATCACGTCCGGCCGCCGTGGCGCCCTGCAAGATCAGACTGCCGTGAACGGCGAGATGCTGCTGTGGCACATCGCCTTGCGGCGCGAGGTCACTGGCGGCTTTCAGCACGACGCGACGTGACTCCTCGTAGCGGCCTTGGACCAGTAGCTGCCACCCGACGCTGCCGCGTAGGGTCGCCTCAAGGAACGGGTCGTTGCCCTTCTGGGCTGCCTCGTGTGCTTGGCGGATCGCGATCCATGCGGGGTCGGTCTGGCCGAGATGAACCAGGGTGCACGCTGATACCCACAACATCCAGGCGTACAGCTCATTCGCCTTCGGTACCTGGTCGATGCTCACGTGGCGGGCCGTTGCGCGAAGCCGGGTGATTCCCGGCGGCAGAATCGCCGAAAGCTTCTCGTAGCGTCCACTCCAGTACGAACCCCATGCGTAGGTAACGTCTTTCTGGGCCTCTTCCAAGCTGAGAGGCTCCGCTTCGTCGATGTCCCCGACCAGGTCATCAACAGGTGAAAGCGCCTGACGGATGGCGACCACACCGGCGTCGAGATCACCGGACGGGATACCTGAGCGCTTACCTACAAGCTCGGCAACGTCGATGTCCAGCGCCCGCGCGAGCTTGTGAAGCGTCTTGATCGAACAGCTCAATTTCTGGTTTTGCTCGAGCTTGCGGACGAGATCGACCGAGAGTTCGGCAGCCTCGGCCAGCTCCTTCTGAGTGAAGGCGCTGCCGCGGAATCGCTTGATGCGATCGCCAATCGTTTCCTGGTTCATGGTGGCCCTTCGCTGTTCCCCAACCTCTTCGAGCGTACCGAGATTTGCGTCACAAAGTAGGACAGAGCGTCCTACTAGTTCTTACAGGTTCGGGCCTACGTTCTGACCAGCCCCGCCGCCGGGTTGATACCACGCCCCTCCCCGGCACGTTGGCCGACCCGGTCTGACAGCTCGGCATCGGCGAAGCGTCCTCGGCGGTGGGTGCCCACAAGTTCGATGAGCAGGGAGGACAGACGGGGTGACTGAGGAATTCGGATCTCGCGAACAGGAGATCTCCACGACCGACCGGGGCGGTCGGCCCAAAGCGATCGGTGTGGATCGGCC
Source organism: Nocardia terpenica (assembly GCF_013186535.1). NCBI lineage: Bacteria > Bacillati > Actinomycetota > Actinomycetes > Mycobacteriales > Nocardiaceae > Nocardia > Nocardia terpenica. The sequence goes on from NZ_JABMCZ010000002.1 coordinate 1,478,912, forward strand.
CGATATCTCCGGACTTGACTCGCCTCGGCGGGTGTCCGAGATGCGCCGTCACGCAGAGGCTTTGGGCTACCGCTACCTGTACACCGTGCGCCCGCCACAGGATAGAGACGACCCGGTCGGGTTCGCGCTCGCCATCGCACGTGGCGTCCACGCGGACGCGGTGATCGCCTACGACCTGGCTACCGTCGATTACGCGCCCGGACGGGTGACCGTGGTGTGTGACCTGGAAACAGTGGAACCGGCCGAGACGTGGGCCGCCGCAGACTCGGCGGTGATCAATCCCGCTCACTGGTTTCCCGAAATCCCCCTGACTATCGCTGGGGCGCAGCGGATCATGCAGCAACACCTCTCGTGCCGAGCCGTCGAATGCCCGCGGAAAGCGGCGGCACTGAGTTGCCTGGTCCGCGCGGGGAAACTCGTTCCCCCGGCGGTGAGCCCGCGCGAGCGTGCAGCCGCTCGCGATCTGCGGTTCCCGGCTCGTGCGGGCGAGCTCCCGCTATCGGTCGACGTGAGCATCGGCCAATTGTTGAAGGTCCTGGACGCGCTTGCCGATCCGGACGCCGACCCCTGGAGCCTCGCGAGCCGCCTCAGCACAACGCAAGTGAGCAGCCCGCGCCCCAGGAGGTGAACCGGGCATGTGCGATACCAGCCATCGGACCGAGGCCGACGGACTGTGCGCGGAGTGGAAGATCCTCGCGCGCCGCCGGATCGGGATCGTGGCCGTCCGGAACACGTTCGACGGTGGCCTGGTCGTGCGGTTCCCCAGCTATCCGGATCTCGCCCTGGCACGGGAGCTGTGTCCGGAGTGGGAAACGCTGTGGAACGCCGTGCGCCACGACTATTGGACCCACGCGCTACAAGCCTGACATCGACTGGCCCTCAACACTTCTCAACTCAAGAGGATCATGTGAGCGAGCAATCTGAAACACCCGATCAGCCACTGCTGCCGAACTCGGTGGCAGTGCTCGACGCCCTCGGCGGAACCAGCAGCACCGACCCGATCCTGATCGCTGTCGGGCAGTTCTTCCGGCCGCATCACGATCGAGCCATGGCCCTGGAGACGCTGAAGCACCCCGAAGTGTCGATGACCGCCGACCAGATCCGCGCGACTACCGACAAGCTGGCCGCCGCGACCATCACCATGCTGCGGCTCACTCGCGAGGTCAACGCGGTCGCCGCCCGGCGAGTCGCCCACATCACCCCGGCACCGGACGCGCGTGTTCTCGCCTATCAACCAGGGGAATGGATTTCGGCGATCGTTCACAACGTGCTGATCAGCTACGGCAAGAAGGTCACCGGTGTCCGCGATCCCGACAAGCATCTTCACGACACCTGCGACGGCTACAACCGGCTCTGCGCCCAGTTGTACTCCGGCGAACTCACACTGCCCCGGCAGCCGCAGACCCCCACGGCGGGAGGTGAGCGTTTGGCCCCGGACAACGCTTGATATCCCAGAAATCCCGGCATTGTGGACCTGTTGCCAGACAAGGGTGGCCACGAGGATCCCACCTTCCCGACCTCGCGGCGGGCGGCCATCTGGTCGGCTACCGCATCTTCGGGTACTGGCGCGGCATCGACACCGTCAAGGACGTGATCGAAGCCTCCAAAGAGATCTGCGAGCACGATCGCCTGTTGCCCGAGTCGGCTCAGCACAGCGCACGAAAAACGCTGCTACACAACGATATCGAAAAAGACAGCGACCGGAGACGCCCACCAGAACAACACCAGACGAGTCATCGACACCCAGCCGCTTCGCTATCCGCCCACAAGGAGTACCCCGAGATGACCGCGATCCTCCGACTCATGATCCTGCCCTTCTACACCCTCGTCGGCGCGATGATCTGCGGACTCATCACCGCAACCGCCCGGCACCTCTACCGCACCCACATCCACACCCTCGATTGCAGCTTCGGCCAAGACCGCCACACCGACCTCAGCCACTACCAAAGGTGAAACAACGCAATGGAATCCGACCATCACGACAACGAACCCGAACAGAGCGCGGACCGTAGCGTCGACGGTCCACCAGTGGACGATCCACAGATCACCGAGTGGGTGGCCAAGATGGTCGCTGCCGCCGAGCGCGCCGGGTACCGGTTGCATCCCGACTCGTGCCCACCGCACACGCTGCTGTGGCAACGCGCCACCGACGACCCGACCGCCGACCCCGTCTGGGTCGACGACCTACCCGACTGTCTGCGGTAACGGGGCAGCAAAGCCCTATCGTTCGGAAATCGTTGCGGTCGTCGAGGTTTCAGAGCTGATGCAGTTTTGCCTGCTGATGCAGCCCCGATGCGATCGTCTCTTCGGAGGCCGGGGTGACGAAGGTGTCATTGTCGTCCACCGCGATCAGGTACCGGCCGGCCGCGGAGTGGCCCTGGCGGATGTCGATCCAGTTCAGATAGACCTGGGGCGCCGGGTTGCGGTCGTGCAGATAGCGCTCGATGCACAGGTGCCCTTCCGCGGTTCGTGGGGCACGTAACAGCAGTCGGATGCGTTCCTCGACGGGCTGGCGACCGTCGTCTCCTGTTCGCCACGACGAGGGCGGCTGGTGGCCGCGCACGCGCGGGGTGTAGCCGATCATCTGCCCGGCAGCTCCGGGCGTGGCGGACGGCATCGTCGCGGCCAGATGCCTGCCGAGATGCTGACGATGAGTCACCACGAGCTTAATATCACCGCCGAACTCTGGTGTGGGACCAGACTTTTGAAACAGAATCACGCCGAGGTCGGCGTGTGCGGCGGCCAGCGACCGCACCCGCTTCGGGGAGTCGTGGAATTTGCCGGTGCAGGTCAGGCGCAGATCCGGATTCGCCAGCGCACGCAGCGGCCAGGTCAGATCCGGGTCGCTGCGATGCGGGTACCGGGCACTGATCTCCGCTCGACGATGTGCGTATTCGTCAGGGGGAGCGGGTGTTTCGATGAGGCTGATCGGATATGGGTACTCCCCTGCTAACCCAGTCTCCGCCCATACCCACGCGAATTCGTCCGGGGTAAAGTCCCATACGGTCTGCGTCCGCACTCAGCGCCCCGTCTCCTGCGGAGGGTGCACTGAATCTGGAGTGGGATCGTCGTATCTGACCGGCACACCGGTGCTGGGCTTGGGATCGGTTGCGGCGGGGGTAGTTTGCTGCGGCGGGGAGGCCGAATCCGGGGACTGCCAGGTGGCGTAGTCGCCGCCGATCGCCCCGGTCGGCGCCGGAGGTAGGTCGGCCAGTTCGGGCTGCACCCGTTTCAGGTAGTCGGGAAGGGGCTTGGTCCGGTCGATGTCTTCGTCCTTGCGTTTGCCGTGCGCGCCGGGCGGCATCGAGCCCGTCGACCCGGCAGGCCCCACCCCCGCAGCACGCGCCGCCGCCGTAACACCTTGCCCCCCTGAGACTCCTGGCTCCGGCATACCCGGCCTCGATGTTCCCGGCCCGCTTGTCCCCGAGCCCGGCCCGTACGTTCCACGGCCACCTATGCTCGGGTAACCGCCACCGACGCCATAACCGACACCCGCTGGGCCACCCAGCCCGGTCGCGCTGACACCCGCAGGAGTCGTCGCCGCACCACCCATCCCCGGTTGCCCCGACCCAGCCGGACCGGATCCGCTCTGCGGCGCAGCTGGCCCGTTCCCACCGGTAGCAGCCGGGGCCGTGGCTGCGGGATCGGAACCGGCCGGAGCCGTCTGCTGCTCCTGCTGAGCATCCTGGTGGCTCGGCTGCGCTGAATCTCCCGAAGACGAACTCCCGCCAGTGCCCGCGCCCACACCGGAACCGCCTGGCGGGGTTGCGGTTCCACCGCCGGTGGTGCCGCCGTCTCCGCCGCCGATGGTGGGTGGGGGTGTGAAGGTCGGGACGTTGTTCCCGGCGGGTGGGCACAGCGGCAGGTAGATCCGATTGACCGCGTCGATGGCTATCTTGCGGGCGGCGGTCGCGGCGTCGTTGTCGGCACGGTCCTTGGCCCCGCTGGTGAGGTTCGGCAGCACCGACTCGGCGGGGTTGTCGGGATTGGGGGCGCTCGGGGCGGGCGGCGGTGGCACGGCGGCGGCGAACGCGGTGGCCGCGTTGTACATCGAGTCCAGGCGAAAGCCGACCGATTCGGCGACATGGCCCATGCGCTCGCCCGCGTCAGCGAGCTTCATCGCCGCCAGGTGCGCGGCTTCCCCCGACGCACCTTCCCACCGGCCTTCCAGCACACGGCCAACACCCATGCGATGCAGCTGGAAGATACTCGCCATGGTGGTCGACGTCTTGGCCCAGTTGGTCACCAGATCCCACAGAGCAGACTTATCGATGCTGCTGGCCGCCTGGTAGATCTGTTGGTGGGTCATGGTCTCCGGTGGAGGTTCCGGAGCGTTCACATAGGGGGCGTCGACGTCGGCGCGTCCGAGTTCCTGGTCCTGCTTGCGGACGTTGTCCTGGGACGTCACCGCTTTCTGCCGGACCGCGTCGACGACACCGCTGAACAACACGTTCCCGACGGGCGGATTCTGTGAGCCCGGATCGGTCATCGGTGCGCCCCCTGTGTTCTATTGCTTCGGAAGGTCCTGCTGAAGGGTTGTTGCAAGAGCCGGTATCTCGTCGCAGGGTTTGCCTACAACACGGGCCAAGTTCAGGTCGAGCTGGAGGTTGATCACGCCGACCGGGGAGTCCATGGCCAGGAAGCAGGTGCCGGACACGGCCGACCCCGCGAGGAGATAGGTGACCGCGTCGCGACCGGCGATCGTCGTATTGGTCAGCGACTCGGTCGGGCGGGTGCGAAAGTCCTGGAGGGTGAGGTTGCTTGCCTTGATTTCCAGCGTTCTCGTGTTCCAGCCCTCTGCGTTCTTCTGGCCGAAGTTGCAGCCCAGGAAGGTGTAGGTGTCGGCGGCGAGATCGTCGCGCTTCCGGGTCGAGGGATCGAAGCCCAGCTTCTGGATCTCGGCATCCCCGATTCCCGTGCACGGGTCGAACGTGACTGCGGGGCGACCGGTTCTGTTTTTCTGAGCAGGCGGCGCCGGGACCGAAACGGCGATACTCGGCGGCGTGCTCGTTGCCGGTGCTGTCGTGGCCTCTGTCGCCGGTGTACTGGATCCGCAGGCGGTCAACGCGAGAGCGCTCACGCCAGCGAGCACGATCGTCAACGCGGTTCTCACGATGAGGACTTCTCCGTTCCGGTGGCCTGTCCAGCGTATTGGATTGCTTGCGCGTTCTTGGCCTCGGCGTCCTTGAACTTTCCACCCGAGATCAAGAAGGCTTCTTGCATCCTGATCGCGCCCTCGATGAATTGGGTCAACGTGGAGGCATATTCATGCGCTTTGCGATTGAATCCGGCGGCGAGTTGCTGTGTCGACGGGAAGCCTCCGAAGCCGGTCACGCTCAGGACAGACTGGATACGCGTGAGTTCCTCTTTCAAGCTGTCGATGAGGTGGTCATACAGCCCGACCAACTCGTCGACAACGTGGGGGTCGAACGTGATCTTCCCGCTCTGCGCACCGGCCTTGAAGGCAGCGATCTCGGCTTGGCCGTAGTCGATATTCACCGTCTGTACCACTGCTGCCCCCTTGTGATTATGTCCTGGCAAGGAGGCTACCACCCGCAGGTCAGAGCGATGGTTCGTTGGAAGCAGCCAACGCTGTCGAGCACCCGGGCACGACAACCGAGACGGTCCACGTCGCCGCGGGCGGCATCTGTTCTCCCAGACCGACCTTGGCGAACTCGGTCCCAGACCCAGGTACCGCGTCGAGCGTCTCGTCGTACCGTGCGCCCCGCAGTGTCCGGCGGCGGACGTCCGGTCACGACGTGCCGAGTGCTGCCTCGCTGGCGGGTCGATCGCCTTTCTTTCCGTTGCCTGTTAAGGACGTGCGAGGGCCCGTGATCATAGGTGTGGGTGGGCTATGCTGCGGTGGCTTGGACAGCTCTCGTGCGGGCCAGTCGGTGTCGCGGAGCGGTGGCTCGCGGTGCCGTACGGTCGGTGAAGACGACAGAAGGGGGATCGCGGTCATGCCGCTCGAGGTGAATCCCGACAGTCTGCGTGAAGCGGCTGCGGTGCTGGCGTTGCTTCCGCAAGATATCGATAAGGCACCGAATTTGGGAGCCGATCCGGTGTCGAAGGCATTGAAAGGCTCGATCGTCGGGACACATCTCGGTGGTTCCGATTCGGTGACGACAACAGCGAAGGATGTGCTGAAGGCACGATTCAACGAATTCGCTGCGCTGCTTGCCCAGTCGGCGAATACGTTCCACGGCAGTGATGAAGATGCGGCGCAGCGGCTGGTCACGGTGGGGGATCTCAATAACGGAGACCCGCACAAGCCCGCTCCCAAGCCGATGCCACCGGCGCGACCGACCGGCCACAACACCGGGAAGTAGACGGGTATGTCCACGCCGAAAGAAGTACTGGCCTGGGATCTTTCGGGTCTGACGACGGTCGCGGCAAACGCGTCCGGTCTCGCCGACGCGATCGTCAAGGCCGCCGCGACCATGCAAACCACGATCCACGACGGGTTCACCTGGACCGGACAGGCCAAAGACGCCGCGCAGGGCAAAGCCGATAAGGAACAGACCGAGATGCGGGCGGTCGCCACCGCCTACGACGATCTCGCCGACGCCTGCACCGGCGCGCACAACGAGATGGACCACCCGCTCTCGGAGATCAAGACGATCTTCCAGAACTATGTGAAGCCACCGGTGACCGTCGGCGACGACTGGAGCGTGCACAACATCGCCGACCCCGACTCCGATGCCGGAGTCCAGCTGGCCCGCCTGCCCGGCCTGGCGACGACCCTGCTCGCCGCGGACGCGAAGTGGGGGCAGAAGATCGCCGACGCCAACACCGAAATCGACCGGATGGCACCGGCGGCCGCGCTGGCGCTGGAAGCCGGTGCGATCACCCGGATCAAGAAGGAAGACCCGAAAGCGGTCTCCGATGCCATCGCGACGAATCCCGCCTCGTTCTGGGCACCCGACATCCCCGCCGCAACCGCATCCACGATCGCCGGAGCGATGACTGAAGGCACCCGCATGGGGTTGGAAGGCGCGGCCAAGGACGCAGGTGATGCCGGAGTGCTGAAGTGGGTGGAGAACTGGGGACAGTACGGCAAGGACGGGCATTGGACCTCGGGCCTCACCTCCGGGCTGAGCCGGTTCGGCATTATCGGCAACGCGATCGGCACGGTCCCCGCCATCGCCGATGACATCCACGGCGGCATGAATCCCACCGAGGCCGTGGTCAGTGAAAGCGGCGGCACCGCAGCGGGAATGGCCACCGGCACCGCGGCCACAGCACTCGCCGCCGCGGGGACCGACGCCCTCGTCGGTGCCGCAGCAGGCTCAGCTGTCCCCGGTGTCGGAACCGCGGTCGGGTTCGTCGTCGGCGCCGGAGTCGGCGCACTGACCGCCTACTTCACACCCAAGATCATTCAGAAAGTCTGGGAATGGTGACCCCACCACAGCCACACCAACCGTTTCCCCCGGTCGAGTGGGTTCCTCACTGGCCGGTCAGCGGCTCAGCGGCGGGGCGCATCGTCCCCGCCATAGTTGCGGCCGGGTTGGCGGTCATCGGTGTGGCATGGGCAGTATCGGTCGCCGACACCGCCACCCCGGTGACGGTGATCGGTTCGGTCGCGGCGGTCGTCCTGGTCGCGGGTGCTGTCGTGGCCATTCTGAGCATGTCGGGGCTGCTCGACACCTGGCTGCCCGGCGTGCGCCACACGGTGGACGATGTCCACGGCGGCGGTGTCGAGTTGCGGGCCAGCCGGATCACGTTGCCGCTGTTGTTCATCCTCGGCGGCGGCGCTGGCTACGGCATCGCGGCATGGCTGGATTGGAAGACCGGGTCCGGGTCGGATCTGCTGCCGCTGTCGAAGAACAACTCCGCCGGAGCGACGTTCGCGCTCGTCATCGGCGTGCTGCTCGCGGTGTTCTTCCTGATCTTCCTGATCGCCTACTTCACCGTGACCGTCGAGCTCTACCCCGACGGGGTCCGCCGGATCATGCGGTTTCCCTTGCTCGGACGCAGCAAGCAACAGTTCGTCGCGTGGGACGAGATGGCCGCGATCGCACCCGACAAGGTACAGGGTGCCGCGCAGACCGGCGGCTACGCCGTCATCGGGATGCAGCTGAAGGACACTCGGGAGCCGGTGCAGCACAAGCTGTGGGACACCACCGAGCGCGTCTCGGTCCCGGTCTACCTGATGCGATGCGAGTCGAACACGTTGCTGGCCCTGCTGCGATACCTGCTGTCCCATCCACAGCAGCGAGTCCTGCTCGCCCAGCCCGATGCCCCGTCCTGGTTTGCTCCCCCACCGCGTAGCACCCAAATCCAACTCTCCCACCAGGCCACCGCCACCGGAGCCACCTGATGACCACCTCGACCGGCACCTCGGCGCACCCCCTGCCGAGCGTGACCGAATACCTGTCCGCGGTCGGTGTCGACTGCACACCCGTCCAACCCGAAACCCCCGGCGCCCCTGTGGTTTCCCTCGCCGTCGCCCCCGGCTGGCGCAAAGTCGCCCGAGACGTTCTGCCTCACACCTACGGCGTGTGGGCACTACCACCCGACGCACCCACCGCAGAGTGGGCCGACAACGCCGTCGTCGCCGTCGGCCGACTCTCCGGCCCGGTAGACACCGTCGCGCTGTTGCGGTGCGCGTTCACCGACTCACGCCGGATGCCCGGCTGGAACGAAATCAGCGCCCACACAAGCGATTACAACGGCTACCCGTCCGCAGCGATCGTCGGCACCTACACCATCGAAACACTCACCTTCTGGGCCGACACCCGCTACATCATCACCGGAACAGACGCGGATCGATACCTGATCCAGTTGACCGTCACAACACGCGCTGACACCAGCCACGCCGGACAATTGATCGCCGACGCGCTGGCGATACACCAATCCGCCACAGCAGCCTCGCACAGGAATACCCCTGCTCAATCGAATACTGTTACTGACCAATCCATGTCAGGCCGCACCGTACAGATAGACGGCGTTGCTGTGTCGGTCGATTCGCAGGGACATCTGCAATCGCTGAGGATCGACCCAGTCGCATTCGCCCGCGGGCCAGCTGGACTCGCCGAACTCATCTCCACCACCTACCGGCAAGCGGTGAACAGCCCTCCGCCCGCACCACCCGCCACTCCGAAGTCGCTACAGGCACCAGGACCAGATGACCAGTGGGCACCACCGACGGTCAATGCTCCGACAACGCCCAACATTCCTCCACAGCCACAAAGGTATTCGGCATTCCCGATCGCGGTCAGCGAACCAGCCAGTTCGCGGCCAACCTCGTCGCAGCCCACCAACCCGTATCAGCCGGAAGATTGGACGGAGCCTGACGAATACTACGAATACAAACGCCGAACTGGCTGGTTCGAATCCTGAAACCGGTTGCGCCTCGACTTGTCTTGAGGCGCAACCAGTTGTCTTACTGGACGTGCTGGCATCGAGCGACTCGATCCATAGGTAACCGTCTGCGTGGCATAGTTATAGCGCGTTGGGATTCCTCCGTTCCAGCTTGTCCCTCAGCGCCATCCTGCGGCGCTGTATCTCTGCTGCTGTAGATCAATCGGCCAGCGCGCCAGCGCTTCCACAATGAGTGCGGCTGCTATTCCTCTCCGCCTACAGTCCGGGTCGACGAAGACGTTCACGGCACCCTGCCGCTCCCATCGGCTGTCGGTCGGATAGTAGTTGAGGATGCCGCGCAGCAGTCCGGCCTCATCCCGCCACAGCAGGCAATCGATCACAGTGTGTGCACCAAGTGGGCCTTCGGCATGCCGTTCGTAGTTGATGCCCGGTGTATCGCGGAATGCGTACTGGCGAGCCTTCGATTCGAAGCTGAAGACCGTCGATCGATATCCGGGCGTCATCATGCGTTCGCTCACCGGCGCCGCCGCTGTTCGGTCGGGAGTTCGCGAGCGGCAGCGATTACTACTTCTTCAGCGGTTCGGGTCGAGCTATCCCCCTTCCATGCTTTGTATGCGGCGTTGATCTCGGGGTGGCGTGCCCGGAGGGTGGGGACTATGACGGCGTAGGCGACATCGTCTGCTTCCCACAGCACGCCGAGTCGATGCAGGATGCTGCGGGCCAGGCGCTGAGCGTTGGTCAGGTTTCCCCAACGGTTGAAGAATCCGAGGGTTTCGATGAGGTCGTCGGTGTTGTGTTTCTCGACCTCGGCGACGAGTTCGGTGTGGACGTTATTGTTCTTGGTCATTTCTGCCGCTTCTTTCCTGCGTCATGCAGGATCAACAAATCGTCAGGTTTGAGCGCCTTTTTCATGCAGTTGGCCTCTCATTCGATTGTCACCCGAGATTCACGTCGCCTATTTGCGACCGGATGGCGCTGTCGCTCGAATATCCCGGTTTCGATCGGCAATACCATCGGAATGGCGCAGATCGCATACCGGAAATGCGCGTGCTGTACGTTTCCCGGAATCCCGGTGCTTGCGTGGTTTCTTCTCGATATGACCGGTGAGTGTTGGCGTCCACTCCGTTTCCGGTCATCTGTGATCTTACACAGGGAATTTACTTATGCAATCCATTCCCGAAATACATCCCGAGGTCGGAAATCGCTACGGAGGTGGGTAGTTCGATTATTCAGTGCGGTCGGGGTGTTTCGGCCGCTTTGTAGCGGGCGAGACACGCGATGGCTTTTGGACGTTGGTTGATGGGGTTCATGCACCATTGCCTCTGCGGGGCTTGGCATTCCGGGCAGGGCACGTCGATGCAGTCCGCGTATGCGACGGCGATCGGGCTAGCCATCGACTGTCCCGGCCAGCCGAGCCAGTCGGGCGGCGTGCCAGTCCAGGATGTCACCGAGCTTGTATACGAATCGGCCGCCGACCTTGTAGCGAGCGAGCTTGCCTCGCTGTCCGGCTTTCGCCACCGCAGCGGCGGTGATCTGGATTCCGGCGAACCAGGGCAGCGTCCGCGCCCAGTAGTCCGCGCTGCCGTGCCTGCCATGCGCTCTGCGCAGCAGCTCTGCACGCCGCGACGCGACCGGCACTCGGAGACCGCACCGGCATTCGGCGATGTCGTCGCCGGGTGCGCAGTCCAGGCCGACGCCGCAGCCTTCGCATGTGCCGAGGTGCAGCCGGTCCGGTGGCCGGTCGATCACCTGCATCGCCTGCTGGTAGGCGGTAGTGACAGCCTGGGCGAACCCGTCCAATGCGGGCACGGTGGCTGCGATGTCGGGGAGCACCTGTTGTAGCCAGCGCGCCCGATCGGCAGTGTCCTCGGGCGGCCAAGTGCCGCTGAGATGACTGGCGAGCCGGTGTGTGTACACGCGCAGCACGACATCGAGGTCGTCGATCGCGCGCGAGGCGTCGAGACGGAACGGCAAATGCTGCCCTGCCCGTGCGGGATTTCCGGCCTGACCGGGCAGTGTGAAGCGTGCCCGGCGTGTCAGCGTGATGTCCAGCTCCTGGAGGAGAGCCGGAATCCGCTCCAGCTGAACCATCACCTCGATGCGCTGGGCGTCGTCCAGGAACACCAGCGGCTCGCCCGCGTTGTCGCTCACGACCTCTGCTCCGCAGCGCAGGTGCGGGCTGTGTAGGCGGCGGCTTCGGCGGCGAGGATTTTCGCCAGCCGCTCGGCTGCCTGCGCCGGGGTGTGCCCGTCCCATTCAGCGGCGCGGTCTCGCTCGGGTACCCGGTAGAAGCGGTCCCAGTGTTTGAGGGGGTAGTGGTTGTTGACCTGGCCTTCGGGGGTTTCCGCGACAACGATGAACCATTCGCCGTCGCCGCAGGGTTCGCCGTCGTGATGACAACGGCTGCGGTGGACCTCGTAGTCGCCGGTCTGCGCCCATCGGTTGGCGGCGAACGCGTGGTAGAGACACCGGTACTCGTACAGTTCGTCGAACGTGTGCGAACCATCCGAGATCTTCCCGGTTTCAGCGCTCAATGTCGGACTCCTCTGCCAGTATTTCGCGCGGGCAGTGTCGATGATCTTTCCCCGCCGGATGCGATAGTGAATAGTCGACGGACACCCGCCGATGAAGTGGAATATTGAATTCCGCACCCCAGCGAGTGAAACGGGGCACACACGCCGGGGCCGACGAGGACGAATTCTTGCCAGGTGACAGACTCGCTCGGCACAATCACTGATATGGGGTTTCATCAGGAAACGCGGCAGCCACCGTGCTTTTACCGCCCGATCGACTGGCTCCAATCAGGCGAAGCTCCGAATTGGGAGCATCTGCCTCGTACCGAGCGAGCGATAGCCGCCTGTAAAACCCGCTGCCCGCGTCTTCGTGCTTGCGCGCGAGATGCACTGACGATCGGCACCGTCGTCTGGGATCTCGAGCAGCAACCCGCGGCCGGTGTCGTCATGGCCGGGATCGCCTGTTCCGGAGACCATGCCACCCGCGTGGCGTTGCTGGCCCTACTCGGCACACCCGTCCCAGACGACCACTCGGCGTGCCGTCGTTGCGAACGCGTCTTCGCTGGAAAGAACGCGGTAACTCATGCGGCGCACGGGTTGTGCCGCGGCTGCTACAGCACTGTCTATCGGGCGCGCGGCCATGCCTCCCCAGCCGCGCGGCCCTCGCATTGCGGCAGGTGTCAGCGGCCGCTCACGACCCGCGCCAAAGCCAAGCAGGAACCCGAATGCGTAGTCCACGGGGCGCGCGGCCTGTGCGTCACCTGCCATCGCGCCGCACTGCGCGCCCGCGCCACGGCCGCATCCGCAGCGGCGTAGCCGATTCCGGTGTCGTGATCGCCGAACTGCTTGCTCGCGTCGTCGGTTCTAATCCGCTGTCCGACCTCATTTCCCTTGGGTTTCAACGAATTTACAGATGATCTTGTTCATTGCATCCTCCAGCTCGCCCTGCGACGCACCGAGCATCGCAGCGAGCTTGATGGTGGCGGCGGTTGCCTCGACGATGGCGGCTTTGAGTCCGGGCAATGGCTCCGGAGCTTTGAACTCGGGCCCTACGGCGACCATACCGGCCATCAGGATGCCCATGAACGCGGTTCGAGCCAAGTCGGCGGGGCTCGCGTTCATCAAGGGGTCGAGGTCGTCACTCATGCTGAGGTGTCTTTCCTACTCGTGTGTGTTGGTGATTGGATCCGTGATGTACACGGACCGGCGAAGACCGAGTCCACTGTGGGTGCGGCGCACGGTCTTTCCCTGGGGAATGGGTGGTGATGCGCGCGTGCGCGCGGGTGAGGGGTTGTCGGTCGGCTATGCAGTTGTCCGACAGTGGGGGTTACGCTCTCGGCGTCGCCGCAGTCTGCCCCGGATGGTCCGGGGGTGTGCGGCTCGGTCACCACGGCAACCCCTCACCGGCCGCGACGCGGGGTGGGATTCGCTCAGCCAGCGCGCCCGCCAACCCTCTTCTTGAGCGCGGCAGTTTCCCCGTGTGTGTGACCGGAATGAGGAACCCAGCCGATCTCCCCGCGTGGGATCGAGGTCGGCTGGGTTCTCCTATTCGGATGTTCGCGCTTTGCCCCAGGCTCGGGGTATGGGCTTGCCGCCGCAGAGTCCGATATCGAGGGCGGCGAATTCGTGAGCGAGTGTGTAGGCGTGCCGAGCGAATGCCCCGGCCGTGCCTTGAGGTAGTTCGTTTGCTGCGAGCAGCTGATCGTGTTCGCGGAGCACATCTTCGGCGTACACGCGTAGGTTGTGCAGCATGTCGTCGGTATCCATCAGCGCGCCTGGGGAATTCGGCCAGCACGCTGCCATGCTGCCGGGAGCGGTTCGCCAACGGTCAGCGCCTTGTCGAGCTCGTGGAACGCTTTCCACATGGTGTAGAGCAAGTCGGGAATTTTGCTGGCGACGTAGATCTCTTCGTCCTCGTCGGTCGTGGCACGAATGCAGGTACGGGTCACGTCTCGTAGAATGTTGAGCAGTTGGTCAGGTGTTTCTTTGCGGTCCATATCGTTTCTCGATCGAGGTGGGGGCACCAGCCGGGTGAGCTGAGCTACGGTTCGGTGATTGGCTTCGTTCGTCAGTGCCGGATGGGCCAGCGGACTTCGACTTCCCACCGGCCCGGCCCCAGCCGACGGGTGGCGGTGCTGCCGCGCATGTCCGGCAGGCCCCAGTCGGGTCGGTGATCGGTGGTCAGCCACGTCGCTGTTTCAGCCATGCTGCGATGGCGGCCATGACGGTTTCGGCTTGGTCTTCGTCGAGGTCGTAGCCGAATCCAGCGGAATCTGCGTCGTCCGGTGGTCGGATTCGGAGATACAGGCATTCGTCGAGTTCCACGATGGTCAATCGGGAGTCTTCGTTGTCGGAAAATTCGATGGGCTGAGTGGAGGGCACGTGTGCTCCTTACGCTAGGAAGAGGGTGGAAATGCCCCAGCCCGCGAAGCGAGCTGGGGCATGGTGTCAGCGAGTTAGTTGCTGTCTGCCTCCGGCCATCCGGTTCTGTCCGATGTCGGCGGTGCGGGCGCGGGCTCCTCCGGCGCGGTAGCCGTCGGAGTTCCCGTGTTCTGCTGTCCACTTGCCGGTGACCGGGTACAGCTTCTTGAACGCGGTCTCGACTCGGGCGGTCTCTTCGGTGAGCAGCGCCTCGTATGGGGTGCCTTTCGCCGATTCGCGTTCGGTCTGGGCGATGCGGACCGCGACCTCGTCGGCGTAGCCGCGCATGAAGCCTTTGCGGTCCTCTCGCACGCCGCGGATGTCGAACGGATCGTCGGGGACGTGGTTCCCGGCGGCGTTCATCATCTGCAACTCGATCAACGGCTTGAGGAATTTGATCCGTTCGACGTGACGCCGGACGCCGACGATGGCGACCACTCCGTCACCTTCGAGAACGGCCCGTGAGTGCAGGGCGTAACCAATCCCGGCGAGCAGGTGGATGCGCTGGTCTCGGTACGGGCTGCGGAGCTTGACGCGGATTCGGATGATCTGGCCCGCGTCGCCGCCGCCCAGACCTGCGGTCTGTACGTCGGTTTCGGCCATGCCGTACTTGGCCAGCAGCTCGAATGCGCGCTCCCGGAACGTTTTCGCCTCGGCCTCGTTGTCGGTGCCGTTGGCTTGGTTGAACAGTTTCCGGATTCGTGCGGCGAGCTTGTCCTTGTCGAGGCCGTCGCCGTTGTCTGCCTGTGTGTTGTCCATTCCTCGTGCTCTCTGGTTGGTGCGATTAGGCTGACCAGGGCCGGACCGAGGCAGATTCCAGCTGTCTCGGTCCGGCTCGACGTGTCAGGCCATTACGGTCTCGGGTGCTTCCTCGATCACTTCTTCGCCGAGCAGATCCGGGTCCTGGATCTCACTGTCGACCTCGGCTTCGTCTTCGGCGGTGACCTCGGGGTCGGCCGCCTCCGGCTCAGGCTCGGGTTGCGGTTCGGGCTCGGTTTCCGGCTCGGCCTCCGTTTCGGGGGCCGGTTCGGTCTCGGGAGGAGTGGATCCGGCGGGCAAACCCTTCGACTCAGGGTCGATCACCGGCTGCGCCTGGTCCTCACCGTTGACGGTGGTCTCCGGTTCGGGCTCGGGCTCGCTGATTGTCTTGCCGCGCTTACGCTTAGGCTTTTGCTCAGGCTCGGGTTCCGGTTCGTCGATCGGTGCCAGCACCCATTCGGCAGTGTTGTTGCCGATGTAGGTGACGAGCTGATCGGGCGTCCGGTTTTGGAGCGCGCCGGTGGTCTGGTGGAAGTAGCCAGTCATCTCGGCCATGCAGGCCCAGCCGGTTCCGGGGATGTGCTCGAAGGTGGCCGACAGAGTCCGCCGGTTGTCGCGGCGGTTTCCGCCTGCGTCGACTGGGGTTCCGATGACGACCACTCGAGGGCGGCCGTCGTCGGCAGTGCGCTGCAGAACCTCGTAGCACCAGCCGGAAAGGAACAGTGCACCCATTAGATTCGCGAAGTCGTCGTTGTCGTACAGCAGGGCCGACCCCTTGAACGGGTCGCCTTCTTCCGGAGCCAGCCGGGTGCCGCACGTTTGGCAGTACGGGTTCGGCTTGGCGGCTTCGGCTTCGGGCTTCGGCTCGACGGCACGGGACTTCTTGCGGTTGGACATGATTTCTCCCAGTGAACTACTGCGACGGATTTCGCCGCAGAATGGAAGAACAGAATTCCTCTGTTCTGGCAATCACACTGTGGAGTTCTCAAAGGACATACAGGGGCCACGCAGTGGGTAAGGCTGTGTGCGACATCCCCCGAGGGAAAGGATTCACCCAGAAGACAATATGAGTACGCCGTGCCATTAGGCGGATTGTTGGGGCAACCCTGGCAATCAGTCAGAGTCAGGTACCCAAGTGGCTGAAGGTGAGGAAGGTATTCAACCCCCTCACAACCATCACACAACACACAGCCTTGGTTGTCAAGTGGTTGGTAACTCCTTTCTTGAAATTCCCTCAGAATCAGTCTTCAAGCCCCTGAGATGACTTACCCAAACTCCCTCAACCTCAGAAGAAACTAGAGGCTCACAGGGAAATTCAGGGGGTACTGTAGATGGTTCTCAGTACCCAGATGGGACCATCAGGAATCAGGACTCTAACCCTTCCCTAGGTGCCCTATGGTGGGGAAGTGAGGCTCTGCAAGCTTCACTGCACAGTGAAGGACAATTGCCTATGCACAACTCGCCACGATCAAGAGCGCCACTGGCCGGCATCACGCATTCAGGTACCGGAGAACCCTCGTGATCACGATTCCCGGAATGCCGTCGTCGACCGAAATGCTGGAAACCCTCGCCGCAGCCGACCATCCGGTGATTCTCAACTTCTCCCGCGGCAAGGACTCCGTCGCCCTCTGGTTCGAGCTCGAAGCCCACGGCATCGACGTCATCCCGATACACAAGTCCATCGTCCCCGGACTGAAGTTCGTCCGAGACGACCTCGACCGCTACGAGCAGCGGTTCGACACCCGCATCATCGACCTGCCAGCAGATGCGTTCTGGCGGATGCTCGACGCCTTCGTATTCCAGCCACCGGACCGATGCGCCATCATCGAAGCCGCCAACCTGTGGGTACCCACCCGCGAAGAATGGGACATTCTAATGCGGGAGGAATATGCCACACCAGGAACCTGGATCGCTGATGGCGTGCGAGCATCCGATTCCGCCCAGCGGATGATGGCGTTCAAACGGTGGGGGCCGGTGAAAAACCGCACCCGCCGCCAGTCCCCGATATGGGACTGGACGACGAAAGAAGTCTGGGCTCGGATCAAGCGTGAAGGCTGGCTCATGGGACCGGATTATCAAATGTTCGGCCGCAGCCTCGACGGAATCCGCTACGACTACCTCGGACCGATCCGCGATTTCTATCCCGACGACTACGAAACAATTCTCCGCTGGTTCCCACTCGCAGAGTTGGAGATCTTCCGCGCCGAGGTGATGAATGCCGCTGTCCGATGAGGCTCGAAACGCTCTGAAAGCGGGCAGAGCGAAAATGCAAGCCTCCCGCGAGGAAGTCACGGCCGCCTTGAACAGGCAACCGCACCCTGATCCGCTCGCGAACGTCCGCGACGAGTCCACCGGTAGCCTCGAAGGCGACACGAAAGCGATGCTCAACGCGCTCGGCAAGGGGCTATCCGGGGCCAGCAAGGACTGGGCGGCCAAATTCGCCGCCATGAACGACTCCGAGTACTGGTTCGCGATCTGCTTCCGCAGCCGCGCCCAAAAGGAAAGGTTCCTCCGCGAAGCCGGGTTGCTGCAGCTCGGCGACAAGTACATCGACGGCGAAAAAGCCGCACGCATCCTCGGCATCGACCTCGACTCCGGCGAGTAACCAACCCGAGCCATTCTCTGATCGCCCTCACCGGCCCGCCGCCGGTGAGGGCGTTCGCATGCATCCAGGAAGGAGGGAAACCCCATGGCAGCCAACCGTTTCACCGGCGCCGGTCGCCGACTGGGCCGCGTCAACCGGTCCACCACCGGCCTGCGCGGCAGCCGCCAGGCCGCGGCCGCGGGCCGCGCATCCCTGAGCGGCTCGTAATCCGCGCCGCTGGCCATCCCTGCCAGCCCGGACCGGCAGGGATGGCCAGCAGACATCGACTCCGACGAGGTGACCATGACCGCTGCGGACTTCCCCGTAATCCCCCTGCGCCGCGCGTCACAGACACCGATGGCGGCGTCGACCGGGGCACCGGAGCCGCCTGAATGGCTGACCGAGCTGGGCCGCCAGGTATGGCAGCAGCTGGCCTCGCGGATCGAGCTGACACCTACCGCCCTCGGTGAATTCGCCTGCTACTGCGAAGCATTGGCCGAGTTCCAGGAGTCCACGCAACTCCTGTCCGAGACCGGGCTGCTGATCGTCGACGCCAACGGCGCACCGGTTCTCAACCCCATCTCGGCGGTGCGTGACCGGGCCGACCGCAAGATTGCGGCCTGGGCGGCGAGGTTCCGCACCTGATGCCGCCGAAGCCCAGAAACGCCCGCTCGAAGAGATCCGGGGCGCGGGGTGGGTCCGGCAAGATCACCGACACCGGCAGGCAACGCATCATCGACCTGCACGCCGTCGGGAAGGGCCGCAACCAGATCGCCGCCGAACTCGGCGTCGACCCGCGCACCATCACCTACTGGGCGAATAAGCTCGGCCTGCGGTTCGACCAAGCCATCACCGCCGAGGCGACAGCCGCCCGTCTCGAGCAACTGAAGGGCCGCCGCCTCGACATGGCCGAGATGATCGCCGCCCGCATCGATGACCTGCACGAGCGGCTCTGGAGCCCGCATACCACCTACGAACGCGGCGACGGCGAACTGATCCCGGTCACACTGCCCCTGCCACCACTGCGGGACCTCCGCGACGGCTACACCGCCCTGTCGCTGGCGCTGCGCAGCCTCACCGAGCTGGTCAACAGCCAAGCCAACGAGACTGTCGCCGCCGACCGCTCCATGCTGGCCGACCTTGCCCGCAACCTGAAGTCCGCGGTCGAGGCCGACCACGCTCGAGGGGAACCGACACCGGAATGAACCGTCTGCTGGAAGATCTGCCGATCTCACGTAAGCAGGCGGTCAGCATCGTCGAAGCCGACGCTCGGGCGAACGTGTGGGACGGCGCGATCCGCTCCGGCAAGACCATCTCCTCCATCCTGCGGTGGCAGATGTTCGTCGCCGACCCACCGCCCGGCGGACAGCTGATCATGGTGGGCCGCACCCGAGATAGCCTGGCCCGCAACGTCATCGAGCCCATGCGCGACCCAGCGCTGTTCGGGCCACTCGCCTACCGCGTCTCCTACACCGTCGGGGCGGGCACCGCGAACATCCTGGGCCGCCGCGTCTACGTCCTCGGCGCATCCGACGTGAAAGCGGAGAAGTCGCTGCGCGGCCTAACCGTCGCCGGGGCCTACCTCGACGAGATCACCGTCATCCAGGAGGATTTCTTCAAGCAGGTCTTGGGCCGCATGAGCCTGGACTCCTCGAAGTTGTTCGGCACCACCAACCCCGACTCACCGAATCACTGGCTGAAGAAGGACTATCTCGACCGCATCCGGTCCGGGCAGCTCCCGGACTGGCGCACCTGGCGATTCACTCTCGACGACAACCCGGCACTGTCGGAGGAGAAGAAGAACCAGTACAAGCGTGAGTACACCGGCCTGTGGTATCGGCGGTTCGTGCTCGGCGAATGGGTGGCCGCCGACGGCGCGGTCTACGACTCGTGGGACGAGACCCGGCATGTGATCGCCTGGGATCGGTTGCCGGTCATGCAAGACGTGGTCGCTGTCGGCGTCGATTACGGCACCACCAACCCCACCAGCGCGATCCTGCTCGGCGTCGGCGTCGACGGCGTGCTCTACCTGATCGACGAATACCGATACCAGGCATCCAGCGACGCCGCCCGGCTCACCGACGGCCAGCTGTCGGCCCAGATCCGGACATGGCTTGCCGCACAGCATTTGCCGCCGCACCCGGCCACCGGGCACGTGCAGGCGAGCGCACCAGGCGCGATCGTCGTCGACCCGGCCGCTGCCTCCTTCCGCGTGCAACTGCGCGAAGACGGCGTACTGACCGCGGCCGCCGACAACGACGTGCTGTACGGGATCCGGCTCGTCTCGTCGCTCCTGGGCGCAGGGAAGCTGCGGGTATCCACCCGCTGCACCGGATTCCTGTCCGAAGTCACCGGCTACAGCTGGGATTCCAAGGCCACCGAACAGGGCATCGACGCACCGATCAAGGTCGCTGACCACTCCTTGGATGCCGCCCGCTACGCCATCGCCACCACCGAACGCCGCTGGCGACCCTACATCGACTTCGCTGCCGAGCCCCGGCCGCCCAACCACGATCGAGAGGGGGTGACCCCGTGATCACCATCGTCGACGACATCCTGAAGCTGGCCGCTGACCTGCTGCCGATCCTGCTGCCCGCGCTCGGGAGTGCCTGACACACCCAAACTCCCAGAGCGGCACTGGGTTACCACTATGCCGTGCACAACTGGATAGCGCCGTCTCCCCGAACCCGTCTCCCCGCAGCGGATCCGGGGAGACGGGCATCCCATCGACCGAAAGGCATCACCGGATCATGGTGGCCTCCAGCCTGTTCCAGCTGCGTCACCACCTCGCACGAGCCTGCATCATCACCGGCCTGCGGATCGGGCGGCGCAGTCTCCCGGTATCGCCACCCCGCCCATGGTCACCGCGGGTGCCCGCGGTGGCGTCCGTGCCGACTTCGATCACCATCATCTAGGAGGCAACGCTCATGGACCGTGCGAATCGCACCGCGTCCGGCGCACCTACCGCCGACGCCCGCCAGAAGTTCGGGTTTTCCGACGGGTCGTTCCCGATCTGGGACCAAGCCAGCGCCGAAGACGCAATCAACCTGCGCCACAACGGGCACCGGCCGCCCGGCGCGGTACTCAATCACGTCAACCGCTGGGCCAACGCCCACGGCAACACCGCCGTCCAGGACCAGGTCAAGATGGCGCGTGTCCGCGATGCCAAACGCAAGTGAGGCCGGGTGAAGCATTGGCACCACCACCCCGGCGTCCGCACCGGCAACCAGCTCAGCTTCGGTGAACGCGCCGCCGACCTCATGCGCCACCACATGGGCAGCTGGGTGTTCGTGTTCGCGTTCTCCGCGGTCATGAGCGCCTGGATACTCACCAGCGGGCTCGGACACGATCTCTATCCGTACATCCTGCTCAACCTCGTACTGTC
Organism: Nocardia terpenica; assembly: GCF_013186535.1. Taxonomy (NCBI): domain Bacteria; kingdom Bacillati; phylum Actinomycetota; class Actinomycetes; order Mycobacteriales; family Nocardiaceae; genus Nocardia; species Nocardia terpenica. The sequence goes on from NZ_JABMCZ010000002.1 coordinate 1,499,898, forward strand.
GACACTGGGCGCCCTCCAGGGGTCGATCATCCTGATCGCCCAGAACCGGGCCGACCAGATCGCCGCCGAGGTCGCCAAGCACACCCTCAACAACACCGAGACA